>NZ_BCQG01000003.1 GCF_001544315.1 Geobacillus jurassicus NBRC 107829
GTGTGCAAAAATGCCCGTTGCAATCTTAGAAAGTCAATGGTAAAATGAAGGTGCTCTTGAAATAAGGGAGGCCTCGTTTAGAGGATTGAAACATGACTTTGTGGCGTCTTTCTGGATAATAGTCTTTTAATGCTTGAAAAAGGAAGGCCTCGTTTTAGAGGATTTCGTTCCCCCGCATTCTTTTGCAGAAGGCGGGGGTGTTTTTATGGAAAAAGGAAGGAAACCGCCGCGCCATGGCGAAATAATGGAAATAAGATTCGTGGACAAGCAGTCCCGCGCTACGGATCGAGCGGCGCGGGAGGAGAGGGGAGCGTGCCATGGCAAACGTCGGTGGGAGAAGGAAACAGGTGGCGGATGCAAGGCTTGAAGCGGTAAAGAAGCTCTTTCCTGAAGCGGTGGTGGACGGGGACATCGATTGGGATCGGCTGCGGAAGGAACTCGGCTGTGGGGGTCGGGAAGAATCGTATGAGTTCACATGGCCGGGGAAGACGGAGGCGAAGCGGTTGGCCGAGACACCCCCTAGAGGAGTGCTGCGCCTGGATCGGGCGGCGAGCAAGTGGTGGGAGACGACGAACAATTGGTATATTGAAGGGGACAACTTAGAGGCGTTAAAGCTGCTGCGAACAACGCACGCAGGAACCATTCAAATGATTTACATCGACCCGCCGTACAATACCGGAAAATCGTTCACGTATAAAGACAATTGGCGCAAGGGGAAAGCAGCTCTTTCCAGCGGGATCCAGGAGGAAGCGCACGCTCATGCCGGCTGGCTCAATATGATGTATCCGCGCCTTTGGGTGGCGAGAACGCTGTTGGCCGAGACGGGGGCGATCTTTATTTCCATTGATGATACGGAGCAGGCGAATTTGAAAAAAATGTGCGATGAAATTTTTGGTGAGCGGAACTTTGTCGCAACGTTCATTTGGCAGCGGGCGTTTTCGCCCGTGAATATGAACAAGTTCGCCTCGCGCAACCATGACTTCATCCTATGTTATGCGAAAAATATCGACCGTTTAGCTTGGTACGGCTTGCCGCGCCATCCGGAAGCGGACGGGCGGTATGCCAATCCGGATAATGATCCGCGGGGGCCATGGACGTCAGGCGATTTGTCGGTCGGCCCGCCGATTCCGGAAAAGATTTATGACATCGTGACGCCAGGCGGCCGAGTTGTTTCACCGCCCAATGGGTATTGCTGGCGGGTGACGAAAGAGCGCTTCGCCGAGCTGGCAGCGGACAACCGCATTTGGTTTGGCAAAGACGGCAACGGGGTGCCGCGCTTGAAGCGGTTTTTAAGCGAAGTGAAGCCGACCGTGACGCCGCTTACGATTTGGACGCATGACGAAGTATCCCATTCGCAAGAGGCGAAAAAAGAGTTGAAGGAGCTGTTCGATGGGCTGGCGGTCATGGATTACCCGAAGCCGGTGAAGCTCATTCAGCGCATGGTGGCGTTGACAACGAGGGACGACGATCTCATCCTCGACTTTTTTTCCGGCTCGGCGACAACAGCCCATGCGGTCATGCAGCAAAACGCCGAAGACGGCGGGCGGCGGTCGTTTATGATGGTGCAGCTTCCTGAGCGGCTTGCGGAAACGTCAGAGGCGTATCGGGCAGGGTTTCGGACAATTTGCGACATTGGCCGCGAGCGCATTCGCCGCGCGGGGGAGAAAATCGTCCGTGAAACGGGGAAGACGGAGCTTGATATCGGCTTTAAAGTGTTTTGGATTGAGAGAACAAACCAGCCCGCTCGCTAGGCGAACGGGCTGTTCCTTGACTAGGTTGATGAAAGACGCTTTGGTTGAGGTGATACCCGTGTTTTCCGAGTCTCCGATGTCCAACGTTTCGGGCGTTTTTTTACAACGACGGCGCGGCCCAACGATTGTTGACAAACACATCATATTCCGCGGCAATTGTTTCCTTAAGCTCGGCCAAAGATGGAATGCCGTCGGCGAAAGTGTAGGTGTCAAGGCAAATGAGGGAGTATTCGTCACCGGGATCAAATACGATGGTGACGACCTCTTCCGTTCCAGCGTCCACTTGCCGGACGGTGTCGCCGTCTTCCGGCTCAACGAGTACGTTTTGGTACGTTTCGCGGATGACGTAATATCCTTCTTGCAATTGCTCGGCAAATAAATGCTCCATTTCCATCAGTTCGTGGACGATCATTTTTTAGTCCTCCTGATTTGTGAAGTTTTTCTCAATGTCAGTATACAACGTAGCTGCTATCGATATAATAGATGCTGTGGAAAGTTCGAAAAGTTGTCATGTTTGTGTCTGTATGCCAAATGTAGACAAGGTTGAATGCAGGATTGACAAGGGAAATAGCAGTTTCCTGCAAAAAGAAAGCGCCCTCGTGGGAGGGCGATGTCAATGTGTACCGAAGGGGCTGCTT
The DNA here is from genome assembly GCF_001544315.1 of Geobacillus jurassicus NBRC 107829. GTDB lineage: Bacteria > Bacillota > Bacilli > Bacillales > Anoxybacillaceae > Geobacillus > Geobacillus jurassicus. The sequence goes on from NZ_BCQG01000003.1 coordinate 2,390, forward strand.
GTCTTCTATCATCGATAGGCTGTTTAGGTGTAAATGACTCATTATTTTGCAATTTCTGTAGGACGGTTATGTTTTGAATCGAAAAGGGTGATTTGTTCATACTCTCCTTCCTTTAATACGCTTTGGTCGTTTTTCATTAAGTAGGTGTAGACACCGATGGCAATGAACAATCCGAATGTCCACGCGTTGTCCCAAAGAAAACGAAGCGGTGGTATGAATAAACCAAGTACAGGAATAGCCACTCCTACAATCAATGCGTACATTCCGTTTTTGTTAAACCCATTTGCATAATTGTAACGGCCATTCGGTTCGTACAGTTCTTTTAAGTGCAACTGTCTTCGGCGAACGAGCCAATAGTCCGCAATAGCAATGCCGTCAATGGGTCCGAGCAAAGCAGCGTATGTGCCAAGCCAGCCGAATATATAATTTCCAAAGTTAGACATAATATACCACGGTTGCAATAAAATGGCGAATAGTCCTGTGATAATCGCGCCAATTCCAAATGTAATTCGCTTCGGATATAAATTTTCAATCGCCCGGGCAGGAGCAACCACATTAGCACCGACGTTTATAGTTACGGAAGAGATGACAATAATAATAGTTCCTAATAAGATGACAAATGGAGGAAATTTTGCTAAGAGCTGAACGGGATCCCAGATGGCTTGGCCGAAAATCACGATGGTTGCTGAAGTCACTGCGATGCCGATAAAGGAGAAAACCGTCATGGTAATGGGCAGAGAGAAACTTTGGGCGACCATTTGCGATTTTTGGCTTTGGGCGTATCGGCAAAAATCAGGGATGTTTAACGCCAATGTGGCCCAAAAGCCGATGACGCCGGTTAAAGAAGGGAAGAAGACTTTCAAGAATTCGCCGGTTGTCTCGAACTTAGAAGGAGTCTCTAAAATAGGCCCCCATCCTCCAGCGTCTGTAAATGCCCAAATAAGTAAAATAACAGAAGAAATGCCTACAACAGGTGCCGCCACTGCACTTAGCTTTTTGATGGCTTCTGGGCCTCTATAAGCGATGCCGATATTTAAGATCCAAAATAATACAAATACAATGGCTGTATGTCCCGGTAAATTGCTCCATGAAGAGAATGATGCCATGAGCAGTGTGTCGATGGCTTCTGTTCCGATCCACGTATTGATTCCAAACCATCCGGCTGCTACAAGGGCCCGGGCTAAAGTGGGAATATGGGCGCCTTTATCTCCGAACCAAAGCCGGGCAAACACAGGATAAGGAATCCCGAATTTTGTTCCTGCATGGGAATTTAATAAAATTGGAATAAGGACGATCACATTCCCTAGAAAAATGGTACCAACAGCTTGCCACCAGTTCATGCCTAAAGCAATCATGCCGCTGGCCATGGTGTATGAAGGAATGCATAAACACATTCCAATCCACAATGTAGCAAAATTGATCCCTTTCCATGAATGTTCTTGCCATGTTGTCGGACGCAAGTCATCATTCCATAAAGGACTTCTACTGACTTCTTGTGCGGCTTCCTCCGTTAAGACCACAATCCCATTGCGTTCCATTTGTGTTTTCATTCATATCCCCCTTTTTTAAAAATCCTGTGTATAAAATCGAAATTTAAGAAAATTCTATCTATAATACGTAAATTTTTCATTATACGATTTGTCAAATAAGAAAAGGAGAAATCTATTCATTATGTAAAATGTGTAAATATTCCTCACATTTTGATGTTCTCACCCCTAGGGAGCGGCTTCGGCTAGCTTGCATATTTATTTCGCTGAAATTTACATAGTGAACAATCAATGTTTTCTATTATTTAACAAAGTGTATAATGAAAAGCTAGTGATTTACTATGTAGAATATTCTTAAAGTTCATTCCAATTATGAAAACCAGATAAAACGAAAAAGGAGTGATTGGGGCATGGCCGATCAAGTGACCATTGGTTTGATCCAAGCTTCTCATAATGTGCATGGGGACGAGCCGGTTGAGGTTCATAAGGAAAAGGCGATTGAAAAGCATGTCAAGTTTGTCGAGGAGGCGAAAGATCGAGGAGCACAAATCATCTGTTTGCAAGAGATTTTCTATGGTCCGTATTTCTGCGCCGAGCAAAATACAAAATGGTATGATGCGGCAGAAGAAATTCCAAATGGCCCAACGACCAAAATATTCCAGGAAATAGCAAAACAACTGGGGGTAGTGATCGTTCTGCCGATTTATGAAAGGGAAGGAATTGCTACTTACTATAATACGGCAGCTGTCATTGATGCAGACGGAACCTACTTAGGAAAGTATCGCAAACAGCATATTCCGCATGTCGGGGTAGGAAACGAGGGATGTGGATTTTGGGAAAAATTTTATTTTAAGCCTGGAAATTTAGGCTATCCGGTATTTGACACCGCCTTTGCCAAGATCGGCGTTTATATTTGTTATGACCGTCATTTTCCAGAGGGAGCGCGAATTTTAGGACTAAAAGGCGCTGAAATTGTGTTCAATCCATCCGCTACGGTAGCAGGTCTCTCCGAATATTTATGGAAACTGGAACAACCGGCTCATGCCGTTGCCAACGGCTATTACGTAGCTGCCATCAATCGGGTTGGATATGAAGCGCCTTGGAACATGGGAGAGTTTTACGGGCAGTCTTACTTGGTTGATCCTAGAGGGAATTTTGTGGCCATGGGCAGCCGTGATCAAGATGAAGTGGTGATTGGCGTCATGAATAAGAAGATGATTCGGGAAGTGCGCGATACTTGGCAATTTTACCGTGATCGTCGTCCGGAAACCTATAGTGAAATGACGGCTTTACTTCCATAGAAAGCAATGAGAAAGGGGATGAGGGAATGACTCTATTCCCTTTCTTTAAAAATGACGCGTGGAGGGGGATGGAGATGGAGCAATCACGTTTGGAAAAGAACTTTGAAGAAGTAGAGCCTGGCTTGACAGATCGAGAAGCAATGGAAGAAGCGAATCGATGTTTGTACTGTTATGACGCTCCCTGTATTCGGGCTTGTCCGACAGGGATTGACATCCCTGCTTTTATCAAAAAAATTGCTTCTGGGAATGTAAAAGGGTCAGCGAAATCCATTATGCTGTCAAACCCGGTTGGCGCCAGTTGTGCAAGAGTGTGTCCGACAGAGGAATTATGTGAAGGGGCTTGTGTATTAAACCATTCTACAAAACCCATTATGATTGGAAAATTGCAGCGATATGCGACCGATTGGGCGATCCGAAATAAAGAAGTGTTATTCCAAGCGGGGCGAAAAAATGGAAAAACAGTGGCGGTTGTCGGCGGCGGCCCTGCTGGATTATCATCTGCCAGAGAACTAGCTCGTCTGGGATATGAAGTGACCATTTTTGAAGCGGAGAACGAGGCAGGCGGGCTGAACACGTATGGCATTGTTTCCTTCCGCCTCCCCCAAAACATCTCGTTGTGGGAAGTCAATCAAATCAAAAGCTTAGGCGTACAAATCCGCACCAATACAAGGGTTGGTAAGGATATTGAAGTGAACGAGCTCCTAGAATGTTATGATGCTGTTGTTTTAGCTGTTGGCATGGGGAAAGTGCCAAAGCTAGGAATCCCGGGAGAAGACTTGGACGGAGTATATGACGCCATTGAGTTGATTAAAGAGACGAAAACAAAACCGTTGACTGATCGGCTGGTGGGGAAAAGGGTAGTTGTGATAGGTGCGGGAAATACCGCGATTGATGCGGCTACCTGTTCCGTGCGTCTAGGAGCGGAAAATGTAAAAATTTTATATCGCCGGACGAAAGAAGAAATGACAGCTTATGAATTTGAGTATGAGTTTGCCAAACAGGACGGTGTCGAATTTCGTTGGCTAACAGCCCCCAAACGGATTATTGGCGACAGTAAGGGCAAGGTTACTCATGTTGAATGCGTTCGGATGGAATTGGGAGAAACAGACGCTGATGGCCGCCGCCGTCCTCTTCCGGTTGAGGGATCAGAATTGATTATGCCGGTTGATGTTGTGATTAAAGCCATTGGGCAAGAACGTCATATCGAATTGATTGAAGCTTTTGGATTGGAGCATGATCATGGCGTAGTCAAGGTGAATCCTGAAACATATCAAACGTCGAATCCGAAGGTGTTTGCTTGTGGGGATGTGATTTTTGAAAGAGGAAAAGGCGAAGCGATGGTGGTGGTGGCAGCGCAGCAAGGGAAGGAAGCTGCTTACGGGATTCATCAATATTTGACAAAGGCAGTGAGCGAAACGGCCTAAATGAGAGGAGGGAACGGCAATGGCCGATTTAAGCATTAACTTAGCGGGAATCAAGTCCCCCAATCCATTTTGGCTCGCTTCCGCCCCTCCCACCAATTCGGGGTATCAAGTGCAAAGGGCATTTGAGGCGGGCTGGGGAGGAGCGGTATGGAAAACATTAGGGGAACCTATTTTGAATGTATCGTCCCGATTTGCAGCAATCAGTTTTAACGGACAGAGAGTCATGGGCTTTAACAATATTGAATTAATCACGGATCGTCCTCTTGAGGAAAATTTAAAGGAAATTTATGAGACGAAAAAACGTTTTCCTGACCGGGCTGTAGTCGCTTCTTTGATGGTCGAGCCCAAGCGCGAAAAATGGCATGAGATTGTGAAGCGAGTAGAAGATGTGGGCGTGGATGGGCTGGAGCTCAATTTTGGCTGTCCGCATGGAATGGCGGAACGGGGGATGGGATCGGCATCAGGTCAAGTGCCAGAATTGGTCGAACGACAGACATATTGGGTCAAAGAGGTGGCACGCACCCCTGTCATTGTCAAATTAACTCCTAATATTACCGATATTACGGCGACCGCTGAAGCGGCTGCCCAAGGCGGGGCAGATGCCATCAGTTTGATCAACACCATCAATAGTCTCATGGGGGTGGACTTAGATACGTGGAATACGATTCCACATGTAGCAGGAAAGGGGGCGCACGGGGGATACTGCGGTCCGGCAGTAAAACCGATTGCTTTAAATATGGTGGCCGAATGCGCGCGACACCCACGTATCCGCATTCCGATTTCAGGAATTGGCGGGATCTCCAATTGGAGAGATGCCGTTGAATTCATGTTAATGGGGGCTACAGGAGTTCAAGTGTGCACGGCGGTTATGCACCATGGGTTTCGGATTATCGAGGATATGATTGAAGGATTGAATCACTATCTTGATGAAAAAGGAATTGCTTCCGTAATGGATATTGTAGGAAAATCGGTGTCGAAGTATTCTGATTGGGGAGATTTGGACCTCAATTATAAGGTTGTGGCGCGAATTCATCGCGAGCGCTGTATTCAGTGCAATAAGTGCTATATTTCTTGTGAAGATGCTTCCCATCAATGTATTGAGCGTTGCATAGACGAAAACAGAAAAGAATATTTAAAAGTGCGCGAAGAAGATTGTGTAGGATGCAATTTATGTTCCATCGTCTGCCCGGTTGATGGAGCGATTGAGATGATCGAAGTGCCAAGCGAACATCCCCCGATGACATGGAATGAACGGCAAGCCGCCCTTGGCCGGCTGAGCGGTTGCAGTGTGGATATCAAATCATTATAAATTAAGGAGGATATCATGATGACAAAGATGGTAAAAAATGGAATAATTGTCACCGCTGCAGATATATATGAGGCCGATCTCCTCATCCAAGATGGGAAAATTGCGATGATCGGGAGAAATTTAGATGAGAGCGGAGCGGAAGTGATTGATGCCAAAGGTTGTTATGTATTTCCAGGAGGCATTGATCCGCATACTCATTTAGATATGCCGTTTGGCGGCACCGTGACAAAAGATGACTTTGAGTCGGGGACGATTGCCGCCGCATTTGGCGGGACGACAACCATTATTGATTTTTGCTTAACGAATAAAGGCGAGCCCCTGAAAAAAGCGATTGAAACTTGGCATAACAAAGCGACGGGAAAAGCGGTGATCGATTACGGGTTCCATCTGATGATCAGTGAAATAACAGACGAGGTGCTTGCAGAACTTCCAAAAGTGATCGAAGAAGAAGGAATCACCTCCTTTAAAGTATTTATGGCGTATAAAAACGTGTTTCAAGCTGATGATGGAACTTTGTATCGGACGCTAGTCGCGGCAAAAGAACTCGGAGCGCTTGTCATGGTGCATGCCGAGAATGGAGACGTGATTGACTATTTAACGAAAAAAGCCTTGGAGGACGGGCATACTGATCCGATTTATCACGCATTAACGAGACCTCCAGAACTAGAAGGAGAAGCGACGGGGCGCGCCTGTCAATTGACAGAACTCGCTGATTCACAATTGTACGTCGTTCATGTATCATGCGCTCAAGCGGTAGAGAAAATTGCTGAAGCGCGCAATAAGGGGTTGAATGTATGGGGTGAAACATGTCCGCAGTATCTAGTGCTCGATCAGTCCTATTTAGAAAAGCCGAATTTTGAAGGCGCTAAATATGTATGGTCGCCGCCGCTTCGTGAGAAATGGCATCAAGAAGTGCTATGGAATGCCTTAAAAAACGGACAGCTGCAAACGCTCGGATCCGACCAATGCTCATTTGATTTTAAAGGTCAAAAAGAATTAGGAAGAGGAGATTTTACCAAAATTCCAAATGGTGGTCCTATTATTGAGGATCGGGTGAGTATTCTTTTCAGTGAAGGAGTGAAAAAAGGGAGAATTACCCTCAACCAGTTTGTTGATATTATATCAACAAGAATTGCCAAATTGTTTGGTCTATTCCCGAAAAAAGGAACCATTGCCGTCGGTGCCGATGCGGATTTAGTCATTTTTGATCCAACGGTTGAACGGGTGATTTCAGCCGAAACACACCATATGGCTGTGGATTATAATCCATTTGAAGGGATGAAAGTAACAGGGGAACCCGTGTCGGTTTTATGTAGAGGAGAATTTGTGGTGCGTGATAAACAATTTGTCGGGAAACCGGGGTACGGCCAATATGTAAAACGCGCGAAATATGGGGCGCTAATGGCCGACCAAGATGTGGTGAAAATGTCATAACGTAAATGAATCACTGAACACAAACAAGCTGTGCCTGGCAGTGGGGATGCGGGTCACGACGAGAAGCGGGGGGGGGTGCGATGACTTACCATCAGTTTCTGCGTGAGCGAGAAAAGATCGATTACTTAATGGAACAAGGATACTATATGAAAAGCGTAAAAGAAAATTTAAGTGGATCGTTTGTTGAATTTGAGAAAGCAGGCTCTTTGTCAGAAACAAGAGATATCCAAACACTGCATATTACAAACGCTGACGCACGCAAATATTTTTCGTCATTATTAATCCGCCAGCTCAGAACACACCATAAATAGAGCGAGAAGAGCGATGTACATCGCGATAAGCGCCGGAACGAGTTCCTCTATATATCCTCAATCATTATAGAGGCAGGACCGGCGCTTTGATTTTCAGGAAACAGAGCGGTGAACCGCCCAAATGTATGTCACATTTCATAACATAAAACGAGATCGATGATGTTGCTTTCTGTATAATGGAACGTAAGAAGCCATATATAGACAAGCCGTTACATAAACATTGATAGAAGCAGGAGCGACCGTTTACGCTGCCTAATATAGTAAAATGGCATTGCCATGATCGGTGTAAAGGGAGTGAAACAAAGTGTATGAAGACTCCTACATTAACGGTTTCTGATATTCTAAAGCGGAAACATTTTGAACATGTTGAAGTGGTTGCAGGGCATAACGGGCTCAACCGCACTGTAAAATGGGTTCATGTTGTCGAGGTTGCGAAAATCCATCATCTGTTAAACGGAAAAGAGCTGATTTTATCTACTGGGGTGGGATGGAAGGAAAATAAGGAATTGTTTCGATCGTTTGTAGAACAGCTTATCGACTGTGACGCTTCGGGATTATGCATTGAAATCGGCATGCATACTCCTTCTGTTCCGCAAGAAGTAATCGATTTAGCGAATGCGCATCACTTTCCAATCATTCTCTTTCTCAAAGAAGTGCCTTTCGTCGAGATCACCCAAGACATCCACACTTATTTAATTAACCAACACTATGAAATCATCTCCGGACTAGAATCATATTCACAGCAATTAAACAAAAAATTACTTTCGATGGATCATTATAGTGAAATCTTAAAACTATTGCACCACTATTCGGGACATCAAGTGATTTTTAAAATAAACGGCAGAGAGGTGGAGGTATTTCCTAAATACAGCAAAACATTTAAGGAAGAGCAGCTGATAGTTGGCGACAACGTAGCTTCGAAGAAAAAAGTGGCCACCCAACCGATCCAATTTCTCGGGAATGAATATGCCGAGCTGTCCATTGTGTCAACCGGAAAGGAAATCAGCGAGTTTGATCTGCTGATTTTGGATCGTACGGCAACTGCGCTAGCGCAGCATTTGCTTCGTGATTTGTATGTCGATGAAAAAAAGAGAGTAGAAGAAAATGAGTGGTTGAAAAGCTGGCTAGAGGGAGAGCATCCTATTGAAAGTGTGTTTAGTTATTTGGCTGAGTATGGGGCAGAGCCAAATCCAAAAGGAGGGACGGTGCTTGTCGTCCGTTTTAAATCTTCAATGAAGCAATGCTCGAATTTAGACATGATTTATTTTAAAGTGCTATGCCGGACGATTTTTGAACAACAAGGTTTTTCAACATTTCCTGTGGATTTTCATAGCAGCATCGTATTTATTATGATCAATAACAGAGAAATGAAAACATGGAAAAGCCGAATGAAAATAGGACTGAATTCCTTGCTTGAATCGGATTATATTCATAAAGAAGAAATTGCCTCAATTTGTTGTCGGGGTCGGAAAATTTATCGAAAATGTTTCTCATATGGACAAAAGTTATCGGACGGCTTTAGAGACGATCAAAATTCAACATCATCTTGGCGGCAGAGCTAATAGCTGTTTTTACGAGGATTTGCATATCTATCGAATTATTTCCCTTATTCATAAATACAATGATTTATATGAAGTCGTCATGGAATACTTAGAGCCTGTTCTTCAATACGATGAAAAGTATAATGGGAACTTGCTGGAAACGTTAAAGGTATATTTGGCGTGTAACGGTTCAAAAAAAGAAACTGCACAACGACTATTTGTCGTTAGGCAAACACTGTACCATCGGATTCAAAAACTAGAGTCGCTTTTAGGCGAGGATTTTATGAATCCGGAAAAACGGCTCGCTATTGAGTTTATGATCAAGGCATATGAATATTTGCATTCGCAAAATATGGAAAATAAATATGTGCAGCATGATCGGCTGCGAAGATTATAAGAAGTATCCCCCTCTGAGAAGCGAAAAAGCAGAAGATGCCATAGGCTTCTAGGGGGGATTTCTTTGTAAAAACATCCATGAGCAACTTTTGTTTTTCACCTGACATGAAAATGGCCGCCAAAGGAGCGCGTTTTCACAGAAAATTTGGTCACATTGTGGAATAAATAGGCTAATCGCTTTTACGCTTTGTCTAGTGAAGGTCCTCAAAAATTGGAGGATAATTTTGTGTAACAATACAAAATATTTAGATCCTGAACAAAGAATAGGGATAAGGAGGAGAATCTGATGTCCATCACCAAACCGGAAACAACGGTTCTCAAAAACTATATCGGTGGACAATGGGTGGCATCGAGCGGCACGGAAACGCTAGAAGTCCCGAACCCAGCGACTGGGGAGGTGTTGGCGCGCGTTCCGATCTCAACCAAAGAGGATGTCGATCAAGCGGTGCAAGCAGCTAAGAAAGCGTTTGCGACATGGAAAGATGTCCCTGTTCCAAAACGGGCGCGGATTATGTTTTCATTTCACCATTTGTTAAACCAGCATCATGAGGAATTAGCCGAGCTTGTCGTACAGGAAAATGGCAAAGCGTATAAAGAAGCGTACGGAGAAATTCAACGGGGGATTGAATGCGTGGAGTTTGCGGCCGGCGCTCCGACGTTGCTGATGGGGGAATCGCTGGCGAATATTGCGGAAGAGATTGACTCCGAAATGTTTCGTTATCCGTTGGGAGTTGTGGCAGGGATCACTCCGTTCAATTTCCCCATGATGGTGCCGCTTTGGATGTTCCCATTGGCGATTGTGTGCGGCAATACGTTTGTATTGAAGCCATCGGAACGGACGCCCATTTTGGCCAATAAGCTAGCAGAACTGTTTACGGAGGCAGGTGCCCCTCCTGGGGTGCTCAATGTCGTTCATGGAGCGTATGAGGTGGTCAATGCCCTGATTGATCATGAAGATATTCGTGCGATTTCATTTGTTGGTTCACAGCCAGTGGCCAAGTATGTGTACGAACAGGCAGCGGCGCAAGGCAAACGCGTGCAGGCATTATCGGGGGCGAAAAACCATCATATTGTTATGCCAGATGCGGATGTAGAGACGGCCGTGCAACATGTGATCAGCTCAGCGTTTGGCAGCGCGGGCCAGCGTTGCATGGCTTGCAGTGCAGTGGTGATTGTGGGGGAAAACGAAACGTTTGTCCGTCGGTTGAAACAAAAAGCGGATGAGTTGATTATTGGGAATGGCATGGATCCGGAAGTGTTATTAACCCCGGTCATTCGGCAGTCTCATCGCGAAAAGGTACTAGGCTACATTCAAAAAGGGATTGAAGAGGGGGCGGTATTGCTTCGCGATGGGCGAAAGGAAATGGATGATAGACCCGAAGGCAATTTTTTAGGTCCGACGATTTTTGATCATGTTACCCCGAATATGACGATTGCGAAAGAAGAGATATTCGCGCCGGTATTAAGTTTGCTGAGGGCCAATGATTTAGATGAAGCGCTCAGCTATATTCGGAAGTCTCGGTATGGGAACGGGGCGACGATTTATACAAAGGATGCCAAGGCCGTCCGGAAATTTCGTGAAGAGGCCGATGCAGGGATGCTGGGCATTAACGTCGGCGTGCCGGCGACGATGGCGTTTTTCCCGTTCTCTGGCTGGAAGGATTCGTTTTACGGCGATCTTCATGTAAACGGAAAAGATGGCGTGAATTTTTACACGCGCAAAAAAATGATTACTTCCCGATTTGATTTCTAAAATAGAAAGGAGTTCGCCAAGTAATGACAACAAAACAAGCCTACCATCTGTGGCTCGACAAAGATGCCCGATATATTTGGCATTCGATGAAGCCATATAACCCACAAGCAACGCTGATTGCGGCCGAAGCGAAAGGCTGCTGGGTGACGGATGTAGCTGGCAATCAGTATTTGGATGCGATGGCCGGGCTCTGGTGCGTCAACGTAGGCTACGGGCGCGAGGAACTCGCCGAAGCGGCGTATGAGCAACTGAAGACGCTGGCGTATTTCCCGTTGACGCAAAGCCATCGGCCGGCGATCGAGCTTGGGGAAAAGCTCAACGAACTGTTGGGCGATGAGTATGTCATCTTCTTTTCCAACAGCGGGTCGGAAGCGAACGAAACGGCGTTTAAAATCGCCCGCCAATACCACCAGCAGCGCGGGGAGCATCATCGGTACAAAATCATTTCCCGCTACCGGGCGTACCACGGCAACTCGATGGGGGCGCTCTCAGCGACCGGGCAGGCGCAGCGGAAATACAAATACGAGCCGCTCGCCCCAGGTTTCATCCATGTGCCGCCGCCGGATGGCTACCGCGACCCCGATTCAGCTGACGATCCGCGCCAGCTGCGGGCGGTAAAGGCCATTGACGATGTCATGACGTGGGAGTTGAGCGAAACGATCGCCGCGGTCATCATGGAGCCGATCATCACCGGGGGCGGAGTGCTCATTCCTCCGGACGGGTATATGAAAGCGGTCAAAGAAGTATGCGAAAAGCACGGCGCCTTGCTCATTGTCGATGAAGTCATCTGCGGCTTTGGCCGGACGGGAAAAGCGTTCGGATTTCTAAACTACGGCGTCAAGCCAGACATCATCACGATGGCGAAAGGCATTACGAGCGCATATTTGCCGCTGGCGGCAACGGCGGTGCGGAAAGAGATTTATGAGGCGTTTAAAGGAACGGAAGAATACGATTACTTCCGCCATGTCAATACATTTGGCGGCCACCCGGCTGCTTGTGCGGTTGCGCTAAAGAATATTGAGATCATGAAGATGGAGCGGCTGTTTGACCGCTCGCGCGAAGCAGGGGAATGGCTGCTTGATGAGCTAAAAACGAACTTGGCCGATCACCCGTATGTCGGCGATGTGCGCGGCAAAGGGCTGCTCGTCGGCATTGAACTTGTCGCTGACAAAGCGACGAAAGAGCCGCTCGATGTGTCACTTGTCAATCAAGTGATCAATCGATGCAAAGAAAACGGCCTCATCATTGGCAAGAACGGAACGACGGTCGCCGGATACAACAACGTGCTCACCTTATCGCCGCCGCTTTGCATCACGGATGATGAACTTTCGTTTGTGGTCCGTGTCTTGACCGGGGCGTTAGCGGCAATTAAATAGAAGGACAAACGCCAGCTGGATCGACAGGCTGGCGTTTTGTTTGCCTTCGTGCAGGCAGTCAAGGGGAAATGGAAGCGAGCGGCTGGTGTTAGACTTTTGTGCCGGACGAAGAAGGGAAGAAAGGAATCGGGCATTCGTTCGTCGAATTAGACTAGTGAGAGATACATCGTGTAAAGGGGGAGAATGATGTCCGCATTTCAAGCGTTTGTTGTCAACAAAACCGAAACGGAATTTACAGCCGGCGTGCAGACGATTTCCATGGATGATTTGCCGGAAGGCGATGTCCTTGTCCGCGTCCATTATTCGAGCGTGAACTACAAAGACGGGCTGGCCTCGATTCCAGACGGCAAAATCGTGAAAACGTATCCGTTTGTGCCTGGGATTGACTTGGCTGGGGTGGTTGTCTCGTCGCAACATCCGCGTTTCCGCGAAGGGGACGAAGTGGTTGCGACCGGCTACGAAATTGGCGTCACTCACTTCGGCGGCTACAGCGAATACGCCCGCCTGCATGGCGATTGGATCGTGCCTCTGCCGAAAGGGTTGACGTTAAGAGAAGCGATGGCGATCGGCACGGCTGGGTTTACGGCGGCGTTGTCCATTCATCGTCTTGAGGAGCACGGGCTGACGCCGGAGCGCGGGCCGGTGCTCGTCACTGGGGCGACGGGCGGCGTTGGGAGTTTGGCCGTATCGATGCTCGCCAAGCGCGGCTACACGGTGGAGGCGAGCACAGGCAAAGCGGCGGAGCACGACTATTTGCGCGCCCTCGGCGCCAAGGAAGTATTGACGCGCGAAGACGTCACCGCGGAACGCATCCGTCCGCTCGATAAGCAGCGTTGGGCGGCGGCGGTCGATCCGGTCGGCGGCCGGACGCTGGCGACGGTGTTAAGCCGCATCCGCTATGGCGGAGCCGTGGCGGTGAGCGGGCTGACCGGAGGGGCGGAAGTGCCGACAACGGTTCATCCATTCATTTTGCGTGGCGTCAGCTTGCTTGGCATCGATTCCGTCTATTGTCCAATGGATTTGCGCCTGCGCATTTGGGAACGGCTCGCTGGCGACTTAAAGCCGGATTTGGAGCGGATTGCCCAAGAAATTACGCTTCATGAACTGCCTTGGGCGCTCGAGCGCATTTTGCGCGGCGAGCTGCGCGGCCGGACGGTCGTGCGGCTGGCCTGATTGGGGAAAATCGCGGTTTTTCCCTTCCAAATATTAGGTTGGGATTCCCTTTTATCATTCTTGGTCGAGGGGGAGAGGAATCTTGAAGAAATTGATCAATGATCCACAGCGCGTAGTGGATGATATGTTGAAAGGATTTGTGGCCTCCCATTCTCGGCAAGTGAGACGAATTCCGGGGACGAATGTGATTGTCCGGAAGGAAAGCGGCGAAACAAATGGTTAAAATCGCAAAATAAGCCCTTGAAAAAACGCTCTCGTTTTGTTCAACGGGAAGGGGAAAGAGGCGTCTCCCCTTCTCTTTTCTTTAGTGCTTCTTACCCGAGCTGATACCGCTCCAGCTCGGAGAAAAAGTCTTTCACAAACCGGTAAAACACTTTCACCGACGGAGCCAATTCGTGATGGTCGGAGACGATGATGCCGACATTTCGCTTCACTTGCGGCATTTCAATCGGCACTTTGGCGGCGTAGCGAAGCAAGCTTTCCGACAGGGCGCTCTCCGGCAAGAGGGTGACGCCGATGCCGGCGGAGACAAGCCCTTTAATGGCATCGAGATCTTCGCCTTCCGATGAAATGTTGGGCGAAAATCCGGCTTGGTGGCAAGCGTCAATGACGATTTGATGCAAAATGTATCCCTTTGGGAACGTGACAAACGGGTCGTGGCGCAATTCGTTTAACACGATCCGGTCGCGGCGAGCGAGCGGATGGCTGTTCGGCAGGAGGGCGGCAAACGGTTCAGAAAATAAAATTTCCCCTTTGATGCCGATTTCGCGTGCGGGAATCGGTCCAAGAAAGGCCAAATCAATTTCCCGTTTTTTCACCGCTTCGATTAAATAATAGTACGACCCTTGGCGGAGATGGAACGAGACGTTCGGGTGCTCTGTTTTAAAGGCGGAGATGACCATCGGCATCATATGGCTCGCCAGGCTTGTCGGAAACCCGATTTTAATCGTCCCGCGCTCCGGGTCTAAATATTCTTCGATTTGTTGCTTTGCATCATCCACCGCCTTCAACACCGCCTCGGCGTGCGGCAAAAAGTGGCGGCCGATGGGGGTGAGCTTCACGTTCCGCCCTTCTCGTTCAAAGAGCTGCACACCAAGCTCCGCCTCTAAGTTTGCGATTTGCCGGCTGATCGCCGACTGCGCGACATGGAGGGCATCGGCGGCTTCGGAGACGTGTTCGCGCCGGGCGACTTCCACGAAATATTGCAGTTGCCGCAACTCCATTTTTCTCCCTCCTTTTGATTGATCGCAAAATGAGATGGATTTTATCTAAATTATATATTGTTTATATTAATTTTGAAAACTACAATGAATATTACAGACAATTCGGAACGGGAGGGGAAGGCAGCATGAAACACTACGGATTACCGGAAGCGCAGGGGCTGTATCGCCCGGAATTTGAACATGATGCATGCGGGATCGGGTTTTATGCGCATTTGAAAGGAAAACCGTCGCACGACATTATCGAAAAGGCACTTCATATGCTTCGCCAGCTTGAACACCGCGGCGGACAAGGGAGCGATCCGGAAACGGGCGATGGCGCGGGCATTATGACGCAAATTCCGCACGAGTATTTTCAAGCGGTGTGCGGCGGGATGAACTTGCCGGAAAAAGGGCGCTACGGGGTCGGGATGTTCTTTTTGCCGGAAGAGGAAGCGAAACGGGCGTACTATGAATCGATGTTCAATGAGATCGTCGCTCAAGAAGGGCAACGGCTGCTCGGATGGCGGACAGTTCCGGTCGATCGTGAAAAGCTTGGCAAACTGGCGCGGCAAAGCCAGCCGTTCATCCGCCAAGTGTTTGTCGCGGCAAGTGATGACGTGGCTGATGAGCTGGCGTTTGAGCGGAAACTGTATGTGATCCGCAAACAGTTCGAAAAATGCGTGGAAAACAACGAGTGCTACGTAGCAAGCTTTTCAAGCCGGACGATCGTCTATAAAGGGCTTTTGACGCCGGAACAAATCGATGCATTTTATTTGGATTTGCAAGACGAACGGTTCCGCTCGGCGTTCGCCCTCGTGCATTCGCGCTTCAGCACAAACACGTTCCCGAGCTGGGAGCGGGCCCATCCGAACCGTTATTTGATCCACAACGGCGAGATCAACACGCTGCGCGGCAACGTCAACTGGATGGCGGCGCGCGAGAAGCAGTTTGTCTCGGAAGCGTTCGGCGCGGATTTGGAAAAAGTCCTGCCGATTTTGGATACGAACGGCAGCGACTCGTCGATTTTGGATAACGCGTTTGAATTTTTTGTTCTGGCAGGCCGCAAGCCGGCCCATGTCGCGATGATGCTCATTCCGGAGCCTTGGTTTTGGGATGAGCAAATGGACGACGCGAAAAAGGCGTTTTACGAGTATCATAGCTGTTTGATGGAGCCGTGGGACGGCCCGACGGCGATTTCGTTCACGGACGGCAAGCAAATCGGCGCCATTTTGGACCGGAACGGCCTGCGTCCGGCCCGCTATTACGTCACCAAAGACGACTACATTATTTTCTCATCCGAAGTCGGCGTCATTGATGTCGACCCGAACAACATTTTATATAAGGAACGGCTGAGCCCGGGGAAAATGCTGTTGGTTGACCTGGAGCAAGGGCGCATCATCTCCGATCAGGAAATCAAGGAAGAAATGGCTCATGAAAAGCCATATCGCCAATGGATCAACGAGCAAATGATCACGCTTGGCGATCTGGAAATTCCGGAGGACGTCGAAGCGCCGAAGCAGCTCGTCAAACTGCAAAAAGCGTTCGGCTACACGTTTGAAGATGTGGAAAAAACGATTTTGCCGATGGCGGCGGAAGGAAAAGATCCGACCGGCGCCATGGGCATGGACGCTCCGCTTGCCGTGCTGTCGGAGCGGCCGCAAAGTTTGTTCAACTACTTCAAGCAGCTGTTCGCCCAAGTGACAAATCCGCCGATTGATGCGATCCGCGAATATGTCGTCACCTCGACGATGACACTTCTTGGAAAAGAAGGGAACATTTTGCATCCGGGCGCCAAAGCGGCGCGGCGCATCCGCCTTGAGACGCCGCTGTTGACGAACGAGGAACTGGCGGCGTTAAAAGCGAACCCGCATCCGGAATTTGCGTGTGTGGTGCTGCCGACGCTGTTTACTGATGATTTGAAACAGGCGCTTGATGAGCTGTTTGCCAAAGCGGATGAAGCGATCGAAAGCGGGGCGGCGCTTCTTGTGCTGTCCGACCGCGGCGTTGATGAAACACATGTCGCCATTCCGGTTTTGTTGGCGACAAGCGGGCTTCACCAGCATCTTGTCCGCAAAGGGACGCGCACGAACGTCAGCCTGCTTATCGAAAGCGGCGAGGCGCGCGAGGTGCATCATTTTGCGGCGCTCATCGGCTACGGGGCGGACGCCATCAACCCGTACTTGGCGCTGGAGACGATCCGCCAAGCATCAGAAAACGGCACGATCGCCTTGTCTTACCGTGAAGCGGTGAAAACATATATCAAGGCGGCTGTTGACGGCGTCGTCAAAGTGATGTCGAAAATGGGCATTTCGACGGTGCAAAGCTACCGCGGCGCACAAATTTTTGAGGCGGTCGGCATCGGCAACGATGTCATCGATGAGTACTTTACCGGCACGGCATCGCAAATTGGCGGCATCGGGCTTGCGGAAATCGCCAAAGAAGCGAAAATGCGCCATGAGTCCGCATTTGGCGCACGGTACGAAGACGATGTGCTGGATACGGGCAGCGAGTTGCAATGGCGCCGCAACGGCGAACATCACGCGTTCAACCCGAAGACGATCCATTTGCTGCAGTGGGCATGCCGGAAAAACGATTACAACCTCTATAAACAATATTCGAAACTGGCCAATGAAGAACAGTTGACGTTCTTGCGCAATTTGTTCGATTTCGATTCGAGCCGACAGCCGGTGCCGATTGAGGAAGTCGAACCGGTCGAGTCGATCGTCCGCCGCTTTAAAACAGGGGCCATGTCGTTCGGTTCGATCAGCCAGGAAGCTCATGAGGCGCTGGCGATCGCTATGAACCGGATCGGCGGAAAAAGCAACAGCGGCGAGGGCGGCGAAGACCCGGCCCGCTATGTGAAAGATGAAAACGGCGACTGGCGCCGCAGCGCGATCAAACAAGTGGCGTCCGGACGTTTTGGCGTAAAAAGCCATTATTTGGTCAATGCCGATGAATTGCAAATCAAAATGGCCCAAGGAGCAAAACCAGGCGAAGGCGGGCAGCTTCCGGCCAACAAAGTGTATCCGTGGGTCGGCAAAGTGCGCGGCTCCACGCCGGGGGTGGAGCTTATTTCTCCGCCGCCGCACCATGACATTTACTCGATTGAAGATTTGGCCCAACTCATTTATGATTTGAAAAACGCCAACAAAGACGCGCGCATCAGCGTCAAGCTCGTCGCGAAAGCCGGCGTTGGCACGATCGCGGCCGGGGTGGCGAAAGGGAACGCCGATGTCATTGTCATCAGCGGCTATGACGGCGGCACGGGTGCGTCGCCGAAAACGAGCATCAAGCATGCCGGCCTGCCGTGGGAGCTTGGGTTGGCGGAAACGCACCAAACACTCATGCTCAACGGGTTGCGCGACCGCGTCATCTTGGAAACGGACGGAAAACTGATGACCGGCCGCGATGTCGTGATGGCGGCGCTGTTTGGCGCTGAAGAGTTCGGCTTTGCGACCGCTCCGCTCGTTGTTTTAGGCTGTGTCATGATGCGCGTCTGCCATTTGGATACATGCCCGGTCGGCGTGGCGACGCAAAATCCGGAGCTGCGCAAAAAATTCACCGGGAAGCCAGAACATGTCGTCAACTTTATGTACTTTGTCGCTCAAGAAGTGCGGGAAATTATGGCGGAGCTCGGCTTCCGCACGATCGACGAAATGGTCGGCCGCGTCGATGTCTTGAAGGTAAGTGAGCGGGCGAAAGCGCATTGGAAAGCGAAACATCTCGACCTGTCGCGTCTTCTGTACCAAGTCGATGGACCGCGCACTTGCAGCAAAGGGCAAAACCATCGTTTGGAAGAGACGCTTGATCATACAGAAATTTTGCCGGCGGTGCAGCCAGCGCTTGAGCGGCAGGAGCTGATCGAACTTCACCTCGCCATCCGCAACGTCCACCGCACGGTCGGGGCGATGACCGGCAGCGAGATTTCGAAACGCTACGGTGAGGAAGGGTTGCCGGATGATACGATCCGCCTCCATTTCACCGGATCGGCCGGGCAAAGTTTTGCGGCGTTTGTGCCGAAAGGGATGACGCTCGAGCTCGTCGGCGACGCGAACGACTACGTCGGCAAAGGGCTTTCGGGCGGCAAAGTGATCGTCCGTCCGCCGCATGAGGCGCCGTTTGCCGCAACGGACAACGTCATTATCGGCAACGTCGCCTTCTACGGGGCGACGAGCGGCGAGGCGTACATTCGCGGCCGCGCAGGCGAGCGGTTCTGTGTGCGCAACAGCGGCGTTCATGCCGTTGTTGAGGGAGTCGGCGATCACGGCTGTGAATATATGACCGGCGGCCGCGTCGTCATCCTCGGTTCGATTGGCAAAAACTTCGCCGCTGGCATGTCCGGGGGCATCGCTTACGTTCTCGCTGACGAAGACAGCTGGCAGCAAACCGCCAACCTTGAGCTCGTCTCGTTTGAGCGGCTCGAAGACGAGGAAGAAATTCGCGACGTGCGCCGGATGATCGAAAACCATTACCGCTATACGGGAAGCCCGCGGGCGGCGTTAGTGCTCGAAGAGTGGGATGCGTATGTCCACCGGTTTGTCAAAGTCATTCCGCGCAACTATAAACTGATGATTGAAACGATTCAAACGCTCGAGCAATCTGGATTTTCACATGAAGAAGCCGTCATGGCGGCGTTTGAAACGGTGGCGAAACGGAAAAAAGCGGCTGCCGTCGGTGTCCATGTGTTGCAAGCGGCCGCGAAATAAGGTCTTCCTTTCGGACGGCTGTGGCATGGCGGCGCCGCTTTGGCCCCGCGGCCGCGCGGGGCTCGCTTTTTGACTGGCCTAACAGGCGGGAAGGCCGCATCGGGGAGAAGAGAGGACGTGTACGGAAAGTAAGGAGGGGAACCATCGTGGGAAAAGCAACAGGGTTTATGGAATATGCACGCGAGGAAGAAAAAAAGCGCGACCCGCTTTCCCGTCTTGATGATTGGAAAGAATATACACAGCCGTTTTCGGAAGAGGTGCTGGCCCGCCAAGGCGCCCGCTGTATGGACTGTGGCACGCCGTTTTGTCATATGGGATTGGAGCTAAACGGCCTTACTTCGGGGTGTCCGGTGCACAACTTGATCCCAGAATGGAACGATTTGGTGTACCGAGGCCGCTGGAAAGAAGCGCTTGACCGACTTTTAAAGACCAACAACTTCCCAGAATTCACCGGCCGCGTCTGTCCGGCGCCGTGCGAAGGATCGTGCACGGTGGCCATTTCCGACCCAGCGGTTGCGATTAAAGGAATCGAACGGGCCATTATTGATAAAGGGTTTGCCGAGGGATGGGTGAAACCGCGTATTCCGAAGACGCGCACGGGGAAAAAGGTGGCCATCGTCGGCTCCGGCCCGGCCGGGCTGGCCTGCGCTGACCAACTCAACCAAGCCGGCCATTCGGTGACAGTGTATGAGCGGGCTGACCGAATCGGCGGCTTGTTGATGTACGGCATTCCGAACATGAAGCTGGAAAAGGAGATTGTAAAACGGCGGGTGCGTCTGCTCGAAGAGGAAGGCATCACGTTTATTACGAACACCGAAGTCGGCAAAGATATTACGGCTGACGAACTGCGTGCTCAGTACGACGCCGTCGTCTTGTGCATCGGTGCGCAAAAGCAGCGCGATTTGGCCATTGAAGGCCGGGAGCTTGAGGGTGTCCATTTTGCGATGGATTATTTGACCGGCGTGACGAAAAGTTTATTGGATTCGAATTTTGCCGACGGTCAGTTTATCGATGCCAAAGGAAAACGTGTCATCGTGATCGGCGGAGGCGACACGGGGGCCGACTGCGTGGCGACCGCGCTGCGCCAAGGCTGTAAAAGCGTCGTCCAGTTCGGCAAACACCCTGCTTTGCCGGACAAGCGCCCGGACGATAATCCGTGGCCGCAATATCCGCTCGTCTTTACGCTTGACTACGCGTATGAAGAAGCAAAAGCGAAATTCGGCGCCGACCCGCGTCAATATTGCATTCAAACAAAGAAAATCGTTGGCGATGAGCACGGCCGCGTGAAAGAACTGCATACGATTCAAATGGAAAAAATCATCGATGAAAACGGTAAAGCGATCTTTAAAGAAATTCCGGGGACGGAACAAGTATGGCCGTGCGATTTGGTGTTTATCGCCATCGGGTTTGAAGGGCCAGAGCAGCCGTTGTTGAAGCAGTTTGGCGTTGAAACGACCAACCACAAAGTGAAAGCTCCTTACGGCAAATATACAACAAACATCGAGGGCGTGTTTGCGGCCGGCGACGCCCGCCGCGGCCAAAGCTTGATCGTCTGGGCCATCCATGAAGGCCGGGGGGCGGCCCGTGAAGTCGACCGGTTCCTGATGGGAGAGACAAAGTTGCCGTAATGGTTGTTTCCTCCTTAAAAAGCGGCGCTTTTTAAGGAGGATTTTTTGTTTTGCTGGAAAAGGAATATAAGGAGGAGAGTGGTGCTCAACATGAATCGACGATTATGGATCACGTCGGTCATAGGCTTTGCCCTTTTTTTGCTTGTTTGGGCGGCGATGGCCAATGGGTTGACAAAGGCCATCGATCAAGGTGGGCTGCGGTTGTTTGATTCATGGCAATGGTTTGATCCGTTCACCTTCTTGGGCAATGGGAAAACAATCGGCGCGGTTAGCGTGATGTTGGTCATCTGTTTATGGTTTTTTCGGCGCGATGTGTATGGGATGGTGTTAGTAGCAGTGGCTGTTGGCGGGGGATATGGCATCAATGAGTGGCTAAAACATATCATTGGACGGGCTCGACCGCCTCATGCTGAAATCGGCGGGTTCAGTTTTCCAAGCGGCCATGCGATGATTGGGACGATTTACTTGTTGCTTTTGGCGTACTTTTTGGCGCAAACGCGCACGAAGCGCGGCGAGCGGGCCGCGATTTACGGCGTTTTTGGAGCGCTTGCACTGTTGACCGGCTTAAGCCGGTTAAGTCTGCAAGTGCATTATCCGTCTGATGTGCTCGGCGGGTTTTTGCTTGGGGGTGCCTACGTATCGGCCTGCCTTGCCCTTTACCGCACGCTCGTCGAGCGGCGCGAGCGTTTATAGTACGATTATAGTTAGAGAATAACAAAAAACGATTTTTGTCCCATTTTTGTCGGTTGTGAAGTGGATTTGCGGCTTTATGCTGGGCCTTGACGCTGTCGAAAGGAAGGAGAAAATCTCTTTTTCTATACTATCGTGTTTATCGGGATAGTGATACAATGGGAGAAAGGAGGTGAAACGATGGGACAAGCCGAACTAGTGCAAATGATGGCCGAACTGCTTGACCAAAAGCTGCATCCCGTCCATGTCCGGCTCGATCGAATCGAAGGAAATGTCCGAGCGCTTCAGGAAGGACAGGCGCGCCTGGAAGGAGAAGTGCAAGCGCTCAAGGAAGGGCAAGCGCGCCTCGAAGGAGAAGTGCAAGCGCTCAAGGAAGGACAGGCGCGCCTGGAAGGAGAAGTGCAAGCGCTCAAGGAAGGGCAAGCGCGCCTCGAAGGAGAAGTGCAAGCGCTCAAGGAAGGACAGGCGCGCCTCGAAGGAGAAGTGCAAGCGCTCAAGGAAGGACAGGCGCGCCTGGAAGGAGAAGTGCAAGCGCTCAAGGAAGGGCAAGCGCGCCTCGAAGGAGAAGTGCAAGCGCTCAAGGAAGGACAGGCGCGCCTCGAAGGAGAAGTGCAAGCGCTCAAGGAAGGGCAAGCGCGCCTCGAAGGAGAAGTGCAAGCGCTCAAGGAAGGACAGGCGCGCCTCGAAGATGAAGTGCAGCTGCTGCAGAAGGGACAAGTCCGCTTGGAGCAACGGCTTCATCGGGTTGAGGATGATGTGCGTACCTTAAAAGTGGATATGGAAGCAGTGAAAGGCGACGTTCAAACATTGAAAGCCGACATGGATGAAGTGAAAGGCGACGTTCAAACATTGAAAGCCGACATGGATGAAGTGAAAGGCGACGTTCAAACATTGAAAACCGATATGGACGCGGTCAAGGATGATGTTCAAACATTGAAAGAAGGACAGCAACGGCTTGAAGAAAAAGTGGACTACCTTGCTACAGAAATGCGGAGCCACTTCCGCCACATCGAAAACATGCTCCATAAGCATCAGGCTGCTCTTGATATGGCTTCGCGCGAATTCTCTTCCAAACAGACATCCATCGATTATTTGATGAAAAAAGTCGCAGAGCATGATATGGAAATTTTCCACTTAAAAAATTATCTCCAACCATAAGGTTCTTCACCGCAACAAAGAAGAAAGTCTAGAAGGCCGGGGCAACTAGGAAAACACGATTGAATACGCCGTGTTGTCGCTGGCCTTCTAGACAGCTTTTCAGCATATGTTAGAAAAGATAAAGTCACAAGGGGGAAGCGATATGGCGGCCCGTATCGTGAAAACGGGGTATGCGTTGGCGTTTTTGTGCATCATTGCCGGTATTGTTTATTTTTTTGCTGCCAACTGGCCTGAGATGGGGCGAGAGGCGAAAGTCGGGATCAGCATCGGCATGATGGCGGGGTTTTACGTCGCAAGCGCCGCGCTGACGGGCCGCCATCGTTTTTTAGGACGCTGGATGTTGGTCGGCGGGGTCTTGTCATTTGGCATCGCGTTGGCGTTGCTTGGACAAATTTACAATTCACATGCTGACAGTTATTGGCTATTTCTTGTCTGGCTTGTGCCGACTGCCGTGCTGGCGCGGCTGACAAAAGAACTGCCGCTGTCGGTTATCGCGCTTGGTTTGTTGCAACTTGCGTGCTGGTTTTATTATTTTCCATCCGCTTATCGGATTGAGTGGACGGAATGGTCGTCGTTTGGGTTGCTTTTATTGTTTGCGGCAGTAAACGGTGTGCTGTTTTTCGCCGGCCGCACGCCGTTGGTCGCCCACCTCGCTTATATAGCCATGCATGGCTGGCTGCTCGCGGTTGGGGTGACGGGGTTTTCGTATGGGCGCGACGTCTGGTGGCCGTACGTTTATGCGGTGCTGCTTGCCGGGCAGCTTTATTATTTTCTTGTCATTGCCAAACAGCGGTCGTATGTGTTGTTGACGAGTTTGTTTGCCGGGCTGTTTTTATTGATTCAGTATGTCCGTCTGCTTGCCGAGCATTTCGAGACATGGCTGCTTCTTATTGGGCTTATGGCAGCCGTTGCAGTGCTATACGGTGGAATTGTGCTATTGCGGCGGACTGGGCTGTTTTCAGCGGAGACGAAAGCCGGGAGGCGGTTTTTGGCGGCGTTTCAAGCCATTGTCACGCTTGCGGCATCGGCGTTGGCGACGGCGAGCCTACTCGGTTTGTATTTGCTTTGGGCGGAGTCATGGTCGCCGTATGTGCTCTTTTTCATCTCCATTTTTGGGTTTGTTGTTCCCGCCTCGCTTGGGTGGCGCTGGAATGCCGCGGTTCGCTATACGCTCCTTGCTGTTGGCTACGGGCTTGGGTTGACGATGGCGTGGGAGGTGTCTCGGGCGGCGCTGTTCATCTATGCCATCGGGCTTGCTATCGGGTTGGTCCGCTCGTCAGACAGTGGGGTGCGCCGGCTGACGACGGTGGCACTGACGCTATATTTGGGGATAGGGCTTGATTCGGTCGTGGATGACGGACGGATGGTGCTGCTTGCGCTGGCTTTCGTCAACGGTGGACTGTATGCATACGGCCGATGGAGCGGAGCGCCGCCTCTCACTCCGCTCGTTTTGGCGTTCGGCGCGCTTGGGATCGCGACAAGCGTTGATGTGTTTGCGGCTGATGGGCTGTACGTTGCTTTGAATATCGCCATGCTTGCCGCGCTTGCCTTCTTTCTTTTTCGTGGGCGGCGGCTGGAGCGTAAGGTCGCTTCGGTGTATTTCGTGCTTTATCTCGTGTTGAAATATTATGAGCTGGCGTGGAACTTGCTTCATAAATCGGTCAGTTTGTTGGCGGCGGGAGGCATGCTGCTCGCATGGATGGTCTGGCTGGAGAAACGAAATGGCCTTGCATGGACCGGTGGAGTGCGCTGGAGCCGGCGCGTTTCGCTGCTTGTGCTCGCTGTAGTTGCCGTCCAATTTTCGTTCTTAGGTTATACCGTGTGGCAAAAGGAACGTCTGTTGCGATATGGCGATGTCGTGAAACTCGAGCTTGAGCCGTTGGATCCACGCTCACTGTTGCAAGGAGATTACATTGAGCTTCGGTACGATATTTCCACGATTCCATCATTGGACGGCAACGGACGGGTGCAAGTTGGATTGCGAAAAGGAGTGGACGGGGTGCATCGTTTGGCCGGAGTATACGCGGTCAATGGAGAAAAAAGAGCAGGATACGCGCCGCAGCCGGGGGATGTGATCATCACTGGCACGTTTCACGGCCCGCAAGTGGTGTATGGCATTGAGTCGTATTTCGTCCCGGAAAAGACAGGGGAGAAATGGCGAGAGAGCGCCCGCTTTGCCTATGTGCGTGTCAGCGAAAACGGTGATGCACTGCTTGAGGCGATCAGCGCAAAATGAGCCGAACAAAGCGAAAAATTGGGCGCAGTTTGAACGGGCGCTTGAACATTTCCACATACCGCCGCAAAATTTTGTTTTTGCGGCGAAAGACGGGACGATTGCCTACAAAGCGAACGGAGAAATTCCGATCCGCAAAAAAAGGAAACTGATGTTGCGGCCAAAACAATTGACGGTGAAGTAAGATGGGGGGAGATCCTACTCCCCCGCATAACGTTCAAGCACACGGTCGACCGCTCTGCCGTATGTTTCACCGAACAAGTTCAAATGCACGAGCAAGTAAAACAGCTGGTAGAGCGGTTTCCGCTCATGATACCCCGGAGAGAGCGGCATGAGCTCGCGATAGCTCTCATAAAACCGGGATGGAAAACCGCCAAACAGCTCGGTGAAGGCGATCTCAAACTCATGATGGCCGTACAAAACGGACGGGTCGATCAAATACGGGATGCCGTCAGGACCAGGAAGCCAGTTGCCGCTCCATAAATCGCCATGCAACAGTGATGGGAAGCAGTCGTTCGGAAGCCAGCGGTCAAGATGATCGAGCAGCCATTCGAGGCTCTTGCGCCGCTTGGCGGGCAGGAGGCCTCTCTCCGTCGCCCGTTCGATTTGCGGCCTAAGGCGGGCGTCGCGGTAATAGTCGATCCAACGGCCGTACCAGCCGTTTCGCTGCGGCAGCGTTCCGATATATGTATCGCGGTCAAGCCCAAACGCCGGCCCGCAGCATTGATGGAGGCGGGCAAGGCCGCGGCCGAGCTGTTCGGCTGTTTGCGCCGTTTCTGTTCCTTCGACCCATTCCAAGACAAGCCACCCCCAGCCGTCCGCTTCCCCGAAGCCGAAGGCATGCGGAACACGGATGGCGTGCGCTTGCCGGATCAGCTCGAGGCCCATCTGCTCGGCAGCGAAAAATCCAACTGGCGGAAAACATTGCATTTTCACAAAGTACGTTTGCTTATCGCTTTGGACGCGATAGGCATCATTGATATCGCCGCCTGAGACGCGGCGCCAATGGCGGATGCGGGAATGATCGCCGATCGATCGGAGCGCCTCTTGCAATATCGTTTCTTTGTTCATCCGTTCACCTCCGTCAACTGCTCATTAAGCTCGTTCAGCACCTCGCCGATTTTTCGCTGGTGGATGATGGCGTCGGCGAGATCGTCCAGTTCGGTCGGCTCCCAATTGATGATCACGAGTTTTGCTCCGCTCCGTTTGGCGACAATCGGCAATTGATTGGCCGGGGACACCTGCAACGAAGAACCGAGCACAAGGAATAAGTCGGCGTGACGGGCCGCTTTCCATGCTTGGTCAATGGCTTTCTCCGGCAGCGGCTCGCCGAACAGCACGACCGACGGGCGTAGCGGGCCGCCGCACGCGCAGGTCAGCACGCCGCGCAAATAGATGCCGCTCGGCTCTTTCCGCCCGCATTGCTGGCAATGGACGGTGCGAAGCGAGCCGTGGAGTTCGATGACGCGCCGGCTGCCGGCTTCTTGGTGAAAGCCATCCACGTTTTGCGTTATGATCGTGTGGACGAGTCCGCGCCGCTCCCAATCGGCCAATAGGCGATGCCCGTCGTGCGGCTGACACTCCTGCAACGTGCGAATGCGATATTGGTAAAACTCAACGAACGATTCACGGCGATGATGCAACGCCTCGACTGTGGCGAGCTCGCTTGGGTTAAAGCGCGCCCACAGCCCGGTGCGCGGCGAGCGGAAGTCGGGCAGCCCGCTTTCGGTCGACATGCCAGCGCCGGTCAGCACGACCGTCCGGCGTGAAGCTGCTAGCCATGAAGCGATGGTCATGCTTTTTTCCTCCTTATGTTAATGTGCGTCCAATCCTTCTTGCGTTTCAGCAAAAGGATGAATCCAATGAGAAGTTCGACAATCATTTTGCTTTTCCTTTCCGTCCATTTCCATTATGATAAAAGAGGAGGAAAAAATGGACAAGGGGGTAAGAAACATGAGCAAAAAAGTGTTGATCATTACCGGCGATGCTGTTGAGGCGCTTGAAGTGTATTATCCGTATTATCGCTTGCTCGAAGAGGGACATGAAGTCACGATTGCCGCGCCGAAGAAAAAGAAACTGCACACGGTCGTTCATGATTTTGCCGACTGGGATACGTATGTGGAAAAGCAAGGCTATTTGATCGACGCTCATGCATCGTTTGCCGAGGTTGACCCGGCGCAATACGACGGATTGGTCATCCCAGGCGGGCGCGCGCCGGAATACATCCGCCTCGATGAGAACGTGCAGCGCATCGTCCGCCATTTCTTTGAAGCGAATAAGCCGATTGCCGCGATTTGCCACGCTTCACTTATTTTTGAAACGATGCCGGATGTGCTGAAAGGCCGGAGCTTGACGGCGTATATCGCCTGCAAGCCAGGGGTTGAGGCGCTCGGAGCGACGTATGTGTCCGACAACACGGTCCATGTTGACGGCAACCTTGTCTCCGCCCATGCGTGGCCGGATTTGCCGGCGTTTATGCGCGAGTTTCTCCGGTTGCTTCAATAGCCAAAAAGCGGTCTCCCTTTGGTTGAGGGGGACCGCTTTTGCATGCAACAGGGCTTTGGGCGCGGCGGGCGGCGCTGTTTTTTCATGGCCAAAGGTTCCCGCTTGTGATGGCGGGTTTTATTTTTGATTATGATGCCCGCCAAACGGCCCGGTCGTCATCCTGCGATATCCACTTGTTCCGCCTTTGCTTTCGGCATTTTCGTCGCCAAATAAACGCCGAATAAGACGACTGCACCACCGGCAAGCTGCGGGATAGACAGCGCACCGCCAAACAAAAACGTGATGATGGCGGTAAACACGGCAATCAAATTCAAATATACGCCGGCATGGCTCGGGCCAACTTTTTGCACCGAGATGTTCCAAAACAAAAAAGAGAGAACGGACGGAAACAGGAAAATATAGGCAACCCCGGCGAGCCCGGCTGCGCTTACGTGATCGGCCGGAAACGGATAAAAGAATGCGAACGGCCATAACAGCAGCAAGCTGAAAAAAACGGAGCACGTTGTCGCTGTAATCGGCGGAACGGGAAGCTTTTTGCCAATGATCGAATACAGCGCCCAGACGACGCCAGCCGCGAGCATCATCAAATCACCGCGGTTGTAATCGCTTTGGAAGACGTGCGCCACGTGCCCGTCTGTTAAAATAAAGAGCACACCGGCGAGCGACAATAAAAAGCCGACGATATTCGTTTTTGACAGCCGCTCGCGCAGCAATACATATGACAACACGACGATGATCGCCGGATTGAGCGAGTTGACGATCGCTGCGTTCATCGGTGACGTATAGGCGAGCGCGCCGTATAAAAGCAAGTTGTAGCCGATGACGCCAAGCGCTCCGGACGCAGCGAGCGGCAGCCAATATTGTTTGATGACATCCCGGTAGCGCGGCCGCTCGAGCCAGTACGATACGGGCACCAACACGATAAAAGCGGCGCACCAGCGAATCAACGTCAGCCAAAATGGGCCCGTTTCCGCAATGACCGACTTGCCGATGACGTAATTGCCGGCCCAAAACAAGTTGGCCAACACTAAAAGGAGTTTTTCTTTCATCTTCTTTCGCTCCCGTCTTGTGTTTTCCTGCTTTTTACTTTTACGCCGTTGCGCGTCCCATTTCCTTCTTTAGTTTTTTGTTGGCTTGTGTTTGACGTTTCTTTTTCGATGAGGCTATATAAGTTGCAATAAAGAATTTCCGATTTTTCGTTTCTGTTTTGACCCCCATACAATTCGACTATGCTATAACATTGCGAGTGATCGGCTGGATGTAAAACAAAATTTCAATTTATATAGTAAAGCCGTGTATTAGCGTTGATGCGGAAAGACAAATGACAAATTTACTGTGTATTCCAACTACATTTGGCCGTATTCCGTGTTTAGGGTTGTCTTTTTCCGGCTCATCGGATAACATTTGTACCGTAGGATCATTTATCATGAAAAATTAAGAAATATAGAAAAAAGGAAGGACGATCATTATGGCATTACCAGGCGGGGCAGCAATGAACATTACGATCCGTCTCCAATTTGAAAAAGATATCGTCTCGTTCAGCGATATCGCCACAGCCATTGGCAAAGCGGGCGGAGATATTGTTGGGATTGACGTCATTTCGTCAAGCAAAGTGCATACGGTGCGCGACATCACCGTCAGCGCGCTCGATACGAAGCAATGCGATTTGATCATTGAGGCGCTGAAAAAAATTCAAGGCGTCAAAATCATCAACGTTTCTGACCGCACGTTTTTGATGCACATTGGGGGAAAAATTGAAACGAACTCGAAAATTCCAGTGAAAACGCGCGATGACTTGTCGCGGGTGTATACGCCGGGCGTGGCGCGCGTCTGCACGGCGATTGCCGAAGATCCGCGCAAGGCGTATTCGCTGACGATTAAGCGGAATACAGTGGCGGTCGTATCGGACGGCACGGCGGTGCTCGGCCTCGGCGACATCGGCCCGTATGCAGCGATGCCTGTCATGGAAGGAAAAGCGATGCTGTTTAAGGAATTTGCCGGAGTGGATGCGTTCCCGATTTGCTTGAACACGAAAAATACGGAAGAGATCATTCAAATTGTGAAAGCGATTGCCCCAGCGTTCGGCGGCATTAACCTCGAAGACATTTCCGCTCCGCGCTGCTTTGAAATTGAAAAACGGCTGAAAGAAGAGCTTGACATACCGGTCTTTCATGATGACCAGCACGGCACTGCCGTTGTATTGCTTGCGGGGTTGCTCAACGCGTTGAAAATCGTTGACAAAAAGCTCGAGGACATTAAAGTCGTCTTAACCGGCATTGGCGCGGCCGGCATCGCTTGCACGAAAATTTTGCTCGCGGCCGGCGTGCGCAACATCATCGGGGTCGATCGCCATGGCGCCATCCACCGCGATGAAACGTACGAAAATCCGTACTGGCAAGAGTATGCGCAACTCACGAACCCGGATAATCTGAAAGGAAGCTTGTCGGACGTCATCGCCGGCGCAGATGTGTTCATCGGCGTTTCGGCTCCGGGCATTTTAAAAGTTGAGGACGTGAAAAAAATGGCGCGCGACCCGATCGTGTTTGCGATGGCCAACCCGATTCCGGAAATTGATCCGGAGCTGGCCGAGCCGTACGTGCGCGTCATGGCGACCGGGCGTTCTGATTATCCGAACCAAATCAACAACGTCCTTTGCTTCCCGGGCATTTTCCGTGGGGCGCTTGACTGCCGTGCGAGAGAAATTAACGAGGAAATGAAGCTCGCCGCCGCGAAGGCGATCGCCTCTGTCGTGACGGAGGATGAATTGAACGAAACGTACATCATCCCAAGCGTCTTCAACAGCAAAGTCGTCGAACGCGTCAGACAAGCGGTCATCGAGGCGGCCTACCGCACCGGCGTCGCCCGCAAAGACAACATCCCGGTCGGTGGGTATACAGGGTAGTCACACGTCCATACGGTTTGGCTGATGGACGGCTTTCTCCAAGTTGGGGAAGGCCGTTTCTGCATATCGCCGCTTCGCGCGAAGGAGATGGAAAAGCAACGGTTCGGGAGTTTTGACTATGATCGAACAATACTTTCGAAAAATAAACGAACGTCGAGAAGTATAAAGAACGAATTCCGTCATTGATCGGTGGACATCAACAATAATGGATCATGATAGAAGCTGGGGCTTAAAGCCGCCAGCTTTTTTTATAACAGATTTTTGATTGTCCTTGCTGTTTTGTAACATAGCTGTAACAATTGTTAAACGAAATAGTCCGAATCAATGGTTGTCAACCCTCTTTTAGCAAGAAAAATATAGATGGCAAGAATAGCAGAGGAAAAAAAGGAATGAAACGTGGTGAAAGGATGGGCGTTCCAATCGTTGCAGCTACAGCGATGAATGCCCATCTGGCAATGAAAACAAGCGCATGTTTTGCCGGCTGTTGCCAAGCAGAGCTTTTTTCCATTTTAGCCCAAAAATATTACAAAAAACCCGTGTTATAATGGGGACGCAGGCAAGGGAACAACGAAACCGTTCCTCTTCGAATCTCATCGTGTAGGCATGACTGACGGACGCAATATCTCTGAAACTTTCAAATAGAGGATACAAGGAGGAATTCCGATGAAGAAAAAAACGTTAGCAACGATCGCCGCTTCGGTCGCGCTCGTCGGCGTTTCATTTGCCGCGACAACGAAAACGGAAGCAGCAGGGACGACGTGCCCGACAGCGAACGCGTATCAAGTAAAATATGTAAGCACAAACATTCAAGATTTCGAGAAATGGTTGAAACAATACTTCCCGTTTGTTTCGTTCCAATCGGCAAAACCGGCAGTGCAGCAACCAGCGGCAAAACAACCGGCGGTAGCGAAACCGCAAGCCCCGGCAACGGTAAAACAGCCAGCGGCAAAACCAACCGCCAATGCGCAAGCACCGGCGAAAACGCCAGCGACGGCACCAACAGCAGCGTCGCAAAAAGCAACTGGCTTAAACGCCTATGAGCAACAAGTCGTTGAGCTGACGAACAAAGAACGGGCGAAATACGGCTTGCCGCCGCTTCAAGTTGACTTGGCCCTCAGCAAAGTCGCCCGTGAAAAATCGCGCGACATGGCGGTAAACAACTACTTCTCGCACAACAGCCCGACATATGGTTCTCCATTTGAGATGATGAAAAAATTCGGCATTTCGTACACAGCGGCTGGGGAAAATATCGCCAAAGGCCAACGCACACCGCAAGAAGTCGTCAATGCGTGGATGAACAGCGAAGGCCATCGCGCGAATATTTTGAACAAAAACTTTACGCACATCGGCGTTGGTTTTGAAGAAAATGGCTATATTTGGACGCAGCAATTTATTCGCAAGTAAGAGGCAAAATAGACGTAAGTCGTCCTGTCCATCAGCAAGATGGGCAGGTTTTTTTATTTGAAAAATATTTCTCCGATCCTCTATAAAAATATGATATAATTTCCAAAGAAATTCGAAAGACGAAAGATTAGGAGGACAGCGGATGCGAATACGTGATTGGGACCGCAACCTAAAAGTGCGCCTGTTTGGCGAGGCGCTCATGAATACGACCTTCTGGATGTTTTTTCCCTTTATGTCGATTTATTTTGCCGATGCCTTTGGCACAGAGACAGCGGGGCTGCTGATGATCGCTTCACAATTGTTTTCTGTCATTGCCAACTTGATGGGCGGCTATTGCGCCGATATGTTCGGACGCAAGCGGATGATGGTATTGTCCGCCTACGGTCAGGGGGCGGCGTTTTTCGTTTTCGCTTTGGCCAGCTCCCCATGGTGGTCGTCGCCGTTTGTCGGCTTTCTTTGCTTTACGTTCGCGGGCATTTGCGGGGCGTTTTATTGGCCGGCGAGCCAGGCGATGGTGGCGGATGTCGTGCCGGAACGAGATCGGAATCATGTTTTTGCCGTGTTTTACACATCCATCAATATTTCTGTTGTCATCGGACCGATTGTTGGCGGCCTTCTTTATGCTGAGCATCGGTTTGCCTTATTGCTTTTGGCCGCATGTTCGTGTTTTGTGATGGCAATGTTGCTGGCCAAACAGTTACGCGAAACCGCGCCGCTCGCTGAGGTGGGCAGGGGGGATAGCGGGACGACGTGGCGGTCTTTTTTGCGCACACAGCTCGAGCAATATATGGTCATTGTCCGTGATCGTGTCTTTTTCTTGTTTCTTGTTGCTGGGGTGTTGGTGGCGCAAACGTTTATGCAACTGGATTTGTTAATTCCATTGTATACAAAAGAAACAGTCGGAGCCGAAACGTTGGGGGGATGGACGGTTGACGGCACGAGTGCCTTTGGCTGGCTGATTGCCGAAAACGGTCTGTTGGTCGCGCTATGCACGGTGGCTGTGACGCGTTGGATGTCCCGCTATTCGGAGCAGCAGGCGTTTGTTGGTTCATCCGTCTTATACGGCATTTCGATGTGGCTGTTTAGCCAAACGTCCTCGCTGCTTGGATTGATGGCGGTTATGGCGCTGTTCACGTTGGCTGAGCTGATGACGGCCGGTTTGCAGCAGTCGTTTGTGACGAAACTGGCGCCGGAGGAGATGCGCGGCCAGTATTTTGCCGCCGCCAGCCTCCGCTTTACGATTGGGCGGATGTTGGCGCCGCTGTCGCTTGCGGCGGCGGCATGGATCGGCTATGCATGGACATTTGTTAGCCTTGGGATGTTGGCGCTGGCCAGTGCGGCATTGTATGCATGGATGTTCCGGCAAGCCGGGCGGCGAATAGAGCGATCGAACGTTTCGTTTTCACGGTAACGGGAGCAGTGCAAACGGCTATCCGTTTTTCGCTCAGGCGGGTATAATAAAAAGCGCACCGTTGTTCGTGTAACATATATTCCCTGTCTCTGACATAAAGTGGAACTAGACAGCGAGAAGGAGAGGGGAAGCGCTCATGAAACCGCGCGTGTTCGAACCGGATGCAATTGAGGGGGAAACGGGAAGCCGCGGCGGTCAGAACGGCGCCGCGGCGTTGGCGCGCAGCGAAAAGAGGCAGCAGGCGCGCGTTTTGTCTCGGGAAAAGAGGAGAAAAAAGCAATACCGTCTCATCGGCTGGCTGCTTGTCGCCATCGTCGTTCTGTGGGGAGCGGGTGCGCTTCTTTGGGGCGGATACGGGGCGTTGAAAACGGCAGCCAGCCGCGAAATCGCTATTATGCGTTTAAAAGATGCAATCGAAGACCGCGATGCTGCCGCCTTGCAGGCGATGCTGCGGGTGACGGGGGAGACAGTGCCGATCAACGCAAAAACGTTGGCGCCGTTGTTCGCGTATGTGGAACGGCACCCAGAGGCGTATGAACAGCTGGATCGGGAGTTTGCCCGCCAGCGCAAGAACGGCCACGTGTATATTAAAGGATTGACATCTCACCCGCCGGTGTTTACGATTCACGTGTTTGAGGACCGGTACGTGTTTGAGCCGACTCTCTATTTTCTCCATGTGCGTCTTGATGATCCGGAGGCGTCGTTTGTTGTTAACGGGGTAAAAACGGAAGGAGAAGCGACGAAAGATCCATTTGTCAAAAAAATCGGCCCGTATTTGTCGGGCGCATACAGTGTGACCGTCGTCCATCCAGACGAGAAAAAGAAAACGATCCGCGTTGAGCTGTTTGGCGGCGCCCGCGTCCATGAAGTGGATGTCACGAAATGAACGAATAGGCAAATGCCGCTTCCACGGCGGCGGTGATGACGACATCTTGCGTCTGCACAGGCGGCGCCCCTGAGGAAACACTAAGAACAGCTGGACCGTATGGGGCTGGTCGGACGGATGGCTGTTCTTTCAGTTCAATCGGTGTGTCGTAAAGCGGCAATCCGAGAGCGCGGGCGATGGCTAACGCTTTTTCTTTGGCGTTTTTCACTGCCAATGCCAACGCCTGTTGGTAATAGGCTTGTTCGTTTGCCAAGCGGAACTCTAAGCCGCGGGCGAGGTTCGCTCCGTGGGCAACGGCCGCCTCGTAAATAGCGCCGGCTTTTTTTGTGTCGCGGACGGTGACTTCCAGCCAATGCTCGACTTCATAGCCGGATAAAGTGGTCGTTCCGTCATGATGCTCGTATTTTGGCTGGATGGAAAACGATGTCGTTTCGAGGTCTTCCGGTGGAATGCCAAGCTCCTTGAGCGCTTCTATGACTGCATTGGTGCGTTTTGCATTGTCGGCGAGCGCCTCTTGAACGCGGACATGTTCGGTGCGCACGCCAAGCGCAATGAGGACGGTATCCGGTTTGGCGATGACTGTTCCTTGGCCGGTGACGATCAGCGCGGCGCGGGAAGCGGTAGGCGGTGCGGAGCGGTGCCATGGCTGCATCCCATTCCCTCCTTCCGCTATTAGGCGGCTTTTTTTTCATCGTCCGCCGCCCGCCAATAGTAGACGCGCGGCAGCCTGACATAGCACCAATATTCTTTCAATAGCGAGACCGCGACAAAGGAGACAAGCTGCCAATCGATCGCCTTCATCCCGACTTCTCCTTTCGGTGGTTCCGTTTACTATAGCCTATTCGAAACAGCCATTGTCCTATGCGCATCGTCCGTTTGACGATGAAACTTCCTTAGGTGTTTGTGCGTATGATGAGGTGGACATGTTATAATGGAAAAAAAGATGGAGAAAGGGATGGATGATGAAGCAGCTGCTTCGTACGATATGGCGTTGGTTTGTCTCATGGAACGCAGGGGTCATCGTGGCAATCGTTGTATTCATCGCTGCCGATTTTCGCTTTTGGCCGTCGATCTTATCCGGAATGGGGGCGATGTGGGGAGTGTCCGCCATCATGAAAAGACGGCACCATCGCCTGCCGGCTGATGCGTCGGCTGAGGAGCTCGCATACGTTCGCAGCCAGCTCGGCGAAGCGCGCGCGTTATGGAAGCGGCTGCGCCGAGCTCGCTATCGGCTTCGCTCGGTGGCGATGTGGCAGGCCATATCCCGGCTGAGCACGGTGGTTGACCGGATGATTCGAGCGATCGAGCAACAGCCGCATCGGCTTCGTTTGGCTCAGCCGTTTCTTTTAAACGAATGGCCGACGGCGGTCGAGATGGTGGAAAAATACGCTTATTTGTCGCAACAGCCGGTGCAAAGCGCTGACATGGCAAAAGCGCTGCGAGAGACGGAAAAGGTGCTT
Organism: Geobacillus jurassicus NBRC 107829; assembly: GCF_001544315.1. GTDB lineage: Bacteria > Bacillota > Bacilli > Bacillales > Anoxybacillaceae > Geobacillus > Geobacillus jurassicus. Next base: position 38,080 of record NZ_BCQG01000003.1, read on the forward strand.
GGCGAACTGACTTCAGCGGCTGAACGGCAGCTGCTCGAAGTGTTATCGAATGACGTCTGGTCGCTGCAAACGGAAGCGAAACTGCTGAGACAGTCGCTTCAACAAGCGGACGGGCTTCGCCTTCCGCTGTCAAAGAAAGGAGAATGACGATGGACGGACGGAATTACGAGAAAGACTCGGCGGATTGGCTGCAAGAGCTGGAACGGACAAGCACGCTCGATGAGCTGCTCGCCCAACCGTTTTCGTCGCCGGCCGAACCGCGGCGAAAGGAGGACGAAACGCCGGCGAGCGCACTTGATGCGTTGAAGCCTGAGCATCGGGAAAAAGCGCTTGCGCTTGCCAAACAAATCGACCCGGCCAACCATCAGGCCGTCTTGCAATACGGTGTGGCGGCGCAAACCGAGCTGTCGAAGTTTTCCCATGCGATTTTGCATCATGTGCAAACGAAAGACGCCGGTCCGGTCGGCGAAGTGATCAGTGAACTGATGACCAAAATCAAAGAAGTCAATCCCGATGACTTGATGCCGGCGAAAAAAGGGTGGCTGTCCCGCCTGTTCGGCGCGGTAGCCAAGCCGCTGCAGGAGATGGCGGCGAAATACCAAAAAATCGGCGTTGAAATTGATAAAATCGCCGACCGATTGGAGAAGCACCGGCATTTGCTGCTTCGCGACATTATGATGCTCGAGACGCTTTATGAAAAAAACAAAAACTATTTTGAAGCGCTCAATATTTATATTGCGGCGGCAGAATACAAACTTGAAGAGCTGCGAACGAAAATCATTCCGGAAAAACAGGCGGCCGCCGAGCGCTCCGGCGACCAAATGGCTTGGCAGGAAGTGCAAGATTTGCGGCAGTTTGCCGAGCGGCTTGAGAAGCGGGTGCATGACCTAAAGCTCAGCCGGCAAGTGACGATTCAAACGGCGCCGCAAATCCGCATGATTCAGCATATGAACGAAACGCTTGTCGAGCGCATTCAATCGTCGATTTTGCATGCGATTCCGCTTTGGAAAAACCAAGTCGTGATCGCTTTGACGCTGTTTCGCCAACAAAAGGCGGCTGCGGCGCAAAAGCAGGTCGCCGAGACGACGAATGAGCTGCTATTACGCAATTCGGAAATGTTAAAAACAAACAGCATTGAAATCGCCAAGGAGAACGAGCGCGGTTTGATCGATATTGAAACGTTGAAGCGAACGCAAGAAAATTTGATCGCTACGCTTGAAGAAACGTTGAAAATCCAAGCGGAAGGCCGCATGAAACGGCAGCAGGCCGAACGTGAGCTGGCGGCGATGGAAGCGGAACTGAAACAGACGCTGCTCGCGCTGAAGCGGTCGGAACCATAAGGATGGACAAGAGATCGTCCCGTTTCGGCTTACGGCCAAGCGGTCGATGGATCTGTCCATATAGTTGTGAAAGAAAGCGAAGAACAGGTGTCTTGTGAACGAGAAGACACCCGTTTTTTTCACTTGCCATCCGTTTGGTTTTGAACGGGAGGAGGGCGGACTGTCAACTGAAGCGGCCGGCATCCCGGCTGTGCAGCCGCCATTTTCTTTATAGAATAGGGGGATGAGGAGGCTCTTGACCGTACCGACCATTTTCTTGTTCCGCTGGTTCACGATCTTTGTCATCCGGACGGGCGGCGCGGACGTCAAACTCTTCCGCCGCCTCCGTTTGCCATTGGCGGCCGATGAGCGGGACGCCTTCCTCGCCGTGCTGGACGATGACAAATCGCAGCACATAAGCGTGAAGCAGCGATTCCCCCAACGCCGCAAGCAGGGCGGAGAAAAACGCTGCGTTTAACATGGCGGCGCCGGCGATGTCATAAAACGCGCCGATGCCGATCCATACCGCTACAAACACAAGCCCAAAATCGGCGATCGTCGCTGAGACGTTGCCAAGGCGAGGCAGAACGTACAAGTCGCCGAGCGCATAGGCGACGAGCGTCAGCCAAAGGCTGAACCATAGTATTTCCGCAGACGAAATACGCAAAAACAGCGGCAAAATGGCAAACATCACCGTAGCAGTCAGCAAATATTTCAGTACTAACGCAAGCAAATGTCTCATTGGGCATCGCCGCCTTTATTCTGCTGGATAGTTTGGGCCTTCCAATTTTTTATCGCCGTATCCTGTCTGTTTTTCCATATCTTTGTCCGGCTGTTGTTTTTTTCGTTGCTGTTCCACGCTGTCGTTTTGCTTTGGCTGTCTCATTGGCCATCATCCTCTCTTTCCATTGTTTATCGTTAGTTTGCCGCGTTTGCCCCTATGTATGCATGCGTCACCCATAAACTTCCTCTTTTGATTTTTCGCTCTTGTTCCACACTAATCATCAAACGGCATACACAAGGAGGAATGATGGATGACAGAAAAGAAACAGCCGCTTGAGATCACCGGCCGGCAATACGATCCGTCGGATTACGAGTCGGATTCGTTTCTCGGTGCGGCGCTCTCCGAGACGCACGAACAAGTGAGCGATGTATACGCAGAAGGAACGATCGAGGCAGCAGTCGATCATGAAAATGGCTCAGGCATTCCCCTTTCTCCGTCGGAGTAAGAAACGTCAAGGAGCTGTTCCTTGGCGTTTTTGTTTATGTTTGTGAAACGGGAGGGGAAAAAGGAAAGAAAAACAGTTCGTACTTTCCGCCATCGTCGTCTATACTAGTAGTGCGCACGGCGATTCACCGATACAAGGGGGATGATCATCGTGAGATGGCAGCGGGCTTTATTGGCGTTGCTCAAAGAGCGGAAAGATCATTCAATCGCGCTGGCGATCGACACATCAAACCGTCCGGAGCGGCCAATGCTCATTCAAAACATCGTGAAGCTGTTTGAAAAACTGCGCCCGGACACGCTGCTCGTCCAAGCGGATTTTAAAATTCGCGATGTATCTCCGGTTGGCGTGGCGACGATTCAATATTTCAAGCATGGGAAATCGTCGTACACCGAAGTGCTGGAATGGGCCGCTGCGCAAAAAATCGATACGTTGTTTTACATCACCGATGTAACCGGCTATTTTTACGAAGAGCTGCAAGTCGACTATGAAGTGTTTTGGCTTGTGCCGGACGATTATATGCCGCGCGTGCCGTTTGGCAAGCCTATTCGCGTTGCGTAACACCGTGAGGAATGCCCTTCGTGATGAGGGGCATTCTCCTTTTGTAAGGAAATTTAACAAAGTTTTTTCTTTAGTAACCGTTTACAATAGAAAATAGACGTTGCTCTCGGTGATTTTATGTTATATATTATGACATATAAAAGAGATAATAAATGACAAAGAGGGGGAGACGTAAATGGATGAAAAAACGTTGACGCTTGGGCTCGATGCTCTCTGGGTGATGCTCAGCGCGGTGCTTGTCATCGGCATGCAAGCAGGATTTGCTTTGCTTGAGGCCGGATCAACGCGCATGAAAAACTCCGGGCATGTGGCGGGGAAACAAATTTTAAGCTTTGCCATCGCCTCATTGGCGTTTTGGGCGTTCGGCTTTGCCATTACGTTTGGGGCAGGAAACAGCTTCATCGGGACAGAAGGATGGTTTTTAAAAGAAGGAAAAGGGACGTTTGACTCATTGTCGTGGGCGAATGTACCGCTGACCCTCAAATTTTTATTCCAGCTCGGCTTTGCCGGCGTGTCGTTGGCCATTGCTTGGGGCGGCTTCGCCGAGCGGGCGAAACTGTCTGTCTACTTTCTTTTCGGAACGATTTTTACGATCGCCATTTACCCGGTGATCGGCCATTGGGTGTGGGGCGGCGGCTGGCTCGGGCAAATGGGAATGCAAGATTTCGCCGGTTCGACCGTCGTTCATTTGCAAGGTGCGATTGCGGCGCTTGTGGCTACGATTTTGCTTGGGCCGCGCATCGGCAAGTTCAACAAAGACAAGACGCCAAACGTCATTCCTGGGCATAACCAAGTATATACGGTCATTGGCGGATTGATTTTATGGATCGGCTGGTTCGGTTTTAACGCTGGCAGCACGATGGCGGTTGGCGACGGGTTTTTTGGCTATGTCGCGCTGACGACGAATTTGGCCGCCGCGGCAGGGGCGATCGCTGCGATTGTGACGGCGAAAATTTTGGTCGGCAAAGCGGACATTCCGGCGATGGTGAACGGTGTGCTCGCGGCTTTGGTTGCCATTACCGCGGCGTGCGCTTTCGTCGAACCGTGGGCGGCGGTTGTGATCGGCGCAGTGGCCGGGTCATTTACGTTCTGGACGTCCATCTATCTCGAACGCAAAGGGATTGACGATCCGATTTACGCCTTTTCCGTCCATGGGATTGCCGGCATCATCGGCACGATTTCAACCGGGTTTTTCGCTTCGCCGCGATTAGTTGAGATCACGGGCATCGGCAAAGCCGGGCTGTTCTACGGCGGCGGCTTTGACCAGCTGATTGTGCAAACGGTCGGGGTGCTCGGCGCTGCGGTGTATGTCGCTGCCGTTTCGTTTATCATCTTATATGCCATGAAGAAAACGATTGGGCTGCGTGTGACGGCGGAACAAGAAATTTCGGGTCTTGATATTAGCGAGCACGGCTCTTACGGCTATCCGGAGCAGCTCGATCCCGCGTATCAGCCGAAGACAGCCGCCCAGCAATAGCCAAGGGGGCAAAGGAGATGGAATCGTTGGCGGCAAAGGTGGCCGAACGGCTAAGTGCAGCCGAGTCGGCCGCCGATCTTCGTTTTTGTCATGACGAACTGGCGCGCGAACTGCGGCGCTGTTTGGCGCTTGAACAAATGGAGCAGCTTGCGGACGACGTAGTTTGCGTGCATGAAGCCATGCTTCGCCGCGCGTTTTTCCTTGCGGAGCGGGAGACGATGAAACGATCGGTCGGCATTCGTCCTCCGGCGTGGTGCTGGTACGTGATGGGAAGCATCGGCCGGCGCGAGCCGACGATCTGGACAGATCAAGACCATGGCATTTTATTCGACTGTCCTGAGGAAGAAGAGGCGGCCTGTTATGAATTCATCCGCCATATGGCGGCGGTTGGGGTGGACATGTTGCATGAAGCTGGCTATCCATACTGTCCCGGCTATGTGATGGCGACGAACAAGCGGTGGGCTCAGTCGGTCCGCAACTGGGAGCAACAGCTTTCTTCCTATTTAGACAACGGGTGGCCGAACGACATTCGCTTTTTGTTGATCGCGATGGATATGCGGCCGCTTTATGGCGAGGCGGAATTGGCTGAGGTGGGCAGGAGAATGTTGTTTGCGGCGGTGGCCGAACGGCCGCCGCTGTTGGTGCGCATGGGCGAACACGTCCAATTTCCTAGGGTGCCGCTCGGTTGGGTGGGCAATGTGCAAACGGAGCGATGGGGGCCATACAGCGGAGCCATTCATATGAAACAAAGCGGCTACGTGCAGCTCACCAACGCCTTAAAATGGTTGGCCTGTTTTGCGCGCGTCCCGGCGGCGGACACAGCAGAGCGGCGGCGGGCGCTTGAAGCGGATGGCGTATTGACGGCTCCGTTTTCCGCCGCCGTTCAAGAGGCGCTTTCTGTTTACTATTCCATTCGCCTTAAGTACAGCACCGAGGCGGGGGATGGGCGTGAATATGTGTTATGGCGGACGCTTGAGCGGGCGGAACAAAAGCAGTTGAAGCAGGCGATGCGCACCGCGAAACGGCTGCAGCGCTTTGTCGCGCGGCGGGTGGCTAACATTCATGCATGAGCGGCATCGTTTTTGGCAGCGGGCGCTCCGCTTGTTGTCGCTCGGCGTTCCGCGCGAGGCGTCATCTGCCTTATTTGGCCACGACCATTCACTGCAACAGGAAACATGGCTTCGTTCGCTGCAAAAAGACAAACAGCAGGTTATCGATTGGCATGACCGTCTGACTGACATTCCGTTTGTCATCATTGATCTCGAGACGACGGGCTTTTCTCCAGAGCAAGGCGATGAAATTTTGGCTATGGCGGCGGCGAAAACGGTCGGGGGAGTTGTGACGGATTCGTACATGACGTTCGTTAAGCCGGAAAAGCCGATTCCGGAGCATATTTCCGCCTTGACCGGCATCGAGGCGAAGGATGTAGCGCTCGCTCCGCCGCTTGCCGAGGCGTTGCGCACGTTTGTGCCGTTTATCGCCGTCGGCGTCTTGATCGGCTATCATATCGGTCATGACTTGGCGTTTTTGCGCCACTTTCTTTGGCGCCATTACCGGCAAAAATGGAGCGGGCGTTTTCTTGACTTGCAGCCGATGATGACGCTGATCGGCCATTCGTGCCCGACGTTTGACGATGCGTTAGCTTGTTACGGCATCCGTTGCCCTCGCCGCCATACGGCAGATGGCGACGTCGAAGCGATGGCGAAGCTGTGGGCGATCTTGCTTGATGAATTCCGCCGGCGCGGCATCGACACGCTGCATGATCTGTACGCCGCGCTCAGCCGGTGTTGATGTTGCCCGCGCCAGAAGCCTTTGTCGATTTTCTTTGGCAGGGGAAATCAAGTTCCAACAGCCTATTTCTCTTGACCAAAAAGCAGTGGGCGCTCGGCGGGACAAAAGGGGGGTGCAGGCAAAAGGGGGCTGGCTGCAATGAAAAAAGCGCCGGATTTGGCGCTTTTTTCATTGGTATTAGAGCGGCTTCGTCGGCGTCGGTTCGGCATAGCCTTCTTTATATTTTTCATCGATCATGCGCCGAATGTCTTTAATCGATTTCCCTTGATCGTAAGCGGCGATCGATTCAGCGGCGATCTCGAGGCAGACGCCGCATTTGGTCGCATGGTCATCCCAGACGACCGAGCCGTCTTGTTTATTTTCATAGACAAAGCAATCGTAATTGTTTTTGTGGCCGGCCGATTGCCCGCAGCCGCAATAGCACGGGATATTCTCAAGCAGCTCGCGATGTTCGGCAGCCTGTTGGTACAAGACAGCCATCTCTTCTTCAAACGCGCTCAAAAAGCTTGGCAAATGCTCGACCGATTTTGTCGTTTCACGAATATCGCCGGTGGCGGTTTTCGTCATCTGCGAGTGGCTTTGTTCCTGGACGCCGTCATCGGTGCAGCTTGACAGCAGAACGCTGAGCGACAACATGCATGTGGCGATCCATGTCAGTTGTTTCATCCTCTTCTTCCTTTCCGTACAGTCTGCATTTTGAATGTACCATACTTCGCGGCAGGCGGCAACCGTCGTATGGTCAGGTGCGTTGCTGTTGTTGGGCGTGGCGGTGTTCGTGTTTTCGTCGTTTTTCGATCATGGCGAAATAAAGAGCAAAAACAGCGAGCAGAAACAATGCATCTCCGGCGTAAAGCGACCGGAATCCGATTGAGGCCATCAGCACGCCGGTGAGAAAAGAGCCGGCGCTGATGCCAACGTCAAAAAACGATAAAAACGTGCCGAGGGAAGAAGAACTGCGCGACAAAGGGCCTGATTGAATCGCCATCGTCTGCAAAACCGGAAACAAATTGCCCCAGCCCATTCCGATCAAAGCTGCACTCAATAAAAAGATTTCTGACGTTTTCGCTATGCTTAACAAAAACAGCCCGACGGCAAATGAAGATGTGCAAAATACAATAAGCGCCTTCGGTCCGTGTGCGTCAAACCATCTTCCGGTAAACGGGCGGGAAACAAGCAGCACCGCAGCATAAATCACGAAAAAGAGATTGCTGCTTTCCCCAAGATGAAGTGATTTGGCGTAGACCGACACAAACGACAGCACGGGCGCGTATGTCAAAGCGAACAATGCACCGATGAACGCCAGCGGTAGCACGGAAGGCTCGATCATCTGCTTCAGCGACAGCTGGATTCGCCGCTTCGAAGATGACTGCTTCGCCTGCGGCGACGCCGAACGGATAGACAGCGCAGAAAGGAAAGAAGCGACGGTGCATACAAGCGCAATGATCAGCATCCAAAACGCCCCAAGGCGTTCAAGAGAAAAGAGGCCGAAAAACGGCCCAGCCACCATAGCGAGATTGGAAGACAAAACAAAATAACCCATTCCTTCCCCTTGCCGTGTCGATGGAACGATATCAGCGACGAGCGCTCCGCCTACCATCGTGGCAATGCCGAACCCTAAGCCGTGCAAAAAACGGATGGCGAGCAAGCTGAGAAGGCCATGGGAAAATAGGTACAATATCGAGGATACAAGGAAAATAATAAGAGACCATCTCAACATTAATAGTTTCCCGCAACGTTCGACAAACGGATTGGAGGCAAAACGGACGATAATGGCCGCCGCCAAAAAAACAGCCGACACAAGCCCTGACAGCGATTCCTCGACGTGCAAGTCATGAATGGCGTAAATCGGCATGGTGACCAAAAGAAAATAATAGTTGGCAAACAAGAAAAAATTGCAAATAAAAAGGCTGGCAAAGTGTTTTGTCCACAATGCTTCTTGGCCCATGAATCACGCTCCTTCCCCCATAAAAGGAAAAATGGCAGGGGGAGCGGCGATGTGACGCCTCCGCCTGCGTTGAATAAGAGTTGTGCAAAAATTATGATAATACTTTCGGTTTGATTTTTCTAGTTGTATGCTCATAGTTGTATAAAAAGTCAGCCGCCTCGTAATTTTGCGGGGTGCGCTGTTTAAAAATCGTGTTGCGCAATAAAATCGTGATCGGATCGGCCGCATGGAGAATCTCTCCCCATGTCCGGGCGCTCCGTTGCACTCTGGCGGTGCGTGGAATCCGTTCTTTTTGATACGCTAAAAACGCTTTTTCATAGTCATTTGGATATTGTTTCAACATATCCGCCAAATATGAAGCATCTTCAAGCGCTTGACAGCCGCCTTGGGCCAAATATTGAAGCATCGCATGAGCCGCGTCGCCAAGCAAGGTGACGTTTCCTTTCGTCCAGTTGTCAATCGGCACACGGTCGTACATCGGCCAGCGGAACTGGCGGTTGATAAACGACAGCGCATGCCACACTTTCGGATGGCTGCCTTTGAAGCGCCGCTCCATTTCATCCGGCGTGCCCCAATCATCGCTGTTTTCTTTGTAACGGTACGATTTAAACACGACGACTTGGTTGTACAGCTGTTTGCTTCTGACCGGATATTGGACAAGATGCAAATATGGTCCGATCCACATAATGACATCATCTAACTCATGAGGCTCAGCTTGAATTTCTTCGATCGGAATTGTGCCGCGATAGGCGACATATTCTGAACAGACGGGTTCGTCATCCGAGAAATATTTGCGGATGTTTGAGCGAATGCCGTCTGCGCCGATAGCAGCGTCAGCAGTGAACGTATCGCCGCTTTCGCTCGTTACCGTAACACCGCTGCTATCCTGGTTGATGGAGACGATCGTTTGGTTATTGACAAACGTCACTTTGCCCGTGCGGACGCACGCTTCAAACAAAATGCGATGCAAGTCAGCGCGGTGGAGGACGATATACGGATGCCCGTAGCGCTCAAGAAACGCTTGGCCAAGATCCATCGCGCTCAGCTCTTCACCGGTGTAAACGTCTTTTAACACGAGCCGTTTCGGAAAGACAGCCACTTTTTCGATTTCGTCCATCACGCCAAAGCGTTTCAATACAGACGTAGCGTTTGGCGCCAATTGGATGCCGGCGCCGACTTCGCCGAATTCCGGCGCCCGTTCCAATACCATCGACGTTTTTCCGTTTTCGGCGGCGGCTAAAGCGGCAGCCAAGCCGCCAATTCCGCCACCGACAATGATTAAGTCCGTTTTCGTCACGATGAAGCCCCCCATTAGTAATTTGAAATGATCGGACATAGATTATCCAAGAACAGGTTTAAATTCCCCAGTCACTGTTTGATAGCCATTGTTGTCCTCTAATGCCTCTTCGCGTTCTAAGCCGAACTTTTCAAGAATCGGCAAATCGTTTGTCGAGAAGAGGTAGCTGTCTTCTTCAGCGACATGTTCATGCCACGCCCAGTTCGGCACGACAAAGAAGTCGCCTTTTTCCCAGTCGAAGCGGATGCCGTTAATGATCGTATACCCTGATCCTTCAAAGACGTGGTAGATGGATGCATGCGTATGGCGATGAGCTTTCGTATGGAACCCTTTCGGCAATTTTTGCATCCAAGCGGCGATCGTCGGGCAAGCTGTTTCGCCGTTGGACGGGTTGATGTACTCGACTGCATATCCGTCATACGGATCGGGTTCAAAGCGGCTGAGCCCCTCGATTGATTCTTGTGTGCGTTTCCATTTATAGGCGGCCAGCGGTGCTTTTTTCGAGTGACGGTCGGAAATCGGTCGCACCATTCCGCCTTCATAGCGCTGCGCTGAGTAGTTATCCGGCACTTCTGGTTCTTGAAGACGCTCCGGATACGGCTCAAAAAACGTGCCGCCTAAGAAATAGATCGTCGGAATATCCAAGCAGTCCATCCAAATCATCGGTTCGGAGCCCGGATGGCCGTGGCCGTGCCAAAGCCCGTTTGGCGTTGTCAAAAAGTCGCCGCGCTCCATGAAGACGCGCTCTCCTTGCACGATTGTGTACGCGCCTTCGCCCTCCATCACAAAACGAAGCGCGTTTTGCACGTGGCGGTGGGATGGGGCCGTTTCGCCCGGCAAAATGAGCTGGACGGCCGCATACAATGTTTGGGTCGTCGATGCCCAGCCCCACGGTTTCCGGTAGTTCAGCCCTGGGTTTTGCAAGTAAATGGCGCGCCGTTCACCGCCGCGGTCCGGGGTGAAAATTTGCGTCGCTTCCATCAACTTTTTCTTGAGGAGGCTGTATTTCCATAAGTGCGCTTTGGCGTGCGGCTCCGGCTGATGCTTCATTAAGTCAGGAATCGCGTTCCAAAGCGGACCCAAATGGTATTGCTCAATATCGCGATTGAAATCAAGCACATCTTGGTCTTGCAAAAAGTTCCCTTTTTCCGCCATACGGATCACTCCTTTTCATTCCATTTTTTGATGTTGCGTTTGATTTGGTTGAGGTGTTTTTGCACATGCTCGACAATCAAATGGTCGATGATAAAGCGCAGCGGCTGGCCGTTGAATTTTGGATTGCGGCTTGGCGCAACGATGGCTAAATCGCCTTCATCCAGCTCACGGAACGCTGTTTCTACAGTTGCCGGAACCGTTTTTAGCTGCGCCAATAGTTCCGCTATAGAGACGCGATTGACATGCGCTTCGTCGACAGCAGCCAGTCGCGCTTCATCCGCAAGCCCGCGGCCCCATATCGTTGCGGTATCTTGCTTGATTCGTTTGATTTCCTCGACCCAATACGGAATTGCTTCATTTAAGTGGGAGAGGATTTGCGCGATCGACCATTCGTCTTCCGACGGCTTCCAGCGGATCAGTTCTTCAGAAAGCGATTGTACGAGTTCGACCATGTTGTCGACGGTTTCTTTGACCGTTGCAGACGAAGATTGTAAGAGTGCTTTCGTCATGACGGCATCTCCACCTTTTTCACCCGGTTTTCGAGTACGCCAATTTTGTCCACTTCGATGCGGACGATATCTCCGTGTTTTAAGAACACTGGCGGGGTGCGGGCCACCCCGACACCGCCTGGAGTGCCAGTGAGAATGACATCGCCCGGTTCAAGCGTCATTAAACCGGATAAAAATTCGACAAGATACGGAACGGTGAACACTAAATTGGCGGTGTTGGAATGCTGCCGCTCTTCGCCGTTGACAAACAAAGCGATCTCGAGCCCTGACGGATCGGTCAATTCATCCGATGTGACGAGCCAAGGCCCCATTGGCGCGCTGCCGTCGACTGTTTTTCCTTGCAGCCACTGGAGTGTGCGGCGTTGCAAGTCGCGGTATGTGACATCGTTGACAATCGTGTAACCAGCGACATACTCGAGCGCATCCGCTTGTTTTACGTTCCGAGCCTGTTTGCCGATGACAAACGCGAACTCTGCTTCATAGTCGAGCTGCTCGGAAATGGGATAGAACGGAATATCGTCTTCCGGGCCGATGACCGTATTGGCGAATTTCGCAAACACGACTGGATACGGCGGTATTTCCCGTCCCATTTCCAAAATATGCTCTCGATAGTTATGACCGACGCAGATCATTTTTCCTGGATTCGGAACCGGTGCATTGAGCTTCACTTCCTCCCGTTTGAACACAAGCGGGACGTCGCTGTCATGGGAAAGGGCGAATTCCACCGCTTGTTTTGCGTACTCTAGGCTTTCGTTTCCGCCCTGCAAAAAGCCGACCATATCGCTTGGAACGTAGGCTTCGGCGATTTGCCGGGCGCGCAATTTCCCTTCCGCACGCAATTTTTCATAGAACGCGCAGTGAAGGTCAATGATGGAACCGTTTTCTATGACTCCGATGCGGGAGACTCCATCTTTTGTGAACGTGATCAGTTTCATCTTTCAACTTCCTTTCGCTTATAATCTAGCTGGCGTTCCATTCTTTTAATTCATAGATTGCTTCGTTCGGGTCGTTCATCGGGTCGCGGCGTATGATCGCTTCCGCTTCGCTGTACGAAGAACATTGCAAAATATAGGCGCCGCCCGTTTGGTCAGTGAACGCTCCAGCAGAAACAAGTGCGCCGGATTCCCGCAAATTCGCCAGAAAATCGCGGTGGGCGGGAAGAGTGCGTCCAGTGAAGTGTTCCGTCCTGCGAATAAAGACAAGATATTTGTTCAAGCCACGGCCTCCTTTCTTACTTATTTCACTATTTGATAACTATGTTATCTATTCATAGAATATTAAAATGTTTGGATTATTGTCAATATTTATTTTTGAAAAAAGAAACATTGATTTTTTTGGCCGCTGCTGTTACATTCGTAATGATAAAGAGAGAAAACAGAAGGGGAACGAAGCATGGGGAAAAGTGAAAAAAATGCGAATGTTATTCAGTCGCTCCAAGTGGGCATGAGCATTATCGATGTTGTTGCCGCGCAAAACCGGCCGTTGAAATTCACAGAGATTCAGGAGCTGTCCGGGATCACCAAAAGCAATTTATATAAATATTTAAATACGTTGACAATGCTCGGGTTATTATATCGCAATCGAAAAGACGGCACGTATTCGCTGGGCGGGAAGCTGATGGAGTATGGAACGGCCGCATTGGGAGACCGAAATGTGATCGGCAAAATTACGCCGTATTTGCGGGAAACCAGCGCCCATACATCCCAAACTGCCTTGCTGGCGCTTTGGACGCATGATGGCCCGGTAATTGTTGATATATGCAGCGCCAACTATGGGTTGAACATTGGAGCACAAGTGGGGACGAGGCTTCCGTTATTGTCGGCGACAGGGAAAGTGTTTGCGGCATTTAAGGACGAAAGCGATCCGCAAGTGAGGGAATGGAAGCGAAAGGAGCTTGGCAAACTGTCAGATGAGCGCCGCAAGCAGCTCGAGGAGGAGATTGAACAAATAAAAGAACGCTTTTTCTCATATGCGTTAGAGCCGTTGGTGAAGCACGTCTCGTCGTTCAGCGTCCCCGTGTTCGATTTTCAACGCGATCTCGTCGGCGCGGTGACGGTTGTCGGGTTTACGGAACAAATCCCGCAGACGGCGGAAGAGGAGATGGGTAAATATATTGTGGAGGCTGTACTCGAGATTTCCAAGTCGTTCGGTTTTGTTGCCGGCTAGCCGTGGAAGGTTGGCCGGTTTTTGTTTATACCCACTATAACAAATATTAAAAATGTTTTGACACAAAATATCATTTGTTGTATAGTGAATATAGTTCACTATTTATAAAATTCTTCAAGGGGTGATGAATAAAGGGGGAAGTGAGGTATAATACCGAATTGCAAGCATTTCGCACGTTTTTGTGTGGAAAGAGGGATTAATTTTTTGAAAGCGATTACGACAGCATTTTCCGTTTACCGTTTTCTTGCCGGTCTTGGGCTCGGGGGGATTATGCCGAATATAGCCGCTTTATTAACCGACTATGCGCCGTCGCGGTTGAAAAGTGTAATTTGAGGGGGATTGTAATGAAAAAGACATTGAGCCGCATTTCAATTGTATTGGCCATGATTTGCTCCATCTTTTTGACTGCCTGTGGCAATGGCAATAACGAGACAAATGGAAAAACTGGAGAAGCAACGTATGTGTTTAAGCTTGGGCATGTGACGCAGGAATCGCACGTTTGGCATCAGACGGCATTGAAATTTGGCGAAGAGCTGGAAAAGCTGTCAAATGGGAGAATGAAGCTGCAAATTTATCCGGCCTCTCAATTAGGACAAGAGAAGGATATGGTACAACAACTAGAGACCGGCTCATTGGATTTCGGATTTTTGACGAATGCCTATATGAGCACACGACAACAATCGCTCAATGCTTGGTTTATGCCGTTTGTGTTTCCGAATTTAGAAGAAGCTTCTAAAATGAGAAATTCGACTGTTGCTGGCGAAATGCTAGAAGAATTGAAATCGCAAGGGTTAATCGGTTTTGACTTTATTTTCGCCGGAAATCGCCATGTTTTGATGAAGGATGGTTTTGTCAATTCACCTAATGATGTAAAAGGAAAGAAAGTCCGGATTATCGGCAGCCCGGTGATGCAAGATTTTTGGAAGGAAATCGGCGCTGGACCGACCGCCATGCCGCTATCTGAAGTGTACACCTCTTTACAAACCGGGGTCATTGATGGAGTGGACATTGATTTGGATGCTTTAGTAACAGAGAAATATTATGAAAACGCGAAATATTTAACGATCACGAATCATATGACATTTCCTGCAGTTGTCGTCATGAGCAAACAAAAGTTTGACAGCCTCTCTCCGGAAGATCAAGAGATCATCAAAAAAGCGCTCAAGACGGCATGCGATTGGGGAGTCAAAGAAGCGATTGCAAGAGAAACGAAAAATTTAGAAACGTTAAAATCAGCAGGTGTGCAAGTTCAACAACTTGAGCAACTAGGCGATTTTGAAAAGGTGGCTAAGGAGATACAAGAGAAATACGCACACGAATCGCCGGTTATTAAAAAATTTTTAGAGGAAGCTTTACAGAAAAAATGAGGAAAGCAGGGGAAAGTAGGGATTTCTTTTCAACTAGAAATCCCTACTTTGGTTGTCATTTGGAAACTATATCTTCATCTTCAGCCTTTAGCAGGAGGGGCAACAATGAAATGGGTTCATCGATTGAGCAATGGCATTTACGTGATTGAAAAAGTGTTGGCCGTCATTTTATGTGTGATCATGCTTGTTTCATTGTCATTAGGGGTAGTTTATAGGTATGTGCTGAGTTCACCGTTAACGTGGGCGGAAGAAGTTTCGATTTTCTCGCTCGTATGGCTGACGTTTATCGGCGGCAGCATGAGTTTGAAAAGAAAAGAATATGCGGCCATTACAATCGTCATGGACAAGCTGCAAGGGAAGGCCAAAATCTGGCTGCTAGGACTTAGTTTTTTCATTGTATTTGTTTTTGTTCTTTATATTTTCTATTTGGCGTTCAAATGGATTTCGTCGCCAACGATTATGTTGCAGTATTCAAATGCTATGCGGTTGCCGATGATCATCCCATATTTAAGCGTGCCCGTTAGTTTTTTATTTATGATTGTCCATTCGCTTGACTTGTTGTTGAATCATGGTTTGCAAAGGAAGGGGGAAGTATAGAAATGATCACAGCATCGATGCTGTTTATTCTCTTATTGCTGTTGCAAGTCCCCATTTCGTTCGTATTAGGAATCACAACGATCATATATATCCTTTTGTCAGGAAACGAAGGGTTATTATCGACCGCCCCGCAACGTTTGTATTCCGGGCTTGAGAACTATGGGTTGCTGGCCATTCCGTTGTTTATGATGGCTGGCGAATTGATGAATTCCGGCGGGATTACAAAACGGCTGATTGATTTTTCCAAAACGCTGGTCGGCCATTTCCGCGGCGGATTAGCTTATGTCAATGTTATTTCCAATATGCTGCTAGCCTCCATCATTGGTTCGGCCACCGCTCAAATCGCCATGATGAGCAGAGTGATGGTCCCTTCGATGGAGAAAGAAGGGTATTCCCGGGAGTTTAGCGCGTCGACAACAGCGGCGGCCGGGTTGTTAGGGCCGATTATCCCGCCAAGCATGCTGTTTATTATTTATGGGGTGTCATCTGGGGCTTCGATTGGCAAAATGTTTTTGGCCGGCATTATGCCTGGAATTTTGCTCGGACTGGCTTTTGCCCTTTTAATCGCGTATGTCGGATTTAAACAACAGTGGCCGACACACAAACGGGCGCCGTTTACTGTGATGGTGAAATCGTTTTTCAACGTCATTCCGGCCTTGCTTGTCCCAGTCATTATTATTGCCGGGATTTTGAGCGGAGCGTTCACGCCGACCGAATCGGCAGCGATCGCTTGCGTTGTCGCGCTCATCGTCGGACTGGCGTATAAGGAATTAAAGTGGAAAGACATCCCTTCCATCATGATCAATACGGCTGTGTCCACGGCAACGATTACGATGTTGATTGCCATGGCGAATTTGTTCGGCTGGATGCTTTCGTTTGAACAAATTCCGCAGTCTATCGCCTCCTGGATGATGTCGTTGACGGATAACCCATGGGTGTTTCTATTCATTGTGAATATCTTCCTTTTAATTGTAGGAATGTTTATGGATGGAATTGCGGCGTTAATCATTTTAGTGCCGGTATTCGCTCCGTTGTTGGCAAGCTACGGCATCGATCCAATTCATTTTGGCATCATCATTTGCATTAACTTGACGATCGGTTTGCTTACTCCTCCAGTAGGAGCAGGGTTATATATCGCCTCAGCGCTGGGGAATGTGAAGTTGGAGCTGTTGACAAAAGCTATTTTGCCGTTTTTGGCGGTTTCGATCGCGGTATTATTGATCATCACGTATTGGCCGCAAATGGTGTTATGGATTCCGAATTCTTTACAATAGATAGCGCTGCCAAGCAGAGGCTCATTCAGCTTCTCAACGGCTTTGCGGCATATTTTGCCCCACAAGAAAAGCTGTACAAAGGGT
This sequence comes from Geobacillus jurassicus NBRC 107829, assembly GCF_001544315.1. Lineage (GTDB taxonomy): Bacteria > Bacillota > Bacilli > Bacillales > Anoxybacillaceae > Geobacillus > Geobacillus jurassicus. The sequence goes on from NZ_BCQG01000003.1 coordinate 54,848, forward strand.
GCGCGTCTGGCACGCCTTTTGTACAGCTTTATGATTGCATTATTGCCCTTGCAAGAAATACTTCTCCATGTCACCCAACATCAAGTAGGCGGCAAGCCCCCGCCGGCGGTGTTCCAAATCGTGTCGTTCACTTTGTATACGTTCCCTTGTTTGGCGACGTTTAAGTTTTGAAAGAGCGGGTCGTTTCATGTTTTTGGCAAAATATTTGCGAAATTTGTTGATTTTTGCTGGGATTTTCGTGAAAATGGAAGTGTGAACATCGCTTATTTTGGTAAAATGGCGAGGTAACAATTGCATGGATCAGTATACAGTCTTTTTCCATCACTTCACAGAAGCAGTAGTCATCTTGAATTTGCAAGGCGTGATCATTTACAACAATCCGGCTTTTGTCGGCTTGGCGCTGAGTGAAGAAGAACAGAGGACGCTGTCCGTCGAAGGACGGGCGTTGGCTGAACGGGTGAAACAGCGCCCGGCTGCCTTTCGCTGGGAGTTGCTTGGCGGCTTATTGGTCGCGGGGGTGTCGCCGATCATTGACGAAAACGGACAGGCGGCAGCTGTCTTATGCGTCCTTCGCCGCCAAGCGGAGGAGAGCGGCCTGCAAGAGCGGCTTGCTGAAGCGGAACGGCGCCTGCAACTAATTGTCGAGCATTCGAATGATTATGTCTTGATTTTTTCCCGCGACCGCGAATTGTCGTACATCCCGCCGGCATGGAAGCGGAAAACAGCTAAGCGCCTCCCGATATCATACGATGAGGTGCTGACGTTGATCCACCCTGATGACGTCCCGGTCGTGGCGCAAAAATTGGCCGAGCTGTACGATACATACGAGACGCAATCCGCCGAATTTCGCAAGCAAGGCGAGAAAGGCGAATGGGTTTGGATGGAGGCGCAAGGGAAGGCGATCATCGATGAGGCGGGGACGCTCGATTGCGTCATTGTGACAGTGAAAAACATCAGCGAGCGGAAGCGGTACGAAGAAAAGCTGCGCCAACTTGCCTATTTCGATTCGCTCACGGGCATCGCCAACCGCAGCTATTTCGAGCGGCACATTCATGAGCTGATTGCGAGCCAGACGCCGTTTGCCCTTTGTTATTTAGATTTTGACAAATTCAAGTGGATCAATGATCATTTTTCCCATCAAGCCGGCGATTACTTTTTGCGCGAGGCGGTCAAGCGCGTCGAGCGAGTGTTGCGCCAAGGCGATTTTTTCGCTCGCATCGGCGGCGATGAGTTCGTTCTGTTGCTGCCGAACATAACGAAAACAGAGATGACTGCCTTGGCGGAACAGCTTGTCAGTTCGTTTCACGAGCCGTTTTATTACGAAAAACAGCTCATCCAGTCAACATTGTCGATCGGCATTGCCTTTTTTCCGAAAGACAGCGATCGGATCGAGCAAGTGATGAAATATGCCGATCAAGCGTTGTACGAAGTGAAAGAGCGGGGGCGGAACGGCTATGCCTTTTACCGGCCGACCGAACACCGGCAGGCCATGATCGAACAGGATTTGCCGTTTGCCATTATGCGCGGACAGTTGTATTTATGCTACCAGCCGAAAGTGCAGCTCGCGAAAGGACAGGCGATGGGGGTTGAGGCGCTTTTGCGCTGGCGTCATCCGTCGCTCGGTGAGATTCCGCCGCTTGATTTCATTCCATTGGCGGAGGAAAACGGCTTTATTTTTGAAATTACGTTATGGGTGCTTGAACAGGCGTGCCGCCAAGTGAAAGAATGGGAAAGAAAGTTTCCCGGCTTGAAGCTGGCGGTCAACTTGTCGCCGTTTTTGCTCAACCGGCCGGAGCTTGTTGAACATGTGAAGCGCATTTTGCGGGAAACGGGGCTTTCGCCCGATCGGATCATTTTGGAAGTGACCGAAAGCGGGCTGATGGAAAACATTGAGACAGGGCGGCACATTTTAACCGAGCTTCAGCGGCTCGGCGTGCAGGCGGCGATCGACGATTTCGGCACCGGCTTTTCCTCGCTTGCGTACATCCGCAATTTGCCGGTGTCGCTGTTGAAAATCGATCGCAGTTTTGTTCAAGGCATTGCGGAAAATTCGAAAGATGCAACGATCGTTGATACGATCATTCATTTAGCAAAAAGCTTGGATATTGAAGTATTGGCCGAAGGAGTGGAGACCGAATCGCAGGTGTCGCTTCTTTCGCAAATGCATTGCGACTATGCGCAAGGGTTTTACTTCAGCCGCTCGCTCGAAGCAGAAAAGCTGGAGCAATGGCTTGAGGAGCACAACTGCAAGGCCTGCAATGGGCCCTCGTCATAAGTCGGTCATTTCCACTCATGAGTTTCCTCTGCTTGCCGCAAACTACACTTGATGATTAGGCAAGAGGAGGAAAAATAATGGAATTTGCGCCGCGAAGCGTCATTATCGGGGAGTTCATCGACACGCTCGAGCCGATGATGGAGGCGTATAGCCTTGATCAAGTCGGCATTTTCGAAGAGAGCGGAGAAGGAAACCGTTGCTACATCGGCTATACGATCAACAAAGACGATGAGATGATCACCATTCATATGCCGTTTGTGAAAAACGAACGCGGTGAACTCGCACTTGAGAAACAAGAGTGGACGGTTCGAAAAGACGGTCAGGAGAAAAAAGGCTTTCATTCGTTGCAAGAGGCGATGGAAGAAATCATCCATTAACAAGCAGGCGGCCCAGCTCGGCCGCTTTTTTGGCTGACGGAAGGGGAGAGGAGCATGATTCGGGGGCTTCGATTGCTAGATAAGGAAACAGTTGCCAAGGTTTGAGTCGGCTGTTGAATGATCGATAGATGGATAGAGAGGAGAAACGAGGGAAGACATGATGACAACATTGTATTTGACAAGACATGGGGAAACGAAGTGGAACGTCGAAAAGAGAATGCAAGGTTGGCAAGACTCGCCGCTCACGGAAAAAGGGCGGCAAGACGCCATGCGGCTTGGGAAACGGCTCGAAGCGGTCGAGTTGGCGGCGATTTATGCGAGCACAAGCGGTCGGGCGCTTGAGACGGCGGAACTTGTCCGCGGCGATCGGCTCATTCCGATTTATCAAGACGAGCGGCTGCGTGAGATTCAACTTGGCGATTGGGAAGGAAAGACGCATGACGAGATTCGGCAAATGGATCCGGTTGCGTTCGACTATTTTTGGAACGCGCCCCATCTGTACGCTCCAAGGCGAGGCGAGCGGTTTTGTGACGTGCAGCAGCGAGCGCTTGAAGCGGTGCGGCGCATCATCGAGCGGCATGAGGGGGAGACCGTCTTGATCGTCACCCACGGCGTCGTGCTGAAAACACTCGTGGCGGCATTTAAAGGGATGCCGCTTGAGCAACTTTGGGCGCCGCCGTATATGTACGGCACAAGTGTGACGATCGTTGAGGTGAATGGTGGGACGTTTCACGTGGCCGTTGAAGGAGATGTGTCACATATTGAGGAAGTAAGAGAAGTATAGCGCTGAATAATTGACTAAAACAGGAAGGACGGGCGATTGACCGCTGCCCGTCTTTTTTATTTGTGAAACAACAGCTTCTAAACTATAAGTCATAACGATCAATCGCAACAATGTTGGATGGCTGACTCCATATGTTAACAACAATGGTGCATTTTTGTATGATTGACTGTGTTATCTTTAGTTTTAACAAATGGGGAGGTATTATTATGGGGATTACAGGATATCACGATTCACAGCTGGTTGTCATCTCTGTAATGATTGCCGTTGTTTTTTCCTACTTATCTTTGAATATTTCAGCGAAAGCCGCCAGCAACGACAATGGGAAAGTCATTTGGGTATTCATGGGAACCATGATCATCGGTTTAGGAATTTGGTCCATGCATTTTACAGCCACACTCGGCTATCGCCTATATTCCCCTGTAGACTACAAAGTAGTTCCAACTGTTTTATCGTTTCTATTGGCCGTATTATGGACGTTCCTCGCCTTATACTTCGTTTGTTGCAGCGGGAAGAAAATTTTCCATTTTGTCTTGGGCAGCGGCCTGATGGGAGTTGCTATTAGCTGGCTCCATTATGTCGGGATTGCGGCTGCGAAAACGGAGGTGTCTATGCATCATCGTCCGCTTTTTGTTTGTCTGTCGCTCATCATTTCATTTTTTATCTCGTTTTTGGCACTGTTTATTCTTTTGGTTGCCTGCCAAGCGAGGAATGATCGGCCTTTAAAAAAGATAGTCAGTTCCGTTGTCATAGGGAGCGGAATCGCAGCGATGTATTATACAGCGATGAAGGGGGCATGGTTCCAAGCGCCTAAAAGTCAGGAACTCATACGAACGGAATCGGCATCCGTGATCCCAGCTGATAGTTTAGCCTACATCCTCGCTTTTATTACGATCGCCATATTGGTCATGGCCAACGCGGTCGCCTATCTTGAGCGACGGGAAGCCTTGCGGCAAAAGAAACTCACCGAGACCCATTATAAATGTTTAATGGACTACACTCCACATTTTGTTCTTTCTGCCGATCTCAACGGAGGAATTATCAGCATCAGTCCAAAGGCGATGGAGATCCTGCAGGCCCGACAAGAAGCGTCATTGACCAGTTTATACGACCTATTTTACGAAGGTGATCATGAAAAAATCGATAAATGCTTAAGAAAGGTGGAAGGAGGCCAATCTTGCTTTCTATCAACTTCAGTGAAAACGGCCCGAAAAGAACAGATTGTTGCGGAGTTTACTTTTATCCCGATAATGGAGGAAAAAAACGTCATCGGATTGTTTATGGTTGGAAGAGATGTGACAGAGCTTGCAAAATATCAGGCACGCATAAAGAAAATGCAACGGGATTTATGGAACGCCATTTGTCAGCAACAAGGAATGATCTTTAAATTCACGAAAAGGGGGGAGAGGTTCGTCCATACGTTATGCGGCGGGGAGCTGCTCTATAGTTTGGGAATCGATCCGAAACAGGTGATGGGCAAGACATTGCATGATTTTTTGCCAAAGCAGATCGCTGACCAGAAAGAACTATATTACCGGCATGCGTGGGAAACGGGAGAAGCGTTGTACTATGAAGGGAATATCAATGGAATTGACTATTTAGCCAGTTTGCGTCCTATAAAAAAGAATGGCAAAGTGATTGAGGTTGTCGGCTCGGCGATTGATATTACAGAAAGGAAAATGATGGAACAAGAAATGAGGCGGGCAAAAGAGGAGGCAGAAAAGGCCAACCAGGCGAAATCCAATTTAATTTCACGCATGAGCCACGAAATTCGTACGCCATTGAACGGAGTGCTAGGGTTCGCCCAATTGTTGGAGATGGATCCTTCCTTAAACGGCCGGCAGCGGGAGTTTGTGCAAGAAATATTGGGAGGTGCCCGCCATTTGCTAAATTTAATCAACGAAATGTTAGACTTGGCAAGGATCGAAACAGGAAGGTTGCCCTTAACTTATGATGTAGTCCATCCGGACGACATTATTAAAGAAAGCATTAAATTAGTCGAACCGTTAGCCAATAAGAAAAACATCGACATTCAAGATCGATCGAGCTTTAGTGAACAAGTGTATTTATACACAGATGCGACGAGAGTGAGACAAGTGTTATTAAACTTGCTTGACAATGCCATTAAATACAATCGTGATGGCGGTACTGTCCTTATTGAAGGGAAATATGATCAGGAAAAAGTGGTTATACATGTAAAAGATAATGGGATAGGCATCCCGGATGAAGAAAAAGAAAATATCTTTGAACCATTTTATCGCATAAAAGGCACTCATGTCGACGGCAATGGAATTGGGCTCGCTTTTGTCAAGCAGATTATCCTCCTCTTAGGCGGCGCAATTGAGGTAAAGAGCAAGCTGGGCGAGGGAAGCGACTTTTCGTTCAGCCTTCCGGCTGTCAGTTATTTTCACGGCTGTCCGCATTCATCACAAAACAAACCGGTGAATCAGGAGCGGTTATTGAAGCTCGGAAACAAAAAAATTTTATACATCGAAGATCATATATCCAACTTGAAACTGTTGGAACATATATTGAAGCCGTTTCCCAATCTTTTGTTAACGTTTGCCCGCAATGGCGGTGAAGGCTTGCAAAAGGCTATCAGTGGCTGGTTTGATTTAATTCTCATCGATATTCATCTCCCAGATATAAGCGGATATACGGTGTTGGAAATGTTGCAAAGCGATGAACGAACAAAGCATATTCCGATGATTGCGCTCAGTGCCAATGCGGTACCAAAAGAGATTGAAAGGGCTTTAAAAGCAGGATTTACGGATTACATGACAAAACCGTTGGAGGTAAACGAGTTTCTTGAAAAACTAATAAAAATATGGGAGGAAAAGCGCCCTCATAAGTAAGGAGCGTTTTTGCATTTTATGACAAGAAATAACAGAAACGAGAGTTGAACATGTCGTAAAAAGTCGAAAAAAAGGTCTAATATGTCCTTTTATGTGTTTATAAGGGCTGTATAGATGCTTGATGTGCGTGAACGAAGTTAGACAGATGCATGGAAAAAGGTTATATTGAAAGCTAAACGAAAGGCATTAGGCGAATTTTCATGTTCGTCGACTAGTATGATGCAGGACGAATATCCTATGAAAGGATAGTGAAAATGTGACTTTAGTCTCCATCCGAAAAATGATCGACAAACAACAGTTTGAACATGTGTACCAGCCGCTGTGGGACTTGTTTAACTGGAGCATCTTTGGATATGAATCGCTGTTGCGGGTAAACGGGATCAATAACGTTGAGCATCTCTTTCAAAAGGCTCGGGAGGAAGGATGTTTATACGAACTGGATTTCGCACTGCTGGAAAGTTCCATCTTTCAGTTTCCTTTTTTGGAGAATAAGGGAAGGCTGCTTTTTTTAAATGTATATCCCTCCACTATTTTGCATCATGAATTTAAACCGTTTTTGAAAAGAGTAGTTGAACGCTTTCCGTATATTGAAAACCGAATTGTGTTCGAATTGAACGAAACAAAAGAAGAAGAGGGTATATGGAAGGATGGAGAGTTAACAGCAGCTATAGAGTTGATGAGAGGGTATGGTTTTTACATTGCTATTGACGATGTTGGCAAAGGGGCATCGACCTTGCAAAAAATTATTGAATTGCAGCCTGATTATGTGAAGTTGGATCGGTACTTTGCCCAAGGGCTGGCAGCCAATGAAGAAAAACAAAAAATGGTCAGCTTGTTGGCAAGCTACTGCGGCCGCAAAATGGTGCTCGTTTTAGAGGGAATTGAGGAAGAAGTGGATCTCGCCCAAGCGAAGCTTTTGAGAGTGCCGGCAGCGCAAGGGTATCTTTTAGGAAAACCGGGTAAGTTAACATAAGCGAAAGATCGATACTGGCAGGTGTATAAACATACTTAACACGTGCAATTGCGGTTTCGGCGACACACCGTTATGGATCGAGGATTGGAGTGCGGAAAAAATAAAGCCGTTTTTGGTTTATGAAGCAATCCGAACGGACAAGGCCATGACTACCGGCTTGACGTGACGGTGAAAGGACCGGTCAACCTGCTCGCCGGCATCATCGTGAACATGAAGGTGGATGGTGGCGAAACTTTTTAAATTAAAAAGCTTCTTTCGTCATTTCAATGAAGAAACCGTTCCGGGTCGGCTGCCGGACGGCCGGTTTTGTCCGTGTACAACGGGGCCACCCAATCGTGAATGACGGAAAAATCCACGGCTTCGTTGGATTTGGCGCAGGATATGGCTTTTGAGTGCATTAGGAAAAATAGCTGCTGCCAAGGGGGAAGCGGCGATGGGGAAAATGATCATTTCTAAAGGAAAAAACATCGATGAGGCCATTCACGTCGGCTTGGCGATTTTGCAAAGCAAACGCGAAGAGGTGCATGTTGAAATCATCCAAAAGGAAACTAGAAGAATTTGGTTCATCGGTTCCAAACCAGCCATTGTCAAACTAACGAAGATAGAAAGGCAAACAGAATCATCAGGCGCTGTCAAAGAAGAGAAATTCGGTTCAACAAATGCGAATGAGGCGCAGATCGAAGCAGCGGAAGATCATTTGAGTGGAAAAGCATGGGTGCGGGGAGGGAAAATTTTTTATCGTTCATCGCCGTTATGCTATCCTACTATTACTGTAGGGCAAGGTGTTCTGCTGTTAAAAAACGGACATCCAGTGGCTGGAACGACGGTTGTCACTGAAGGCGACCAATTAGAAATACAAACTACAGAGGAAACGGTCGAAACGAAATGGGATATTGTCCTTGATGAAGACAAGTTGCACGCCATTTTGCACATAGAGCCGGGGATGAAAAAGCGGTTTCAAATTAAAGATGCCTCCCCTGATTACCATATTGAGTTAAAAGCCGAACAGCATATTGAAATACAAAATACACTTGAGTACCAGTCAGTTTTGCAAAAACTAAAATCGCTGAATATTGTTCAAGGATTTGATTTTACCGCGATGGCTGAAGCAGCGAAGGCGACAAAACCGGGCGATTTTGTCATCGCTAGAGGGGTGAAACCGCAGGAAGGAAAAAACGGTTGGGTGGAGTTAACGGTCAATTTGGACAGTAAACAGGCGGGGCCGAAACTGCGGGAAGACGGCACCGTTGATTTCCGCGAAGTAAACAATATTCCTTCCGTTCATCCGGGACAAGTCATCGCGATCGTTCATCCTCCGATCCCGGGCGTTCCGGGCGTGACGGTGACGAATGAGCCGATTCCGCCTAAACCTGTTCACCCGGTGGCTGTCCATTTAGGAAAAGGTGTAACAGCAATTGAAAATGGGACGAAAATTGTAGCGTTGGCTAGCGGGCGGCCGGTTTTTCGGCAACAAGGACTCGATGTGCATATATTTATGATGGACAAGCTTACTCATCAAGGCGACGTCGATTTGAGTTCAGGCAATATTCGGTTTCATGGCGACGTCGACATTACCGGCAGCGTCGAAGACGGAATGAGCGTCGAGGCGGAGGGCAATATTACGATATTCCAAAATGTCACTCGAGCGACGATTACGTCAAAACAAGCTGTCTTTATCAGACAAAATGTCATTGGAAGCGTCATCTCGGCGGGAACGGGCCATATACTGGCTTTCGAGCTCGCACATTTGTTAATGACAATTGAAGGATATGTTGAAAAAATGATTTCGTCTATAAAACAGTTAGTAAGTTCTCCAGCGTTTAAAAGGACAGATTGGAAACAGAACGGACTGTTCCCATTGATTAAGCTTTTAATGGATCATAAATTCCGTTCTTTGGCTGTGACAGGACAAAAGTATATCGAAGCGGTCAAGAAAAGCGGCCGCCAGCAGCTTCACCCGGTTTGGCTCAATTTGGCTGAGCGGTTTCAACTATGTTTTTTCTCGAGCATCCCGAACGAATTCCATTCCCTTGAACAGCTCGACAAGCTGCTTGAGGACATAAAGGCAACAACGAAACAATATGCGGACACAAATGGCAGAGACAGTTATATCGAGATGGCCTACGCGTTGAATAGCACGATCTACTGCAGCGGCAGTGTAACCGTTTTTGGCCAAGGGTGCTATAACTGCACCATTCATTCCGATGGTTTTCTAGATATAAAAGGGACCATGCGCGGCGGTCGCGCTTATGCCCGAAAAGGAGCGTTTATTCAAGAAGCAGGTTCAGATTCCGGGGTTGTTACACGCATTGTAGTGCCGCATGGCCAAACGGTGAAATTCGGTGTCGTAAAAGAAGGGACGATTGTCCAAATTGGAAAAACAGCCTATACGTTCCAAAAAGAACATCGCCAAATTGAGGCCGTGTTAGATGAGAACGGTCAAATCATTTTGGACGAAAAAAGTTGAGGGGGATATAAATGTTCTGTTAATCGAGAGATCACTAGTTGGAATAGGAGGATAGAAAGAAGGGAAGGAAGCAATGAATGATTTAAAAATCGTGATTGCTGATGATGATGCGTCTTCAAGAACGATTTTGCGGCATTTTATCCGCTTATTCCCCAATTACGACGTTGTGGCTGAGGCGACAAGCGGAGAGGAGTTTTTGCAACTTGTGCTCCAAGAACAGCCGGATATTGTATTGGTCGATATCAATATGCCTGGGCTCGATGGCATGGAGGCGGTCAAAATATGCAGGAATATTTTTCCTTCCATCCAGGTGATTTTTATTACTGGATACGATGAATTTGCCGTAGAGGCTTTTGAAGTGTCCGCTACGGATTATATCGTGAAACCGATTGAGCGAACGCGTCTCTTCTATGCGTTGGAAAAGGCCCGCAAACTGATTGAAATGGCCAAGCAATGCGCCGCTGTAAAAGCGAAACAGCCGAGCAAAAGGCTTGGAATCCGATCGAAACACTCTATTGTTCTGCTGCCGATGGAAGACATTTTATTCGTGGAAAAGGAAAGCAGAAAAACGGTCATTCATACGGCAAATGAGCAATATGAAACAACGGAGACGCTGAACGAAATTGAAAGGGAGCTGGACGATTGTTTTTTTAAGACTCACCGCTCTTATATTATCAATTTAAAAAAAATAGTAAAAATTACGCAGGTTGGCGAAACGTATTTAGCTCATTTTTTCGATAGTGAGAAAGTCGCATATATTTCGAAACTGAAATTTCATGAAGTGCAGAGAAGAATTTTCGATATGAATAATTAGGTGAGTTTTTCAGCAGGAAGCAGAGAGCAGCATGGAATTGCTGAAAGACAGCGCTGGGCACCCTACAACCAGCATAGGAATCGTTGTTTGCCCATCGGATGGAAACACCTCGAAAAAGTTGAGCCTCTACGCCGACCAGGTTTTTATGAGGCAAAGGGTGAGCGCAACAGTTATAAGTTTTACGGCCGGAATGTTCGAAAACTGTCAAGTAGGCTCTGTATGATCTGCAGGTGTTGGCAAAGAACATCAATGCCAAAAATGAAGGATGTCCTCAAAAAAGCGGGACATCCTTCTTTTATCGCGCAATATATGTCAGCACTACTTACTTTACTGAGAAACCCTCTCCCCTTGAAACAGAAGATGAGAGAGGAGAAAGTTCGGGGCGGGACAGCCTGTTAAGCCAGTCTCGAAAAGAGATCAAATAAGCCCCAGCCATCTCGCCAGCTGCGCGGTCGTAAAGGTGACCGCCATGGCAATCGCCGTCGGCAAGGCAAAGGCGACGAATGTCCATTTCGCGCTTTTCGTTTCTTTGTAAATGTTGACGAGCGTCGTGCCGCACGGGTAGTGAAGCAGGGAAAACAGCATCATATTGAGGGCGGTGAGCCACGTCCAGCCGTGGTCGAGCAAAATTTGTTTTAGAGAATGCAGGCCATCGACTTCAGTGAGCGCCCCCGCGGATAAATAGCCCATCAGCAACGTCGGCACGACAATTTCATTGGCTGGCAAGCCTAAAATGAACGCCATCAAAATGTAGCCATCCAATCCCAATGCTTTGGCAAATGGGTCAAGCCAGCCGGCCAAATACGCCAGCACGGTCGTATCTCCCACGTGAACGTTGCCGAGCCCCCATGTCAGAATGCCGGCTGGCGCCGCGACGGTGACTGCCCGTTTCAGAACGTATAACGATTTGTCTAACGTCGCTCGGATGATCGTTTCGATGATTTTCGGGCGCCGATAGGGCGGCAGTTCCAAGGTGTAATGGGTGGGAATGCCGCGCAAGGCTGTCTTGGATAGAGCCCATGAGACGGTCAAGGTGACGACGATGCCAAACAACACCATGGCAACGACCACGCCCGCTGTAACGAACGTTTTCCATCCGCCTGTATAGCCTGCTGCCATAAATAAGGAAGAAAGCAGGATCAGCGTCGGCCAGCGTCCGTTGCAAGGGACGAAGTTGTTGGTCAAAATGGCCAGCATTCGTTCGCGCGGTGATTCGATAATGCGCGTCGACATGATGGCCGCCGCGTTGCAGCCGAAGCCCATGGCCATCGTCAGTGATTGTTTGCCATGCGCCCCCGCTTTTTTAAACAAGCGATCCATGTTAAAGGCGACACGCGGCAAGTAGCCGTAGTTTTCAAGCAAAGCGAATACCGGAAAGAAAATCGCCATCGGCGGCAGCATCACGCTGACAACCCAAGCCGTGCCGCGGTATAGACCAAGCACGATGAGGCCGTGCAGCCAGCCGGGGGCGTGAATCGCTTGAAAGGCCATAGTGAGATACGTTTCGATCGTTCCGAACAAGCGTGCGAGCGAATCCGAAAAGACGTTGGCTCCGGCGATGGTCACGTACAGGACAGCGGCGAGCAGCGCCAGCATGATCACAAATCCCCACCGCTTCGATGTGACGATCCGGTCAATTTGTTCCGTTCGGTCGCGTTTCACGCTGTTTTTATGGGTGACACATTCCTGGCAAAGTGCGGCGGATGTTTGAAAGATGGCGGTGACGATTTGTTCACGCGTATTGTCCGGCGCCAGTGACGCCGCTTCTTCCATTAAGCGGTCAAACCGATTTGACTGATCCGCAGCAAGCATACGCGTTCCCCTCCTTGATCAACAGTTGCGGCGGCTGTTTCAGCGCTTGAAGCAGCGATGCATCGCCGTCAAGGAGACGAAGGGCGATCCAACGAGCCGGATACGTGTCCCCCATGATGTCCTTGACGAGTGGAAGAAGTTTGGCAATTCCTCGTTCGATGTCCGGGCTGTACTGGATGGAAAGCGGGGTGGTGTTGATGCGGCCGTGTGCCATGGCATCGACCGTGTCAAGCAGCGCATCGATTCCTTCCCGGTTGCGGGCCGAGATCGGCACGACCGGCACGCCGAGTTTGGCCGCCAATTTTTTTGTGTTGATGTGAATGCCTTTCTTTTTCGCTTCATCGATCAAGTTGACGGCGACAATGACGCGGCCGGTCATTTCCAACACTTGCAGCGCCAAATTTAAATTGCGCTCGAGCGCAGTTGCGTCAACGACGACGATCGTCATATCGGGCCGTTCAAACAGAAGAAAATCGCGTGCCACTTCTTCATCGGCGGAGTTGGAATAAAGCGAGTACGTTCCCGGCAAATCGACGAGGCGGTACGTTGCGCCGCGGTAAGTGAACTCCCCTTCCGCATGGGTGACCGTTTTTCCCGGCCAGTTGCCGGTATGCTGGCGCAGGCCCGTTAAAACGTTAAACAACGTGCTTTTTCCGGTGTTCGGATTTCCCATTAAGGCAATCGTATATGTCATATCAGTCATGGCGGATCTTCTCCCCGTAAATATAGTCACTTTCTTCTTTCCTTAATGCGATCGTCGTTCCACAAACGCGATAGGCGGTCGGGTCGCCAAGCGGGCTTCTTGGTCCGACCTTCACTTCCCCGCCGGGCACAAATCCTAAATCAAGCAACCGCCTTTTTAACATAGGATCAGGAACATCAACCTTTTCGATGCGAAATCGATCGCCCGGTTTCATATCGGAGAGGCGGCAACGTTTTCCTTGTGCCATAAAAGTTTCCCTCCGTTTAATATTTTTTATAAAAGACATTTTTTTTACTTAGACCAACTTTTGTGTTTATCATATTCCATTTGTCTTGCTGTTGTCAACGAATTTGTTTCATCGTTTTCTGACAGAGTTGTCGAATCAACAACCATTCAAAACAATCAAAAATCATGTTATCATATGAATAGTCTGAATAAATTATCGGCAGAAAGGCGGTGACGGCGTCTAGTGACGCACGATGAAATGAAAGCGATTACGGAAGGAACTATTCTTTGGCAGCCGACGGAGGAGCAAATCCGGCAATCGAACATTCGGCGGTATATGGACTGGCTGAAAGAGAAAAAGGGGCTGTCATTTGACTCGTATCGCGAGCTATGGACATGGTCGGTTGAACATCTTGAAGAATTTTGGGAAACGGTTTGGGAATATGGCGGCGTGCAGGCGGCGACGCCGTATGAATGTGTGCTGCGTGAACGGAAGATGCCGGGGGCGGAATGGTTTCCAGGCGCCACGCTCAACTATGCGAAACATATTTTCCGGCATGCGCGCGCTGACCGCCCGGCCATCGTTTTCCGCTCGGAACGCGTGCCGTACCGGGAAGTGTCATGGCAGGAGCTGACCGAAAAAACGGCGGCGATCGCCAAAGCATTGCGAGCGATGGGAGTGAAGCGCGGCGATCGCGTCGTCGCCTATATGCCGAACATTCCGGAAACAGTGATGGCGTTTTTGGCCTGCGCCTCGATCGGCGCCATTTGGTCAAGCTGCTCGCCGGATTTTGGCGCTGGCAGCGTCATCGACCGGTTCGCACAAATCGAGCCGACCGTGTTGTTTGCGGTTGACGGCTGCCAATACAACGGCAAAGAGTTTGACAAAATGCCGGTCGTATCGGAATTGCGCACCAAATTGCCGTCATTGAAAAAGACGGTGCTGCTTCCGTATTGGCGAGGGCAGATGGAAGCTCCGGATGAGGGCGTCGTGCTGTGGGATGATGTCGTGGCGGACAAAGCGGAGCTCGTCTATGAAGACGTTCCATTTGATCACCCGCTTTGGATTTTATACTCCTCGGGCACGACCGGATTGCCGAAGCCGATCGTCCAAGGGCATGGCGGCATTTTGCTTGAGCATTTGAAAGCGCTCACGATTGCGGAAAACTTGACGAAAGACAGCACGTTTTTCTGGTTTACAACGACCGGGTGGATGATGTGGAACTTTTTGATCGGCGGGTTGCTTGCCGGCTCGACCATTGTGCTTTATGACGGCAGCCCGACGTACCCGGATGGCAATGTCTTATGGGATCTTGCGGAGAAAGCAGGCATCACCCATTTTGGCACGAGCGCGGCGTTTATCAACATCTGCATGAAGCTCGGCCTGAAGCCGAAAGAGCAATATGACTTATCGAAGCTCAAGGCCGTGCTTTCGACCGGTTCGCCGCTCACGGTTGAAGGGTTTGCCTGGGTGTATGAAAACGTCAAAGACAACATTTGCCTAGCGTCATGCAGCGGGGGAACGGATGTGTGTACGGCGTTTGTCGTGGGCTCCCCCATTTTGCCGGTGCGCGCCGGCGTCCTCTCGTGCCGCGCGCTGGGCGCGGATGTGCAGGCGTTTGATGAAAACGGCCAGCCGCTCGTCAACGAGGTTGGCGAGCTCGTCATCACGAAGCCGATGCCGTCGATGCCGCTCTTTTTCTGGAACGACCCGGACGGCGAACGGTATCGGAACAGCTATTTTGACACATACCCGGGCGTCTGGAAGCACGGCGACTGGATTAAAATTGACGAACAAGGCGGCTGCGTCATTTACGGCCGCTCCGACTCGACGATCAACCGCGCCGGCGTCCGCATGGGCACGAGTGAAATTTACCGCGCGGTCGAAGCCGTCGATGAGGTGCTTGAAAGCCTTATCATCGATTTGGAAATGATGGGCAAACAATCGTTCATGCCGCTCTTTGTCGTTCTCAAACCGGGTGCGGTGCTTGATGACGAGTTGAAAGAGCGCATCCGCCAGTCGATTCGGCAACACGTTTCGCCGCGCTTTGTTCCAGATGAAATTTACGAAGTGAAGCAAATTCCGAAAACGTTAAACGGCAAGAAAATGGAGATTCCGATCCGGAAGCTGCTCCTTGGCTTCCCGCTCGAAAAGGCGGTCAACCCGGGCTCGATGGCCAATCCGGAGGCGCTCGACTTTTTCCTCGAGCTGGCGAAGACGCTGGCGGCAAAGACGCAGATGAACTGATGTCGTTTTCTCGCTGGGAAAGAGGGGTTGTTATTAAGCGCGTCGCTTAATAACAACCTTTCTATGTATCGGCGGCGATCTAGACATTGGCTCGCGGCATGGGGCAAGGAGAAATCGGCGCCGCCAGAAAAATTCTCGAGAGTGCCCAAAGCCTTGATGCATCCATCATTTCTAGGGGGGCAAGCGCTGTGGAGGAAAGCAAGCGGCAAAAGCTGATGAAAAAAATTGAAAGCCATTTGCGCACGACAGCAAGGAAGCTTGTGAAATTTGACACCGAAGGGGAAGCGCTGCAATACTTGGTGAATTCATTTCGGGCGGAGCTGGAATGCGACTTGATCGCCATCGTGTTAAAGGAAGGGGATGATGTCGTTCCGACATTGTATCAAGGCGATTTCCGCCGTGGGATTTCTCATCCGCCGATCGCGATAGCCAGCTGCTTGCCGAGGTTGTTTGAAGGGAGTACGACGTTTCAAGAGGTGGATGAAGAGTGCTCATGCCTATTGATTGACTTATTGAGAAGAAATGGCATAAAAACATGGTTCAGCGTTCCGATTAAAGATGAAGAAAACGAATACGGCATTTGTATGATCGGTTTTCGGCGCCACGTTTCGCTGCTGGCCGAGGCGAGGCAACTGTTTGACGATTTTGGCGAAGATGTCGCACTGGCCATTACGGTCGCTCGGAAAAAGGAAACGCAGCGGCGAAAAATGGTCGGTCTCGAGTGGCTTGCTCAACACTTTTCGCTCGATACGCCGCTTGAGCAGTTTGTCGAAAAAATCGTTGAACGGGCGGGCAAGGGGACGAATGCGGGCGGTGCCTGCATGTATTTATACCGGGAAGAGGACAACAGCTTCGTTGTTCATCCGCCTTTATACGGCAAAGTAGCTAGCCCGAAACAAGTGATGATGAAAAATAACTATCGGGTCAGCGATTATTTCCCCTTCTTGGAGAGACCAGGCGGGGATGAGTTAACGGTGCCGCTTGTTGTCAACTTCAAAACGATCGGCGTCTTGCACGTCGAACAGAAAAACGAAGGGACATTTACAAAAGAAGATGCCGAGATCTTGGACATGCTGGCGAACTACGTGGCCGTGATGCTGGAAAATGTTCGGCTGTACCAGCAGGAGCGGGATCATACCCACCGCCTCCGCCTTTTGCTTCAATATCAACAAAAGTTGATGAAAGAGACGATCCGGCATGAAGGTTTTCACGGCATTGTGAAAACGTTAAGCCAAATGTTTGCTAAGGCTGTCGTTGTATTTGACCGCTTCATGCGGCCGATCGCGCATGAACTAAAAGGGCTGAACGGGCAACAGCTACAACAGATTGCGAAGCAGGCATTCAATCAAGTGCCAGGGCAAAGCCGTATGGGTGGGCATATCCAGCTCGACAGATTATCAGATTTGTCGATTGTAGTTTGGCCGATTCATCATGGCGGAGATGCGGTCGGCTATTTGGCCATTGAGGCATCGCCAAACGAAATGGATGATTTTTTTCTCCTTGGCGTCGAGTTGGCCCGCAATATTTTTTCCATCCAATTTATGAAACAAAAGCTCGTGTTTGAGACAAAAGAACAGCTGAAAGACAGTTTTTTGCATAAGTTGTTGGCCGCGGAAATCGAAGATGAAGAGAGCATCATCCAGTACGCCAATGTATTTCAATGGAACATTTTCGAAGAGCATCGGCTTGCTGTGTTGCACTTGCAGATGGATGAATCGAACGGGACGGTTGATTTAGTCAAACAAAATGCGGAGAAGACGGCGCTCTGGAACCGGCTGAAAGTGCGGATTGCCGCCGAGGACTCCAGCTTGTTGTACGGAGCTGTCGAAGACCAATATATTTTGATCGCCCCAGCGGCAAGAGAAAGAAAGAAGCCGGAGAAATATTGGAGCGAATGGCAGCGGCGGATCAGCCGATGGGTCAACGAAGAGAAGGCGTCGTACCGTGTCTTTTTAGGGATCGGTGGAAAGGCCTCGTCGATTGGAGATTATTATGTTTCCTACCGGCAGGCGATGCAGGCGCTGCAAGTGATGATCCGCAATTTTCCCGGAAAAAGCGTGGCGTTTTTTGACGAACTCGGGGCGTATACGGTATTGCACCATTTAAAAGAATTAGAGGCCGCGAAACTGTTTGTCGACAAATACCTTGGTCCGTTGCTCCGGCATTCCGCAGGGCGGAATGCCGACTGGCTGCAAACGGTGCGCGTCTTCCTTGATTGCAACGGCCATTTAACGGAAACTGCTGAAAGGCTGTACATTCACCGCAGCACCCTTCAATATCGTTTGGAAAAGATTGAAGAAATGCTCGGTTTTTCTTTGCAGGGTGCAGAGCAACGGTTCAACTTGATGATGGCGTTGAAATTATACGACTTATACGGTCTGCCTTCCGCCAAAATGCTGAAAAGATAAGCATGTTTTCCTGCATGATGCAGGTATTTTTTTATTTTCACCTTCTTTATAATCAATAGCAAAGATAATATAGAAAATTCAAAAAAATAAATAAAGGAGGACTTGTCGAATGGCATCAACGATCGGAGTCGTAGGAGCAGGCACGATGGGAAGCGGCATTGCCAACTTGGCCGCTTTATCGGGATTTGACGTGATACTAGTCGATATCGATGAGCACATGTTGCAAAAAGCGCGCTCGCGAATGGAAGCGTTTATGGACAAAAGCATCGCCAAAGGGAAAATGACCGCCGAGCAAAAACATGAAGCGCTCGAAAAGGTGAAGGCGTCGACCGATTTGCATGACATGAAGCAGGTGGATGTTGTCATTGAAGCGGTCATCGAAAATATGGATGTAAAAAAAGAGGTCTTCTCCCGGTTGGACAACATTGCGCCGCAACATGCTATTTTAGCGACGAACACGTCATCGATGTCCATCACAGAAATCGCTTCTGTCACCAACCGTCCAAGCCAAGTCGTCGGCATGCATTTCTTCAATCCTCCGCAGTTGATGAAACTCGTTGAAGTTGTGCGTGGATACAAAACAAGTGATGAAACAGTCGAGCGGGCAAAAGAACTGGCCCGAAAGCTGAACAAAGAACCGGTTGAGGTGAAGAAAGATTCCCCGGGATTCATCGTCAACCGTATTATGATTCCGCAATTCATCGAAGCGATCCGTCTCGTTGAAGAGGGAGTAGCTTCGATGGAAGACATCGACAAAGCGGTGACGCTCGGCTTGAACTATCCGATGGGGCCGTTTACGTTGCAAGATTTTGCCGGAGTCGATATCGGCCTGCACGTCATGGATTATTTTTATCAAGAGTTTAAGGATGACCGATTTGCAGCGCCTTTATTGCTGAGACAGCTTGTCCGAGCAGGGAGGCTAGGCCGAAAAACGGGAGCTGGATTTTACGATTACGAGGATGTCCGATAAGCACGGAGCAGCGATGTTTTGCCCTATGTTGCCCACGACATACTAGCAGACTTCAGGAGGGAATCAATTATGAACTACGAATTTTTGCAATATGAAATCGACAATCGGGTGGCGGTTGTGTACATCCACCGCCCGCCGCTTAATCCGTTGAATACGACAGTGTTTCGCGAGTTATCTGCGCTCATCGATGAGCTTGATGCCAATTCGCAAGTCGGGGCGATCCTCATTACCGGAACAGGGGAAAAAGCGTTTGTCGCTGGAGCCGATATTCGGGAAATGATGGATTTGGATTTGGCCGGAATGATGGAAATGAACAAAATTTCGCGAGCGGCGTTTTCTAAAATTGAAAGCGCATCCAAACCAGTGATCGCAGCCGTGAATGGGCTGGCGCTCGGCGGTGGCTGCGAACTGGCACTTGTGTGCGATTTGCGCATTTGTTCGGAGAACGCCAAGTTTGCGTTCCCGGAGATCAACCTCGGCATCATCCCGGGCGGCGGCGGGACGCAGCGGTTGCAGCGTATTGTGGGCCAGGGGGTGGCGAAAGAACTGCTTTATTTCGGCGAAATGATCGACGCCGAACGGGCGCTTGCCATCCATTTGGTGAACAAAGTCGTCCCGCCTGACGAACTCTTGCCGACAGCGAAAGAATGGGCTGAAAAATTGGCGCAAAAACCGGCCATTGCCATGCGCATGCTCAAAGAAGCGGTCAATACGGGGGCCAACGTTGATTTGCAGTCCGGCCTGATCATTGAAACCGCCTGCTTCGGAAACGCTTTCGCTACCGAAGACCGGAAAGAAGGAATGCGTGCGTTTGCCGAAAAACGGAAGCCGGTGTTTGCCGGCAAATAGCTTTGGACGCAACGAAGACAAAAGCGGCATGAAGCAAGGCTGAGTTGTTTGAAAAACGAAGAAAGGGTGCTGCGGATGACAGGAAAACCTTTCACTGTGCATGAAGTGTTAATCCGATCCTTTCAACAGGTTCCGGAGGGTAAGGAGGTGGCTTATGATGGCTATCGGCGCATGACGTATAAGGAATTGGTCGACGATGTCGAACAGATGGCTTCTGCTTTGGCGTCATTAGGGATTCAAAAAGGGGACCGAGTGATTGTTTGTTTGCCGAACTGGAATGAATTTTTAGTGATTTACTTCAGTCTTGCCCGTCTTGGCGCCATTCTTGTCCCTTGCAATCCGCGCTATCGCGAAGAGGAGTTGGTGTATATACTGGAAAACTCCAAAGCGACAGCCGCTTTCCTCATGGGAGAGTCCGGTCATCTAGACATATTTGCCTCGCACCCGTTTGCAGGCAGCTCGCTGAAATATATTTTTACCGTGCGCTTCTGGCAGAAAGGGTACTATTCGTTTGAGGACTTAATGGAATTAGGAAAACGTTCGCCCTCTGTTCCGCCAGTCGCCATCGATGTTGCAGAAGATGTGTTTTCCATTTTGTATACGTCGGGCACAACCGGAAAGCCAAAAGGGGCGATGTTGACGCATCAAAACGTCATCTATTCAGCGAACGCCGCGGCGGAAGCGATGAAATGCACAGAGGATGATGTGTTTTTAGTGGCTGTTCCGGTTTTTCACGTATTCGGAATGGTTCCTTCCATATTGTCTGCCGTGTTGTCTGGAGCACGCCTCGTCTTTATGGAGCAATATAAGGCGGAAGAAGCGTTAAAGTTGATTGAACAAGAGAAAGTGACGATTCACCACGGCGTTCCGACCATGTTCATCTTAGAGTTGAACCATCCGAATTTCACCCGGTATCAACTCTCTTCCTTGCGCACAGGCATTATCGCCGCCGCCCCGTGCCCTGAGGAAGTCGTGAGGAAAATTCGCACGCAAATGGGATGCGATATCGTCATTTCGTACGGGTTGACGGAAACGTCCGCCACGGTCACGATCACCAGTTTTGACGACAGCGATCACGTGCGCTCAGAAACTGTCGGAAAGGCGGCGCCCGGAGCCGAGGTGAAGGTCGTTGATGACAACCGTCAAGAGGTGAAGTCTGGCGAAGTTGGGGAGCTGGCTTGCCGAAGCTTTGGCGTAATGAAAGGGTATTACGGAATGCCGGAAAAAACGAAGGAAGTCATCGACGAGGAAGGATGGTTTTACACAGGAGATTTGGCGACGATGGACGAAAACGGGTACGTTCGGATTGTCGGGCGCAAAAAGGAAATGATCATTCGGGGCGGCTACAACATTTATCCGCGGGAGATCGAGGAACTTTTCTACAAACATCCGAGCGTTATGGAAGTGGCGATCATCGGACTGCCGGACAGCGTTTTAGGGGAAATCTCTTGCGCTGTCATCAAGTTGCGGCCGGACTGCGTGGAAGACGAGGAGTCTATGAAAGCGTATATCAAAGGCAAAGTGGCGGACTACAAGGTGCCGGATCGCGTTGTGTTTGTCGAAGAGCTGCCAGTGACGCCGAGCGGAAAAATCAAAAAAGTAGCCTTACGGGAAATGATCGTGGAGCAATTCAAATCGCTGCTTCGCTAGCTGCAATAATGGGCGCGGCGTGAAAGTAGACATCACAGCTGTAAACAAATGCAGATGTAAAGGAGGAAAAAGGAAATGCATACAGAGATCGTGCTGCTTGAAGGAGCGCGCACGGCGTTCGCCAAGTTTTGCGGCTCGTTTCGTGAGATTTCCGCGACCGATCTCGGGGCCATTGCGGCGCGGGAGGCGATGAAAAAGGCGAACGTCGAGCCGGAAGAAATCGATCATGTCGTGTTTGGCAACGTTCAACAATCAAGCCGGGATGCTCACTTGCTTGCTCGCCATGTCGGCTTGAAAGCTGGGGTGCCAATCGATGTGCCGGCTGTGACGGTGAACCGGTTGTGCGGGACGGGGTTGGAGACGATCATTATGGCGGCGCGCCTCATTTTAACCGGGGAAGCAGAAGTGGTGCTGGCAGGAGGAACTGAAAACATGAGCCAAGTGCCGCACGTCATTCGCGGCATGCGCTGGGGAACACCGTTAGGCAGCCCGACGGTGGAAGACTGGGTGTGGGATGGGCTGTATGACACGGTCGGCGGCTGCAGCATGGCCATGACAGCCGAAAACTTGGCAAAAAAGTATCACATTACGCGCGAAGAAGTTGACCAACACGCCCTCCGCAGCCATGAGCGGGCGCTTGAGGCCATTGAAAAAGGATATTTCCGCCAAGAAATCGTTCCTGTCACTGTGCAAGGGAAGAATGGGGAAACGGTCGTTGACACCGATGAGCACCCGCGGCAGACAAGCTTGGAGCAGTTAAGGGCGCTTCAACCGCGCTTTCTCGAAAACGGAGTCGTGACGCCAGGCAATGCCAGCGGGATGAACGACGGGGCGGCGGCGGTCGTTATGGCCTCGGGGGACTATGCTGCGAAGCGCGGCTTGAAACCGCTCGCCCGCCTCGTTTCGTGGGGAGTCGTCGGTGTTGAACCGCAGTACATGGGGATCGGCCCTGTCCCAGCGATCCGTCAAGCACTGGAAAAAGCGAATTTATCAATCGATGACCTCGACTTGATCGAAATCAACGAGGCGTTTTCAGCCCAATATTTGGCATGCCAGAAAGAATTGGGATTTGACGACGAGAAAGGCAATGTCAACGGCGGAGCCGTTGCCCTTGGCCATCCGTTGGCGGCTTCGGGAACGCGCATTACGTTGACGCTGATTTATGAATTGGAAAGAAGAGGAAAGAAATACGGCGCTTCTTCTCTATGCATCGGCGGTGGTCAAGGCATTGCCGCGATTTGGGAGAGAGTATAACGTCAGTGACGATTGAAAACGAAAAGGAGGTTAAAGTTAATGAGGGTAATTGGTTTTATGAAGAAAACTGTTAAAAAGAGACTATGGTTCACCCTGTTGGCAGCTGTGTTCCTGTTTGGAATGGCCGGTTGCGGCGGTCAAGGTGCAACACAGACATCCGGCGGTAGTAACAATAAGGAAAAAATAGTGAAAATCGGCGTTATTATAGCGGAGACTGGACCCGCTTCCACGCTCGGCCACACGCAAGTCAATACGGTGAAGCTGATGCAGAAGCAGTTGGATCAACAAGGTGGAATCAACGGAACGAAAGTTCAATTGATCATGCAAGATTATGAAACGAACGATACAAAAGCGGTTATTGCGATGGATAAATTGATTTCCCAAGGGGTGGCCGCCGTGATCGGGGCGACGCAGACGAGCACGACCATGGCGATTTTGCCGAAGGCCGTTCAAGCCAACATCCCTCTGTTGACGATTGCGCCGGTCACTACAGATAAAGAAAACGTTTATGCGTTGGCGCACAGCAGTACAACCGTTATTTCCCCCATCGTCGAGTATTTGGTGAAGCATAACATTAAAAAAGTCGCTTGGATGAACGCCCGCGATGCGTTTGGTGTCATCGGGCTTCCGGCGTTTAAAGAGCTCGCAAAACAGAACGGCATTGAAGTTGTCGCCCATGAAGAGTTTGATGCGACGGCTTCTGACATGACCGTACAGCTGACGAATATCCGCAAGGCTAATCCTGAGGCGCTTATCGTTTGGTCAAGAACGCCGGGCGCCGGAATTGTCGCCCGCAACTTTAAGTCATTGGGGTTTACCATTCCAATGCTTCAAAGCACAGCCGCCGCCAATAAAGGATTCATCGAACAAGTGCAAGGCAACAGCGACAACATTTTCGTTGTCGGAAGCAAATTAAGCGTTGCCGATCAATTGCCGGAATCGGATCAAAAGAAACGGTTGCTCGCCTTCCGTGATTTATATGCAAAAGAATACGGGGAAGAGCCGGACTTGTTTGCAGCCCACGTTTATGACGGAATTCAGTTGCTGATTGAAGCAGTGAAAGCTGGGAAAACAACTGCCAACGATATTCGGAATTTTTTGAACAATGAGATTGGTGAATACCCCGCTGTAGCTGGAACGCTCGATTTGACGAAACCGCTAAACGGTCCAAAGGCGGATGGATTAACGGTTTTACGCATTGAAAACAATCAGTGGAAGTATCAACAACAATAACCAATCATTGATAAATGCGGTGACTGCAGCAGCTTTGGCGCAGAGCTGCTGCAGGCTGCTTCGGTAGAAAGGGGTTGATCTGATGGATTCGATGGTGCAATACCTCGTCACCGGCTTGACAGTAGGAAGCATTTACGCCTTAATGGCCATTGGTTTTGTTGCGATTTACAACATTACTGGAATTTTGAATTTTGCACAGGGTGAGTTTGCGATGATCGGCGCACTGTCCTGTGTTTCTTTCGTCAACTGGGGCCTCCCCATGGTTGCGGCGATTCCGGCAGCTGTTATGTTAACCGCTCTGATCGGTTTTATCATTGAAAGAACAGCGATTTTCCCGGTGCGAAATCGTTCTGTCATCACCTTGATCGTGATTACCATTGGCCTGTCGACGTTTATCAAAGGGATTGGGCTGATTATTTGGGGAACCTCCCCTCATACGCTTCAACCGGTGGTGAAAGCGGAGCCGATCAAGCTGTTCGGGGCGGTGATCAACCCGCAAAGCCTATTCATTTTTCTAACCGTTCTAGTATTGTTAGTGATTTTATACGTATTTTTCGATAAAACGTTTATTGGCTCAGCCTTAAAGGCAAGCGAGAAAAATCCACGGGCGGCCAGCCTAATGGGGATCAACACGAGCTCGATGTCCGCGCTCTCCTTTACGCTGGCAGCTGCCTTGGGCGCCATCGCCGGTATTATGATCGCGCCGCTGACAGACGCAACATATGAGATGGGTTTTTTGATTGGGCTGAAAGGATTTGTGGCAATGGTAATCGGAGGGGTGAACAATATCCCTGGCGCTGTTGTCGGAGGACTGCTTTTGGGCGTTATTGAGTCGTTCTCCGGTGGATTGATCTCGACATTTTACAGCGATGCCATTGCGTTTGGCATATTGTTGCTGATATTGTTTTTTAAACCAACGGGATTATTTAGCAAAGCAGCTGGCGAGCGGGTATAAACAGCTGGATCGTTTGCCATCTTGGACAGAGGGAGGGAACGAAAGTGAGGAGATTCAACGGTGTGTTGCATGGTCAATTATGGCGGCCGTTGCTCGTGTTAGCAGCGATCGTGCTTTTGCTACCATGGTTCATTCCAACGCCGTATATTTTCACCATTCTCATTCTGATTGGAATATATAGCTTGATAACGATCGGGTTGAGCCTTCTTCTCGGTTACGCTGGACAAATTTCCTTGGGTCACGCCGCCTTTTTCGGCATTGGCGCCTATGTATCAGGAATCTTGACGGCTAAATACGCCATTTCCCCTTGGCTCGCTATGGTGATCGGCGTCATAGTGACATGGGTCATTTCCTATGCGGTCGGAATGGCGATTTTACGGTTGAAAGGACATTTTTTAGCCCTTGCGACCATGGCGGTGAATATCATTTTCTATATTTTGATCTTAGGATTGGATGAATGGACGGGTGGGGCTTCTGGACTGGTGGGGATTCCTGGCTTATCGTTGTTTCAGCTGAACTTGGGTCAGCCGTTGTATTTTTACTTTTTTGTTTGGTCGATTGTGCTTGTCGTCATCGTATTTTCCACGAACATCGTCCGCTCGAGCATTGGGCGGGTGCTGAGAAGCATCCACGACAGTGAAATCGCTACGGAGATGTTGGGGGTGAATGTCGCTAAGTATAAAGTGGCCATTTTCTCGCTGAGTGCGGTCTATGCCTCGCTGGCCGGCAGTTTGTATGCACATTTTATTAGCTTTATCGCCCCTCCTTCGTTTTATATTACCTTTTCGATTTTGCTGTTAGTGATGGTGATGGTCGGGGGTGTCCATTCTATTTGGGGCGCTGTTTTAGGAACGGCGATCATTATGTTTTTAAATGAGTGGATTCGTTATATTGGGCAAACATACTTCCAGATCAGCGGGCAAGTAGAAATCGTTGTGTATGGTTTCATCATTATCGTTGTCATGATGTTTATGCCGAAAGGATTGGTGGATGTTTTCGAGCGTCTGTGGAGAAAAATAGCGTCCGCGCGCATCAAAGAAGTCGAAAAGCGTAAAATAGCGGCGGAAAGGGGGGATCTCGCATGACTTATTTATTGGAGGGAAAGCAAGTAACGAAAAAGTTTGGTGGAATCACTGCTGTGGATGGAGTCGATTTCCACCTGAAGCAAGGGGAAATCGTCGCTATCATTGGGCCAAATGGAGCGGGCAAGACGACGTTGTTCAACATCATTTCTTGCTTTCTGCCGCCTACTTCCGGGGAGGTTCTTTACAAGGGGGAGCGGTTGACGGGGAGGAAAATTTTCGAACTAGCCCGTTTAGGGATCTCTAGAACGTTCCAAAACTTACAAATCTTCAATAATATGACCGTGCTGGAAAACATCATGATGGGAGTTCATATCAAACTGAGGACGAATGTGTTCAGTGCCGGCTTTCGTTTGCCGGTCGTCAAAAGAGACGAAGAGCTCGCTTACAAACAGGCGCTTGATGTGCTCGAAATGATGGAGTTAAAACCTTTTATAAACGAAAAAGCAGGGAATCTTTCGTACGGCTTGCAAAAACAGTTGGAATTTGCGAGGGCGATGGCATACGACCCGACGCTCATTCTTTTGGACGAACCGATGGCGGGGCTCAACGATGCGGAAACAAACCAGATGGCTGGATATATCAAGGAGCTGAAAAAGAAAGGGCGCTCCTTCTTGTTCGTGGAGCATAAAATGGCCACGGTCATGGAGTTGGCCGATCGCATTATCGTGATGGACTTTGGGAAAAAAATCGCCGAAGGAACACCGGATGAGATTGCAAGAAACGAACAGGTTATTCGCGCCTATTTAGGAGAGGAGGCGGTGTAATGTTCCACGTCACAGGGCTAAGCACGCATATTGGAAAAATACAAATTCTTCATTCCATCGACCTTTATGTCGAACGGGGGGAAATTGTTTCTGTCATCGGAGCGAACGGTGCCGGCAAAAGCACGTTGTTGAACACACTGGCCGGGCTGTATACACCTTCGGCTGGAACAGTGGCTCTTGAAAGGGAAGTGATCAGCGGGCTTCCCGCCTACAAAGTGGTGGCAAAAGGATTGTCGCTTGTGCCGGAGGGGAGGCAAATTTTCCCTAATCTGACCGTAAGGGAAAATTTATTGCTCGGAATGTATTCAAGATACTACAAAGAAAAAAAGCAGACGAAAGAACGGATAGACATGGTTCTGGATATGTTTCCCGGCTTGAAAAAGCATCTCGACAACCTCGGCGGCAACCTAAGCGGGGGAGAACAGCAAATGCTTGCCATCGGAAGGGGGCTGATGTCTCAGCCAAAAATCATTTTGCTTGATGAGCCTTCAATGGGATTGGCTCCGAAAATTGTCAATGACATTTTAGAGATTTTGTTGAGGATCAAAAAAGAAATGGGGACAATGATCATTTTGGTCGAGCAAAATGTCAAGGCGGCGTTGAAAGTGGCGGATCGGGTGTATGTGTTAGAACACGGTAGCATCATTTTGCACGGCACTAAAGAAGAAATCAGCATGAATCCTCAAGTGAAGTCGGCGTATTTGGGGATGAAAATGACAAGCTAAGGGAGAGATGGCTGGTGCTCAATACGAAAAAATATAAAGGCGGCCGCTTTGTTTATGAGAATAGTTCCATTGATGACGTGTTCACCCCGGAAGACTTTACAGATGAACATCATATGATCGCCGAGATGACGGAAAAGTTTGTCATAAAAGAAGTGCTGCCTGTTTTAGGGAAGATTGAGGCGCAACAGTTTGACGAAACGATCCGCTTATTGAAGAAAGCAGGCGAGCTTGGGTTGCTAGGCGCTGACATTCCTGAGCAGTACGGCGGGCTCGATTTGGATAAAGTCAGTTCGTGCATTATCAGCGAGAAGATTGCTTTAGGTCGATCGTTCGCCGTGACGTTCAGCGGGCAAGTGGGAATCGGGTCGTTGCCCATTGCCTTCTTCGGCACAAAAGAACAAAAGGAAGCCTACTTGCCTTATGTCGCCGCCGGCGAAAAGATTGGCGCCTATGCGTTGACAGAGCCCACTTCTGGCACAGATGCGCTGGCGGCGAAAACGTTGGCGCGCTTATCCGAGTGCGGGCGCTATTATATGTTGAACGGGGAAAAACAGTGGATCACCAACTCAGCGTTTGCTGATTTCTTTATCGTTTTTGCCAAAGTGGACGGACAGCGGTTCACTGCCTTTATCGTTGATAGGGACAGCAAGGGAGTGTTGATCGGACCTGAAGAGAAAAAGATGGGGCTCAAAGGTTCCTCGACTTGCTCATTGATTCTTGATGACGTCAAAGTTCCAACAGGACATGTACTAGGAGAAGTGGGAAAGGGGCATGTCATCGCATTTAACATTTTAAACATCGGCCGTCATAAACTTGCGGCCATGGCTTTAGGGATGGCGAAGCGGGCGCTGGAATTATCAGTGAAATACGCTAAGGAAAGAAAACAGTTTGGCCGTTCGTTGACCGAGTTCGGTCTCATTCAAGCGAAAATCGCCGATATGGCGATCAAGACGTATGTGAACGAAAGTATGATTTATCGCACGGCGGGCGCCCTTGAACAAGGGTGGAAAGCGGGAAGTGGCGATATCGCTCAAACGATCGCCGACTACGCGGTGGAATGTTCGATCAATAAGGTGTTTTCAACCGAAACGCTTGATTTTGTCGTTGATGAGGCGGTGCAAATTCATGGCGGCTATGGCTATATGGCGGAATATGAAGTTGAAACCCTTTACCGCGATGCCCGAATTTACCGGATTTTTGAAGGGACGAACGAAATCAACCGGATGGTTATCGCTTCGACATTGTTGCGGAAATATTCGTCCGGCGAAGTGAACAGCGAAGAGGAGCAAGCGCGTGCGCTCGTCAATGAAGCGAAGCGGCTGTCCCGTATCAAGTCGCTGTTTTGGAAGGTGGCGGATGCCATCCGGCAACGGAATGCTGAGAGTGGAGCAGAACAAGAATTGCTGGCATGTTTGGCGGATATGGCGATCCAAATTTATGCCATAGAAAGCGCCTTGTTGCGAACGGAGAAAGCCATAGCGCGGAACGGGATGGCTGTGGAAAAACAAAAGATCAATTGCACACAAGTATATATGCAAGAGGCGACACAGCAGCTAATTGGCCAGTTGCTGAACGTAGCTGCATACTTACATGATGAGCAGCTGTCAAAAATGGGTGCGCAAAATCTAGAAGAATGGGTGTGCGCCCCGTTGGTGGACGTGATCACGGCCAAACGACGTATCGCCGAAACTGTGATTCGAAGTGAAACATATACAGGGTAACAAGGGGCGGCTGTTTCAAAAAACGCATTCCTTCTGTTGAACGGAGGGGCAACCAGCAACCATGAAATTGGAACACGTATTTACGGTTTACGTTGAAGTAGGAAAGCCGATCGAAATCGGCGATGTAGGGATCGGATGCCGGAGAGTGAATCCCGATTATTGGCGGGAGTTTGGAGGGACCCCGGATGCGAGGAAAAGTGCTCCCAGGAGGAGCGGATTATCAGCTGATTCGGAAAGACGGAGTTGCGGAGCTGCTTGCCCATTATGTGATCGAGACGGATGACGGGGTGCCTATGCGATTGTGCAAGATCTCGGGGGAGGCACGCTCGTTTCGGCGGTGCTCATCGCTTCATTTAATGCCGTTGCGGGTTTGATCTGTTTTCCGCTTGGGGGGAGATTAGCCGACCGATTTGCTGGCACGGCCAATGGAAAACGCAATGTATTGGCAGTGTTGACGGGGCTGCTGACCGTCTTCATGTTCGGTCATGTATATCGGGGGAATGGCTTGCGCCTGGGAATCCGTTGGCGACCTTGACGGATGGGGATCAAATCCGTTTCGTGCACTGCTGCGCGTATTTGAGTATGGGCATTGGCCGTTAGGCATGGATGATGAACAATTGTATTTGTTTTAGACGGCATATAGCCGAAGCAAAGGGGACGACGAAGAACGTTCGTCCCCTTTTTGGCTTGTTTTCCGTTATGGCAAGCCTAAGAAAGCCTGAACGGCTTCAAGGCTTGGCTGTACAGGCGGCCATTGTGATAAATCGAACGGAAAATCCGAGCCCGGAAGCACCCGATCTTGGCCGACGAGGTCGATCAATAGCTGCAGCACGCGACGATCCCAAACAACGGTGTCGAACCAAAAACGGCGCAAATAGTCGAGCGGCGGGGCTTGCAGTGAAGACGCCACTGGGCGCCATACGTCATACCCTTTCTGCAACCGTCCGATTTGATAGGGAAGAAAGCCGCCGCCATGGGCCAATAAAATGCGGACGTGCGGGTAGCGGTCGAGCCAGCCGCCAAGCAGCAAATCGGCGGCGCAAACGGTCGTTTCCCAAGGGACGCCAATCAAATTCGCCATTCGCCGTCCTTTCAGGCGTGGGTCGTCGCAAAGAAGCGGATGAATGAACAGAATGGCGCCTAGCGCATCCGCTTCTTCCCAAAATGGAATGAACGAATCGTCGGTGAGGAGCTTCTGCTCGACAGATGGGCCGATGATCGCCCCTTTTAACCCGTTTTTCATGGCCCAGCGCAATTCCAAGGCTGCTTGTTCCGGATGATTGAGCGGCACTGTCGCCAAAGCCGACAGACGATCAGGATGGTTTGATGTCAATCGGCATAGCGCATCGTTGTAAAGGCGCGCCAGCTCGTTGGTGACGGCGGCTTCCACGTCATATAAAAACAGCTGCGGAATGGGAGAGAGGAGCGAATGGGAAACGCCCGCCCGCCGCTGCGCCTCGAGATAAGCATGAAGATCGATGAATTCCTCCTTTAGGCGAAACCCCCACTGACGGTTGATGGTCAACATTTTTTCCTCGTCATCCCAATGAACAGGGATGTGGGTTTGCTCCTCTTTCAGCCACTGCATTACTTCCGGCGGAATGAAGTGCGTATGGACATCAAAACGTCCTTCCATTGTTTTCTTCTCCTTTCTACATCATGGTATCGGCTGTTTCGTTGGCGGCGACGACGGCCAATAGCCGATTTTTTCCGAAATCTCACTCGCTGCGCGTTTTACTTTGGCGATGACCGTAGGATCGTATGGATGAAAACGGTGAATCGGCCCGATCACGCTGAGCGCGTAGGAGACTTTTCCGGTGTAGTCGCGGATCGGCGCCGCGATGGAAGCGACCCCTTCGCGGAGTTCCTCGATGCTGATGGCATAGCCTTGCCGGCGAATGGCATGCAATGCCTCGCGCAGCACGCGGGGGTCGGTCATCGTATTCAGCGTAAACTGCGTCAATCCTTGCTCGATGTACGCTTCAATATCCTCATCTTTTTGATGAGCGAGCAACACTTTGCCCGAGCTTGTGCAATGGAGAGGGTTTCTTCGGCCGATGTGTGAAAGAGCCTGAACAGGCTGCCGGCTTTCCACTCGGTGAATGTAGATCACACTCTGGTCATCAAGCATGGCAAGGTGCGCCGTTTCCTGCAAGTCGTCGACCAGCTGTTCCAGTATCGGCTGCGCTTCCCGGTTGATTTCTAAGTGGGATGTCAACACCGTGTTCAGCTGCAAAATGGTCAAGCCAAGCCGATATTTGTGCGTTTCCGGATCTTTTGTGACGAACCCTTCGCTGGCCAATGTGTGAAGAAGGCGGCTGACCGTGCTTTTCGACAGGCCGAGGGAAGAGGCTAATTCCGTCACTTTTTTTTCCGGCTCATCCAATGAGAAGCTGCGCAAAATGCGGAGAGCATTTTTGACGGATGAAAGCAAATAGTCTTCGGCAGTGTGCTTCATCGAGTCTATCCCCTTTTTGATAGTTTCATATGAAAGAACAGTATTTCTTATATCATAACATATTAAGAAGGAATTTTCAGATATCTAGGAACAAAAAATAAAAAAATTTTTTAATAGTTTCATATATAAGAACATCGATGTTGTATACGGGACAATAGGTCGTTATGATGGGGATAAAAGATTTCTAATTTTTCGATTTCTGCAGACTTGATGAAGGAGGAAATGATGAATGAAAACAGAAGTGGTAGCCAGCGAGAAAGTGAAGGCATTTGACTGCCAACATTTCATCAACGGGCGGTTTTTGCCTTCACAAAGCGGCAAGATGTTTCAAAACATTAATCCCGCTACGGGGGAAGTGATCGGCACCGTCTGTGAAGGGGGGAAAGAAGAGATTGACTTGGCGGTGGCCGCCGCAAAAAGGGCGCTTAGCGGACCGTGGAAGCGGATGACGACTGGGGAGCGGATCGCGGTTTTGCGCCGTATCGGCGATCTCATTTTAGAGCGCAAAGAGGAACTGGCCCGCCTCGAGTCGCTCGATACGGGGAAGCCATACTCTCTCTCCCTCACGTTGGATATTCCGCGGGCAGCGTATAACTTCCACTTTTTCGCCGACTACTTGCGATCGGTCGGCACGGAAGCGTATCAGACGGATGAGGTGGCCATCAACTATTCGATCCGCCGACCGGTCGGGGTCGTCGGGCTGATCAATCCGTGGAATTTGCCGTTGCTGTTGTTGACGTGGAAGCTCGCCCCATGTTTGGCAGCCGGGAACACGGCCGTCATCAAGCCGGCGGAATGGACGCCGCTCACCGCAACTGTATTGGCCGAAATTTGCAAAGAAGCCGGGGTGCCGGATGGCGTTGTGAATGTTGTCCATGGATTCGGTCCGGATTCGGCAGGGGCGGCGTTGACTGAGCACCCGGATGTTGACGCCATTACGTTCACTGGAGAGACAACAACTGGAAAAGTCATTATGGCGGCGGCGGCGAAATCATTGAAAAAGCTGTCTTACGAGTTGGGCGGGAAAAATCCGAACATCATTTTCGCCGATGCGGATTTGGACGAAGCGATCGAAACGACGTTGAAATCGAGTTTTATGAACCAAGGGGAAGTGTGTCTCTGCGGGTCAAGAATTTATGTAGAGCGGCCGATTTATGAACAATTTTTGCAAAAGTTTGTGGCGAAAACGAAAGAACTCGTTGTCGGCGATCCGTTTGACCCGAAAACCGATGTCGGCGCGCTCATCAGCGAAGAGCATTACGAACGGGTGATGAGCTACATCGAGCTGGCAAAGGAGGAAGGCGGTCGCATTTTAACAGGAGGAAAGCGGCCGGATGGCCTGGATCAAGGATATTACCTCGAACCGACGATTATTGTCGGTGTCAACCGAAATTGCCGCATCGTCCGCGAAGAAGTGTTCGGCCCGGTGGTGACGGTCATGCCGTTTGACGAAGAAGAGGAGGTGATCGCCCAAGCGAACGACACCCACTACGGATTGAGTGCGACGATTTGGACGAATGATTTGCGTCGGGCGCACCGGGTGGCGGCGCGCATTGAAGCCGGAATCGTTTGGGTCAATACGTGGTTTTTGCGGGATTTGCGCACACCGTTTGGCGGCATGAAACAAAGCGGCATCGGGCGCGAAGGCGGCATGCATAGCTTTGAGTTTTATACAGAGTTGACGAACATTTGCATTAAGCTTTAGCCGCGATGGACGAAAGAGGTGATGACGGTGAAGAAGTGGGACGATTGCGCCGAGTTGCTGCTGGCTGCTGAGAGGGAGAGACGTCCTCTCTCTCCCTTGACGACACTCGATTCGGCGCTGACCGTGTATGACGCCTATCAAATTCAATTGCGGACGATCGAACAAAAAGTAAAGGAAGGGCGCCGGATTGTCGGCAAGAAAATCGGATTGACCTCTAAGGCGATGCAGCAGCTGCTGGGGGTTGACCAGCCGGATTACGGCCATTTGCTTGATGATATGGCGGTGGAAAACGGCGGGGTTGTTTCGTGGGAGCAGGTGCTGCAGCCAAAGGTGGAAGCAGAAATTGCGTTTGTCTTAAAACGTGACTTAGTTGGCCCGCGCGTGACTGTCATTGACGTGCTGCTGGCGACTGATTATATCGTTCCGGCACTGGAGATCGTTGACAGCCGCATTGCCGATTGGAACATCCGTCTTGAAGATACAATCGCCGATAACGCTTCATCGGGACTTTACGTTTTGGGGGAAAAACGGTTGCCTGTCCATGCCGTTGATGCCGCGCAAATCGGCATGGCGCTCTACCGAAACGGTAAGCTGGCCAACACTGGCGTCGGAGCCGCGGCGCTCAACCACCCTGCTTTTTGCGTCGCCTGGCTGGCGAACAAGCTCTATGAATATGGAAAAGAGCTGAAGGCGGGGGAAGTTATCTTGTCCGGGGCCTTGTCGGCAGCGGTCAGCGCCGAGCCTGGCGATGTGTTTTCCGCCCGCTTCGCCCATTTGGGGGAAGTGCGGATCCAGTTTGCGCCATAAGCAAGGGAGGAGAGACCGTGGAGAAGATCAATGTAGCGATTCTTGGTTCTGGAAATATCGGGACCGACTTGATGTTGAAACTCGAGCGTTCGGATGTGTTGCAGTTGACGACGGTGATCGGGATCGATCCGCAGTCGGAAGGGCTGCGTATGGCGCGGGAGAAAGGGTATCGCGTCATTGACAGCGGCATCCAAGCGTTTTTAGAACACCCAGAATGGGCTGATTTCGTCTTTGACGCGACGTCGGCCAAAGCGCACATCCGTCATGCAAAGCTGTTGAAGCGGGCCGGGAAGGTCGTCTTTGATTTGACACCGGCGGCCGTTGGACCGTTTGTTGTGCCGCCTGTCAACTTAACTGAACATTTGGAAGAGACAAACATTAACTTCATCACATGCGGTGGACAGGCGACGATTCCGATCGTCCACGCCATTGGGCGCGTGCAGCCGGTTGCTTACGCTGAAATTGTCGTGACGATTTCAAGCAAAAGCGCAGGGCCGGGAACAAGAGCGAACATTGATGAATTTACGGAAACGACTGCTCGAGGGCTCGAAAAAATCGGCGGGGCGAAGCGCGGAAAAGCCATCATTATTCTCAACCCAGCTGAACCGCCCATTTTGATGAGAAATACGATTTATGCGCTTGTGGAAGGGAATGAAGCGGCGGCGCGGGAAATTTGCGACTCGATCGAGGAAATGGTGGAAACGATCCGCTCGTACGTTCCCGGCTATCGGCTGCGCACGAGTCCGATCATTGAAGGGAATAAGGTGACGGTCATGATTGAAGTCGAAGGGGCGGGCGACTATTTGCCAAAATACGCAGGAAACTTGGATATTATGACCGCCGCTGCGGTGAAAGTGGCAGAGGAAGTTGCGAAACACCGACTGTCGAAGTTGTTGGCCGAGGAGGGGAGACGATGAAGCGAGCGATTACGATTACGGAAGTGGCGTTGCGCGACGGCAGCCATGCCATCGCCCACCAATATACAACGGAACAAGTCGCCGCGATCGCCAAAGCGCTCGATGAAGCGAACGTTCCGTATATTGAAGTGTCGCATGGAGACGGTTTGGGGGGATCTTCGCTGCAGTATGGCTTGTCGCGGACCGATGAATTTGAGCTGATCGAAACTGCTGTGGCGGTTTGCCGGCAGGCGAAAATTGCTGTGCTTCTTCTTCCAGGCATCGGGACTGTCAAGGAATTGAAACAGGCCGCCCGCCTAGGAGCGAAAATGGCGCGCATCGCGACCCATGTGACGGAGGCGGATATTTCAGCCCAGCATATCGCCGCAGCGAAGGAGCTTGGAATGGAAACGGTCGGGTTTTTAATGATGGCGCATATGGCGCCCATCGATGTGCTTGTCCATCAAGCGCAGCTTATGGAAAGCTACGGGGCGGACGTCGTCTATGTCGTCGATTCAGCCGGCGCTCTCTTGCCTTATGAAGTGAAAGAGCGTGTTCGCGCCTTAAAGGAAAGTATCGGCATTGAAGTCGGCTTTCACGCCCACAACAATTTATCATTGGCGATGGCCAATACATTGGCCGCGATTGAAGAAGGAGCGACGCGCGTTGACGGCAGTGTTCGCTGCCTAGGGGCTGGCGCTGGCAACACGCAAACGGAAGTGCTTGTCGCGGTGTTGGACAGGATGGGCATTCCGACCGGCATTGATTTGTATAAAATGATGGATTTAGCCGAGCAGCTGGTGGCGCCGATGTTGCCAAAGGCGCAGGAGATTACGCGCGACAGTTTAACGCTCGGGTATGCTGGCGTCTATTCAAGCTTCCTTCTTCATGCCCAGCGCGCCGCCCAAACGTTTGGCCTCGATGCCCGCGATATTTTAATCGAACTCGGCCGGCGAAAGGTTGTCGGCGGTCAAGAAGATATGATCGTCGACGTCGCTGCGGAAATGGCGCGTCAAAAAGTCGCTGTCTGGGAGGGGGAATGGAAATGACTACCCTTGATTGCGAGAAACTCGCTATGGAGCTTCAGCGGGCGGAACGGGAGAGACGAGAGATTGTTCGCCTGACCGCCCAATATCCGAACATGACGGTCGAGGAGGCGTACGCTATTCAAGAGCGGCTCGTGGCGATGAAACGGGAGAACGGCTATCGGATCATCGGCCCGAAAATGGGATTGACGAGCGCCGCGAAAATGGCGCAAATGGGGGTGAACGAGCCGATCTACGGATATGTGTTCGATTATATGGTCGTCCCAAACGGGGGGACGGTGGCCATGAGCGAACTGATCCATCCGAAGGTGGAAGCGGAAATCGCCTTCATTTTAAAAGAAGATGTCAAAGGGCCGAATATTGACGCGGCGGACATTTTGGCGGCGACGGAGTATATCGTCCCAGCGCTGGAAATTATCGATAGCCGTTATGTCAACTTTCAATTTACGCTGCCGGATGTAATTGCCGATAACGCCTCCTCGTCCCGGGTCGTATTCGGCAGCCGCCTCGTTCCTCCCGTCTCCCTTGAACTTGACTTGCTTGGGGTGAGTCTGGCGATCAACGGCGAGGCGAGGGCGTTCGGCGCCGGTGCGGCGGTGCTGGGGCATCCGGCCAACGCTATTGCGATGCTGGCCAACATGTTGTCTAGAAAAGGGGAAGGATTGAAAGCGGGGGAAATCATTTTAGCCGGAGCGATGACTGAAGCTGTCCGCTTTGCGGCAGGGGACGTCGTGTTTGCCCAGTTCGACCAATTAGGAACGGTTTCGTTCCGAGCGACAGATTGAAAGGATGAGTGGCATGCCGATTGTTCATATTCATCTGCTCGAAGGAAGGCCGAGAGAGAAGATTACAGAAGTGATCCGCGAAGTAACCGATACAATCAGCGCTGTTTTAGGCTCGCCAAAGGAAAACGTGCGGGTGATCGTATCAGAGGTGCCGAAATCCCATTGGGGTGTCGCCGGCATCCCAATGTCTGATCAACAATCAAAATAAAAGGGAGGAAGAACGCCGATGAGCTTGGAGTTAGCGATGCTTGTGCCGCATACGCCTAGAATGTGTTTTGAGGATCGCACCCCTGAGTTTCAGCGTGAACTCGTTAAAGGAATGCATGAAGTGGCGAAAATCATCAAGCAAGTCAAACCGGATACGCTTGTTTTGATTTCTTGCCATTGGATGTCAAGCTTCGACCATTTTGTCGATGCCACTCCAAGGCATAAGGGGGTATTGACCGCTGTAGAATGTCCCGACTTGATTGCCGATGTCCCTTACGATTATCCAGGAGATGAAGAGCTTGGCAGACAGCTTGTTCAGGCGGGGAAGGAAGCCGGGCTTCGGGTCGTTGAAGTCAATGACCCGACCTACATTTGGGATTACGGGACGGTTGTTCCGCTCCGCTATTTAGCGCCGAATGAGGACATCGCCGTCATCAGCCTATCGGTGACGTGGGCGGCGAACCTGGAAGAAACGTACACATGGGGGCAAGTAATCGGCAAAGTGCTGCGCGAAAGCAAGAAAAAGACAATGTTTATCAGCAGCGGTGCACTGGCGCATAATCTCGTCCGCCGGCCCGAGGCGTTGCCGACATTGGCCGAGCAGGCGTTGGATCGAGAATTTTTGCAATATTTACAAAATAATAATGTACGAGCCGCTTGGAACATGCTTCCACAGTACGCACGCGCAGCTGGTGTCGAATCCGGAGGGCGCCATCTCGCAGCTTTGCTTGGCGTCATTCAAGAAAACTATCAAAGCCGCTATTATGGGTATGGCCAATCGTCCGGCAGCGGGAATGTCGTGATGACCTTTGAGCCCGATCCTGTCCAATATAAAACGATATATGTCCCTCAGCAAACTGCTCAGCATCCATAAAAGGAGTTGCATTCGTTTTTCACTCAGAACAGTCGGTCCAAAACATGATTTCTGGCATTGTTTCATATAGAGGAATAAAGCGCTTCCATATGCAACAACTTATTCATTAATATAATAGTTGTAATGTTTCAAATATTCATAATGTGATTTTTGTAAAATGAAATGGGTTGAGGAGGGATCATAGATTCGTTTGATTGACGAGCAACTAGTTGTAAAAAATCATGAAAACGCTTTAACGAGAAGGGGGAAAAGAAAATGAAAAAAAAGAAAGGGTTTTTGAAACGGGCGGCAGGAATGATGATGCTTGCGGCTATGCTCATGGCGGCGGGATGCGCGCAAAGCAGTAGCACATCGAGTGGATCCGGTTCGGACAAAGGGGAAGGTTCCTCTAGTTCTGTGAAAATCGGCTTTATTCTTTCACAAACTGGCACGTTTGCGCCTTTGTCCGAGGGAATCCTCAACGGTTTTCAACTGTATTTGGATCAACATAACGGCACGCTTGGCGGAAAAAAAGTCGAAATCAAAGTGGAAGATGATGAGGCGAACCCGCAAGTGGCGCTGCGCAAATATCGACAATTGGTTCACGCTCAAAAGGTGGATCTTCTGGTAGGACCGATTTCTTCTGCCGTCGCTTATGCATTGCGCGATGAGGTCGAAAAAGATAAAAAAGTGTTGATCGACGCCAACGCCGCCGGCGACGATCTCTCATGGGGCAAAAAGAGCGATTACGTATACCGCGTTTCATTCTCAAACTGGCAAAACGGCAGCAATGCCGCTAAATATTTAGCAGAACAAGTTGGTAAAAAAGCCGTCATCCTTGCTCCGGACTATCCTGCTGGAAAAGAAGTGCTGCGGGCGTTTAAGGCTGCCTTTGAAGCGGCGGGTGGAAAAGTGGTGAAAGAAATTTATCCGAAGTTGAACACGAACGATTTCGCCCCGTATTTGCAAGAAGCGGCGGCCGAGAAACCGGATTTGATTTACGCCTTCTTTGCCGGCAGCGATGGGATTCGCTTTGTCACTCAATATAAAGAGTTTGGATTGAAAGGGAAAATTCCGTTGGCCGGCTCTTTGGAATTTGGCGATGAATTAATCACCCAGCCGACCGGCGAAGCGGCTGAAGGCATTATTGCCGGCATCAACTATTCGCCGTATTTGGACAATGAATTGAATAAGCAATTTGTCGAAGCGTACAAAGCGAAATATGGAAAGCTTCCAAATGTTTTCTCTGTGGAAGGGTACGATGCGGCCGCGATGCTTGATAAAGCGATCACAGAAGCTGGAAGCCTTCGTTCCGAAAACTTGATTAAAGTGCTGAAAGGCATTTCTTTCGACAGCCCGCGCGGACC
Organism: Geobacillus jurassicus NBRC 107829; assembly: GCF_001544315.1. Classification (GTDB taxonomy): domain Bacteria; phylum Bacillota; class Bacilli; order Bacillales; family Anoxybacillaceae; genus Geobacillus; species Geobacillus jurassicus. Next base: position 94,116 of record NZ_BCQG01000003.1, read on the forward strand.
GATTATGATCGACCCGGCCACCAATAACCCGATCCAAAACTTCTATATTTCCAAAAATACGCTCAAAGATGGGGCTATCGTGCCTGAAGTCATCGAGACAGTGGAAAAGGTGACGATGCCCGAAACGTCGCCGTTTGAATGAAAATAGGAACGGAGGAGAGGGGAGGGCGGAGCCGCCTCCCCTTGTGAACATGAAATATAAAACCAAGAAGGCAGGGGATGACGATTGTCTATCTTTCTGGCGCAACTGCTGACAGGATTAGCTTACGGAATGCTCTATTTTATGATCGCAGTCGGGTTGACGATTATCCTTGGTGTCATGAATGTCGTGAATCTTGCCCATGGAACGCTGTTTATGCTTGGCGCTTATATTGCGTTTACTTTTATCAATGATGAGGTGAACTTTTGGGCTGCTCTGCTTCTAGCGGTTCTTTTGACGGCTGTATTAGGGCTTGTATTGGAAAAACTGTTGATTAAGCGTATATACGGAAAAGAGCTTGAACAAGTATTATTGACCTTTGGATTGAGTTTTATTATCGCCGATGCCATCGAGTGGATATGGGGAACGGAAATGCATACACTCCCGGTTCCGGGCTTGCTAAGTGGATCTTTGTCGATTGGCAGCACGGCGTTTCCGCTTTATCGGCTGTTTGTTGTCTTTATTGGCTGTCTATTGGCTTTGTTGCTATGGTACTTGGAAACGAAAACGCGCGTTGGGGCGATCATTCGTGCGGGTGTGGACGACCGCGCCATGGTTAGCGCCCTTGGCATCAATGTTGGGCTCGTCTTCACCGGGGTATTTGCGTTTGGGGCGGCGCTGGCAGGATTGAGCGGCGTATTGGGCGGGCCGTTGATCGGCATGTATACGGGAATGGACAGCGAGATTCTCGTCACGTCCCTCATTGTCGTCGTCATCGGCGGTTTAGGCTCATGGAAGGGTTCATTTATTGGTGCGATTGCCATTGGAGTGATTGAAACGCTCGGAAAGGTATGGTTCCCGTCTTTATCGATGTTGACGGTGTTTCTCATTATGATGATTGTCCTCATCATCCGTCCGCAAGGATTGTTCGGAAGAGAGGTGGCATAGAGTGAAAAAGCTGTTGCTTGGCGTTGTGTTGCTGATTGCTCTTGTTTTCGCTATGCCGCTTGTTCTGTCAGATTTCGGGATCAACTTGGCGACGGAGATTTATATCATGGCGATTTTTGCAATGAGCCTCGGGTTGATCATGGGCTATGCGGGAATGGTGTCGCTTGGGCATGCCGGCTTTTTTGGCATCGGCGCTTATACGGTTGCGGTCATTGGTCAGCATGTAGCGAACACATACTTGCTGCTTCTGTTGTCCGTTGTCATTTCCGGGCTTATTGCCTTAGTCACCGGCGCTGTGTTTATCCGCACGTCCAAGTTTTACTTTTTGATGATTACCCTCGCTTTTGGACAATTGTTGTATGTCTTGTTTTGGCAATTGAAGCCGTGGACGGGCGGGGCAGATGGGATGTCCGTTTCCGCCATCTTGAATTTTGGTTTCGGGGAGATTGTGTCTCCAAACGGCTTTTATTACGTCATGGGTATCGCTTTTATTATTTTCTATATCCTCTTACGTTTATTTGTTGAATCGCCGGCGGGAAAGATTACGAAAGGCATTATGGAAAATGAAGCGCGGATGAGCGCCCTTGGCTATAACGTCCGGGTTTATAAACTGCTTGCTTATACATTGTCCGGAGCGTTGGCAGGGTTGGCTGGTGCGCTTTATGCATATTTTAACGTATTTGTTTCGCCTGATTTGTCTGGTTGGATGTTTTCTGGACAGGTGATGGTGATGGTGATTATCGGCGGAGTCGGCACGTTGCTTGGACCGGCGCTCGGTGCCAGCGTCTTTATTTACTTGCAAAATTTTATGAGCACGTACACCGAACGTTGGCCGATGGTCATGGGAGCATTGCTTGTCGCTCTTGTTCTTGCCGGAAAAGGAGGGCTTATTCATTGGTTGCAACATGGGAAGAGCCTTTTTGTTGCGCGCAAACGGACCGGTGAGGCAGTCTCGCAACAGCCGGTAAAGAAAGGAGAGGCCGTCCATTGAGCTTGCTTAGAGTGGAAAACATCAGCAAGTCATTTAAAACGCTGCAAGTGCTGCGCGACGTTTCTTTGGAGGTGAATCCCGGGGAGCGCCATGTCATCATCGGACCAAATGGTGCAGGGAAAACGACGCTTTTCCATTGCATAACAAATATCCTGCCTATTGACTCCGGCGCTGTGTATTTGGACGGAAAAGAGATCAGCAAGCTCCCCGCCCATCACCTTGCCCATTTAGGAATGTCGCGGACGTTTCAAAAAAACAACTTATTTGGCGACTTGACGGTGGAAGAAAATATTCATTTGGCGCTCGCAGCGAAAAAACCGTATCGATACGACATTTTTTCGCCATTGATCAGCCGGACCGACATACGCAAGGAAACAAATGATATTTTGGAACAGTGGGAAATTTCCAACCGCCGTCATGTGAAGGTGAAACATCTTTCGTATGGGGAGCAACGGTTGCTTGAAGTGTTGTTGGCGATGGCGAGCAATCCGAAGATTCTTTTGCTCGATGAACCGACGTCCGGGATGTCCCCAGCGGAAACTGCGCAAACATCAGAAATGATTCAAAAACTTCCTAGGTCTGTCGCGCTAGTTGTCGTGGAACATGATATGGATGTTGTCTTTGCCATTGCGGACCGCATCACCGTTCTACATCATGGGGAGGTCATCTTAAGCGGATCGCCAGACGAGGTCAGAAACAATGAGGTGGTCAAGGAAATTTACTTCGGGGGAGGGGCGAAAAAACATGCTTGAGCTCCAAGATGTCCATTCGTATTACGGAACGAGCTACATTCTTCAAGGAGTGACCTTTTCCGTTCTGAAGGGAAAATGCGTTGCGCTGCTTGGACGGAATGGGGCGGGAAAAACGACGACGATTCATACGATTGCCGGGCTGCATAAAGCGAAACGGGGAAGCATCCGGTTTAAAAACCGGCCGCTTGAATCGCTTCCCCCCCACCAAATCTCCCGCCTCGGCATCGGTTTAGTGCCGCAGGGAAGAAGAATTTTTCCGTCGCTGACGGTAAAAGAAAACTTGACGATGCCGGCGCGAAAAAGAAAAGCGGACGATGGAGGCATCAACTGGGATCTCGAGAAAATTTACGAGCTGTTTCCCGTCTTAAAGGAGCGGGAGAACAATTTCGGCACACAGTTATCAGGCGGTCAGCAGCAAATGCTGGCCATCGGGCGCGCGCTCATGACAAACCCGGAGTTTTTGTTAATGGATGAACCGTCTGAAGGGCTGGCTCCGGTCATTATTGACCAGATTGGGGAGATTATCGTTCAGTTGAAAGAGGCGGGGTTGTCGATTTTAATTGTAGAACAAAACATCGCCCTTGCCTGCAAGGCAGCGGACGAAATCTTAATCATGAATAAAGGAAAAATCGTATGGAGCGGTTCGCCGGACGGATTGATGGCCAATGAAGGCATTCAGCATAAATATTTGGGAGTTTCAAGTTAGATATATAGTTTATTTGCAAAGGAGTGGAAGAAAATGGAACAGTACGAGCAATGGAACAAAAGTTATATTAATGGAGAATGGGTGGAAGGCGAAAGCGGTCGCACCTATGACATTTTGAATCCATATGATCGATCGGTTATCGCTTCTGTACCGTTGGCCACTGTCAAACAGCTTCACTGCGCGTTTGAAGCGGCGAGCGAAGCGCAAAAGGAGTGGGGGCGCTCCTCAGCTGCTCAACGAAAAGAAGTATTGCACAAAGCGATGGAATATTTGCAGGCAAACCGTGAGGAGATCGTCGATTTGATTGTCCGCGAAACAGGAGGCACCTTACTGAAGGCGAATGTAGAGTTTCATTTGGCGCTCGAGCTTTTAGAAGAGGCTCTGCATTATGTCGATGAAGTTGGGGCTGTGAGAGAGGTGCCTTCTAATATAGAAGGGAAAGTCAACTACATCTACCGATTGCCATTGGGAGTCATTGCTTCCATTTCCCCATTCAACTTTCCGTTAAATTTATCGCTGCGCACGATTGTGCCGGCGATCGCTCTGGGCAACACTGTCGTGCATAAACCTGATATTCAAGTCGGGCTTGTCGGGGGAGTGGTGATCGCCCGGGCGTTTGAGTATGCCGGGCTGCCGAAAGGGGTATTGAACGTTTTGTTAACAGACATTGATGAGATTGGCGATGAGATGTTGACCAACCCGCATCCACGGCTCATCAGCTTCACCGGGTCGACGGCGGTGGGCAGACGAATTGGTGAGATCGCCGGCAGACAGTTAAAACGAGTGGCGTTGGAATTAGGAGGAAACAGCCCATTTGTCGTTTTATCTGACGCCGACGTAGATCAAGCGGTTAACGCAGCGGTTTTTGGAAAGTTCATCCATCAAGGGCAAATTTGCATGATCATCAACCGCATCATCGTCCACGAGAGCAAGTATGACGAATTTGTTGAGAAGTTCGTGCAAAGAGCGGCTGCGCTTCCGTGCGGCGACCCGCGTGACCCAAGCACTGTGATCGGACCGATCATTAATGAAAAGCAAATGCAAAAGGCGCTGCAAATGATCGAAGAAGCAAAACGAGAAGGAATCCGAATGGCCTTGGAAGGAAAACGGATCGGCAATGTGTTGACCCCATATGTGTTTGTCGATGTCGATCCGGCGAGCAAGCTCGCCCAAACAGAGTTGTTTGCCCCCATCGCTGTGGTGATTAAGGCGAAAACAGACAAGGAAGCGATCACCATTGCCAACCAAACGGAATACGGGCTCAGTTCCGCCATTTTTACAAGTGATGTTGAAAAAGGAAAAGAGTGGGCGTTGCAAATTGACAGCGGCATGACGCATATTAACGATCAAACGGTCAATGACGCTCCGAACATTCCGTTTGGCGGCAATAAAGCAAGCGGCCTAGGCCGCTTTGGAAACCCATGGGTGGTCGATGAATTTACGACGGTGAAATGGGTGTCCGTGCAGACGAAGGCAAGAACGTATCCGTTTTAATAGAGAAAAGCCTGGGAGATCGGTTCAGTCGGATCTTCCAGGCTTTTTTCAGCCGGGGAGATTTCTACCGGTGATGTCGAATTCGTATACATGGAAAGCCAAAGAATTTTCGCGCCATACGCAACCCGATCATTACCATAACACTCATATTTCTAAATCTTTGTATGATATACAAAAATGGTCAAAAAATTCGTGTAAAAACAATTTTTATGCAAATATTGTAAAATAATTAATTTTTATTCATATTAGACTTGTTTTAAATGTTTATTCAAGGTGCGAAATGTGAGATAAAAGGTGCCCCACAAACTTCGGGACACCTTTTCTCGAATGCAATCGTCGGAAGTCAATGTCATTGCCCCTGTTTGAGACGAATAACAAACTATCGTCTTTTTTGGTGATGGCTGTATCCGGTTTGGCAGGGAAGGTACGTGGAGCAACTCTATCCGTAATACCCAAGCAGCGCCGAGATGTCGCGGGCTGCTTGACAAGCTAGATTGACCAGCCAGGGAATGTTCGCCCGGGTGATGCGCTGATTCGGCCCGACGATGCTGACGGCAGCGACCACCTCGCCAGAATAGTCGCGGATCGGAGCAGCGATGCTTGTCGCTCCTTCATGAAGTTCATCGATGCAAACGGCGTAGCCTTGCCGGCGGATGGCGGCTAGCTGGCTGATCAATTCATTGCGGTCGGTCACCGAGTTCGGCCCGTATTTTGGCAGCCCATGGCGGATGACGTTTTCGACCGTCGTTTGAGGGCTGAAAGCAAGAATGACTTTCCCGGAGCTTGTGCACGTGCACGGGTTGCTTCGGCCAATGTAGGAGAGCAGCCGCACTGGGTGCGGGCATTCAATTTTATACAAATAGACGATTCGGTCGTCCTCCAACACCGATAAGTGCACCGCTTCATTGGCCTCCTCCATCAAAGCCTCCAAGATCGGGACGGCATCTTTGAACATTTCCGTATGCAAGTCAACGACTCCGCTTAAATGCAAAACGGAAAGGCCGAGACGGTATTTGCGGGTTTTTTTGTTTTGTTCAAGGAATCCTTCTTTTTCCAATACAGTAACCAGCCGATGAACGGTCGTTTTGTGCAGCCCAAGTTGTTTGGCCATCTCGGTGACGCCCAGTTCAGGCGTTTCAGCAGAAAATAGGCGCAAAACGCGAAGTCCGTTTTTGACGGATGAGAGCGTGTCAACCATTTTTTTCATGTGAGGTGCCTCCTTTTGTTTTTATCGCATCCTTGCTGCCGCGCTTGAAAAAGCAGCAAGGGAGCGGCTGGCGTTGTCATAGTTTGGCGGAAATGGCGTGAGCTGTTTTTACCACAAGTTGCACGAGATGGGGGAGGGAGCGGTCGTTGATGCGCTGGATCGGCCCGGCGATCGAAACAGAATAGCGCACCTCCCCATTGCGGTGGCGGATCGGGGCGCTGATCGATGTCACCCCTTCATGAAGCTCTTCTTTGCTGATGGCATAGCCTTGCTGCCGTACTTGCGCTAATTTTTCCAGCAGCATGGACGGCGAGGTGATGGTTCTTGGTGTAAACGAAGGAAGTCCGCGAGCGATGATGCGGTCGATCGTTTCCCTCGGCTGATAAGCGAGAATGGCTTGACCGGTGCTGGTGCAAAACGCCGGGTTTTTTTTGCCGACGTAAGAAAGAAGACGAATCGGGTGATCGCACTCTACTTTGTGCAAATAGATGACGTCAGCACCGTAAAGTGTGGCAATATGGGCGCTTTCCCCAGATAACGAGACGAGCTCTTGCAAGAAAGGAAGGGCAATCTGGCAAATCGGAAACCGGGAATGGATGATTTTTCTCATCGCCAACAGGGAAGTGCCGAGGGAATAAAGATTGGTTTTCGCGTCTTTTTTGACAAATCCTTCGCTTTTTAATGTTTGCAGCAGCCGGTGGACGGCGCTTTTGCTGATATGTAGTCTCTCGGAAATGTCGGCGATGCCAAGTTCCGTTTCATCCATCGAAAACAGTTGCAGCAACCGCAAGGCGTTTTCCAACGAAGAAAAAGGTGTTCGCTCTTTGCGTGTTTCCATTATTCCCTTTCCTCCTTTCGATCGATAAGAAATCGCTTTCAAAAGCGCTGCAATTTTTTGTTTTGTTTCACATAGAGGAATACTAAACTTTTATGCGGGACAATGATAGTATAACATAACTTTCAGAACGTTTTAAATATTGTAAATGTGATTAATAAAAAAACGGAAAGAGGGGATGAAAAACGGAATGGTTTTGTCAGTTCGAGAGATGGAGCTGAGCTTGGAACAGTATCAGCTGCACAAAATCAATGAGTTGCTTATCTTTGTCACTCAGTTTAACGATTTTTACAAGGAAAAGCTCCGTGGCCTTTGTTTGCCGATCCGGACAATGGACGACTTTCGGAAGCTGCCGTTTACGACGAAAGAAGAGCTCGTGCAAGACCAACAGCTTTGTCCGCCTTTTGGCCGCAATCATTGCTACCCGGAAACGAGCTACGTCCGCTATCACCAAACATCCGGCACTTCCGGCAAGCCGCTCAAAATTTTGGATACGGAAGAAAGCTGGAACTGGTGGCGAGACTGTTGGGTTGAAGTGCTGAAATCAAGCGGGGTGACAAACCGCGATCGTCTGTTTTTGGCGTTTTCATTTGGACCGTTTATCGGTTTTTGGTCCGCCTATGAAGCAGCGAAAAAAATGGGGACGCTTGTCATTCCAGGGGGCGGCCAATCGTCGAAAGAGCGGCTGTATAGCATGATCGAAAACCGGGCGACCGTATTGCTTTGCACGCCGAGTTACGCCCTTCATTTAGCCGAGGTGGCCGAGGAAATAGGCATCGATTTGCCCTCGACGCCGATCAGAGCCATCATTACGGCCGGAGAGCCGGGCGGGTCGGTGCCGTCAACGCGAGAGCAAATTGAAACGCGATGGGGAGCGTCTGTGTACGATCATGCGGGGATGACGGAGATGGGAGCGTACGGCTACTCCTGTTCGGCACGCAACGGACTTCATATTAACGAGGCGCAATTTTTGGCAGAAATTATTGATCCGGAAACATTGCAGCCAGTGAAGGAAGGGGAGAGGGGGGAGCTCGTGCTCACGAACTTCAGTCGTTACGGTTATCCGCTCATTCGCTACCGGACGAGAGACATCGTGCTTTGTTCGTCATCGCCGTGCGCTTGCGGCAATCCGTATCGCTTTTTGCCGGGCGGCATTATTGGACGGGTTGATGACATGGTCGTCGTCCGCGGCGTCAACATTTTCCCATCGTCGATTGAGATGATTGTGAGAGAATTTGCGGAAATTAAAGAGTTTCGCATCGTCTATTACACGGAGCACGAAATGAATCAAGTGAAAGTGCAAATCGAGTCGGAATCGGATGTCGAACGGCGCTTGGCCGACCGGCTTAGAGAACGGATTGGCATCCGAATCGATGTCGAGCGGGTCGCGCCGGGATCGTTGCCCCGTTTCTCAATGAAAGCCAAACGAATCATTGACGAGCGCAACCGCCCACAACAAGTGAGCTAAACAAAATAGATGATATGAAAACGGAAAGGAGAAGAGTGATGAACCAATCAAACGTTCAACGGCGTCCAGTTCTCGTTGTCGGAGCCGGGCCGATCGGATTAACCGCGGCGTTGGCGCTCTGCCATTTTGGGCTTCCAGCGACCATATTGGAAGCGGAACCAAAAGACCGCCTCCGTCCGGGAAGCCGGGCGATCTACTTCCATAAGGCGACGTTGCAACACTTAGAAGACATTTTTCCCGGGTTAGGGAAGACATTTGCCGAACACGGCGTCGTATGGCCGATCAAGCGCACGTTGTTCCGCGGCAAGGAAGTGTATATGAAGCGGTATCCGGCTCCTGATCCGAACGCGCTTCCGCCGTTTACAAGCTTGCCGCAAGTCGAGGCCGAGAAGTTTTTGTATCAAGCCTGCCTTGAGGCGGGAGTCGAGTTTGTCTGGGAGACGCCGGTTGCCGATGTCAAAACCGATGAGGAAGGTGTTGTTGTCATCACCCAATCGGGCGAGCGCTGGGTGTGCGACTATTTGATCGCTGCCGACGGGGCCCGTTCGACAGTCCGCCAGTCGGTCGGCATCGAAATGGAAGGGCCGCGGACGAAAGACTACTTTGTTGTTGTTGATGTCAAAGAAGATGAAAACGATCCGCTGCCGCTTGAACGGGTGTTTCATTATCAACATCCGGCTGTGGGTGGACGCAATGTTCTCTTTGTGCCGTTTGCCGGCGGCTGGCGCATTGATTTGCAATTGCTTGACGGCGATGATCCGGAGCAGTTCGGCAGTGTGGAAGGCGTGAAGCAATGGCTGCCGAAAGTGATGCCGGAAAAATATGCCGACCGCATTACCTGGGTGTCGACGTATCGCTTCTTCCAAGTTGTCGCCAAGTCGTTCACCGACCGCCATCACCGTGTGCTGTTGGCCGGCGAGGCTGCGCATTTGTTCGCCCCGTTTGGCGCCCGTGGTATGAACTCCGGCGTGCCAGATGCCATTATGGCGGCAAAAGCGGTTCAGACGGCGCTGGATGCCAAAACTCGGGAGGAGGCAAAAGCAGCCATTGCCGCTGCTGCCAATGAGCGCCTGATTGCGGCGAGATACAACCGCGATTGTGCGGGGATCGCGTTAGAGCACCTTCAAGGCACCGATCCAGCGATCAATATGAAACGCGAAGTGGCCGCTTCATTGGCACCGATTTTGCCGCGCCTTGGCAAGTGGCTCGATGAAGGGCCGTACGGGCCGAAATCGGGTCCACCGCAGCTGTCGACGAAATATTGAGCAGGAGGGAAAGCAATGGAGTATCATTTGCAAGTCCGCTGGGGAGATACGGATGCGGCCGGCATCGTTTTTTATCCGAATTTTTACAAGTGGATGGATGAAGCATCCCACCACTTTTTCGCCAGCCTTGGGCATTCGACATGGAAATGGTTTCAAGAAGAGCGAATCGGGATGCCGATTGTCGAAGCGAAATGCGAGTTTCATGCCCCGCTCTTTTTTGAGGACCAAGTTTGTGTAAAGTCCACGATCGTCGAGCTGCGGGAGAAATCGTTTCGCATTCAGCATCAGTTTTTCCGTGGGGAGAAGCTTGCCGCCGAAGGGTATGAAGTGCGGGTGTGGACGACGTTTGCCGGAGGCAGGCCGAAAGCAGCCCCCATTCCAGCTGAGCTTCGCGAAAAGATGAAACGGGAAGCGGCAATGATCACACACAAGGAGGGATAATGATGAAAATTATCAACTACCGATTAGGGGATGCGGTGCGTGCTGGATGCATCGTGGATAACCAAGTCATCGATCTTCATCAAGCATATGTGGCGCGGCTTCGAGCGGAGGGGTGCCCGCGCGCCGAACAGCTCGCCGCGGCGCTCGTTCCGCCCAATACGATCGAGCTGCTCGAAGGCGGGGAAAAAAGTTTGGAAGAGGCGCAAAAGGCGGTTGAATTCGCGTTAGAACACGGGCTTGTGATCGACCGGGGGAGCGTCAAGATCGAAGCGCCGGTGTTAAGGCCGAACAAGATCATTTGCGTTGGCCATAACTATCGTGAACATATTTTGGAAATGAAACGAGAGCTGCCGGAATACCCGGTCATTTTCGCCAAGTTCAGCAACGCGATTATCGGCCCAGAAGATGACATTCCGTTGCCGCCGATTACGAATCAGCTTGATTATGAAGCTGAATTTGCCTTCGTCATCGGCAAACGAGCGCGGAACGTGAAGCAGGCGGATGCGCTCGAATATGTCGCTGGGTATACGATCGTCAACGACGTCACAGCAAGGGATTTGCAGCGGCGGACGATCCAATGGCTGCAAGGGAAAACGCTCGATGGAAGCGCGCCGATGGGACCGTGGCTTGTCACGAAGGACGAAATTCCTGATCCGCATTCGTTGGATATTTCATTGACCGTTAATGGGGAAGAGCGTCAACGGTCGAATACGAGAAACTTGGTGTTTAACGTCCATTATCTTGTTGGATTTTTGTCGCACATCATGACGCTTGAACCAGGGGATGTCATCTGCACCGGAACGCCGGGCGGCGTCGGGGTTGCCCGCAATCCGCAAGCCTTTTTGCAACACGGCGATGTCGTGCGCATTGAGGTAGAGCGCATTGGCGTGCTTGAAAACCGCGTTGCCGCTGTGCCAAGTCAGGTGGAGGTGGAGTCGTCATGCCGTTGATTGAGCAATATCGGCAAGAGATGAAAGAAACGGTAGAGAAGATCGTCCAAAAAGTCAGCCCATTGACGGAGGATGTGATCCGCTGGAAGCCGTCTGCCGATGAATGGTCGATCATGGAAATTCTTTGCCACGTCGAAGAAGTGATCGGCTATTGGACAAGGGAGCTTGTACGCGTCATTCAAGCCGGCGGCGGCGAGTGGGGCCGGGGGCTCAATGATGAAGCGAGATTGGCGGCAGTTCGCCAGGCGGATGCCCGCGCCGTCAGTGAAGTCATCCGTGGAATTGAGCAGGCAGCGATGTTTGCCGATGAACAATTGGCGGCATTAAGCGATGAACAGCTGGCGCTCGAAGCGCCGCATCGCAACCCGAAATTTGGCGTCAAGCCGATGACGTTTTTAGTCGAGCATTTTTTGACCGAGCATTTGGCTGGCCATTTGCGGCAAATCGAACGAAATTTGCGCAAGCATGAAGCCGTGCAATCGAAACAATGAGGAGGGGGAAGTTCGTATGGCGGAAACGAATCCGTTTTTCCAAAGTAAAGAAGTGAAAGAGTTTACAAAAAAAATTGAACAGTACCATTTAGGTCCGCTTTGGGAAGCGATTCCGGACTTGATGCATAAAGAGCCGAGACCGGAAGCAGTGCCGTATTTATGGAAAGGAGAAACGATCCGCAAGCTGCTTTTGGAGGCGACGCAAATTTTCACGCCGGAACGGGGCGGCGAGCGACGTGCCATTTACTTGCAAAACCCGGGGCTCAAACAGCGCCAGCCGTGGGGTTGGGCGTCAACGACAAACACGCTGTATGCGGCTGTCCAGCTTATTTTGCCAGGTGAAACGGCGCCATCCCACCGTCATACCCAAAACGCCATGCGGTTCATTACGGACGGAAAAGGGGCGTATTCGATCGTCCAAGGCGAGCGGCTGTTCATGGAAGAAGGCGATTTTCTCATCACCCCGGGCGGATTATGGCATGGTCATAGCCATCCGGGCGAAGGGCCGATGTTTTGGATGGATTGCTTGGATATTCCGTTTATTTACGCCACAGGCGGCACGTTCTTTGAGCCGTATCCGGACGGCATCGAGCCGCCATCGCTTCCGGACGATTATTCGGCGCGCAAGTACCGCGGCGGCATGGTTCGGCCGGTTGGCGACCGGAAACCGCAAGTGGCTCCGCTTGGGTTGTACAAGTGGAAGCAGACGGAAGCGGCGTTGGAGGGGCTTAGCGATTTCGAACCCGATCCGTACGATGGCATCGCCGTCGAGTACATCAATCCATCGAACGGTCAGACGGCCAATCCAAACATCGGTGCGTGGATGCAAAAACTGCCGGTCGGCTACCGTTCAAAGGCGCACCGCCATACGTATTCGGCAATTTACCATGTGTTCAAAGGAGAAGGATATACAGTCATCAACGGTGTTCGATTCCATTGGACAAAAGGCGACTATTTTGTCATTCCGAACTGGGCTTGGCACGAACATGTGAACACTTCGAACGAAGAAGCGCTTCTGTTCTGCGCCAACGATTTGCCGATTATGGAAAAGCTCGGATTGCAGCGCGAGGAAGCGTACCCGAACAACAACGGCCATCAAACAATCGTTGGAGAGTTTGAGCCGGAGGCGGTGCTCGGCTAAGCGTCTGCGCCCTCTACAGTTGTAGGGAAAGTGTGGCATGAAATGCAATCTCTTGTACTGTTTCATTCAAGAAAATATAGAGGTCATTGGATCGAACAGATTGAGTGTTGTTCTGCGGAACTGCCATTAAACAAGATGAGGGGAGAAACAAATGAGCACAATTTCGGCAAAAGGAACAAACGATGCGGGAGCCGTCGGGGCGGGGCAAGCGCCGATCCATTGTTTGCTTGAACGGTTCGCGGCGATCGATTGGCTTTTTTCGCTTGGCCAGCAAGGAGATGAACAAGTGGAACAGGCGCTCCGCCAGTTCGCTGATTTTTTCGGCATTCGCCATCTAGACATTAGATGGCTGGCCAAAGAAGAGTTAGCCTCATTCGTTGAGGCGATCTGTCTTGAAGAGGATAACATTTGGCAAGAGCTGCGGCATGTTCCTGAGAGGCTTAAACAACAAGCTGAGCAAGCAGGAAAATTGGAAGCGCTTTTGGCGATTGCCGATGAAGCGCCAGCTGTCATTTTCCAACATAGCTTTGATCCGATCTTTGCGGCGTTGAGCCCTTATGGCGACCACATTGTCACGACGGCGGTCGGCTATATGATGTACATCGGTGGAATGGCCTGTGCTTGGGAGTTGTTGTCCGATCTTGAAGGATGGGAAACCAATCCGTTTCTTTTCCTTGTTTCCGTGGTGGAACGCGGCCATTGGCCGTTAGGGGGGGGCAATGGTCAGTTTGTTGTCATCTAAAAATAAGGTGCTCGCTCAAACGGTGCTGTATGTCTTGACGGTTCAGCAGCGAGTGAGCGCCGGTGCAGAACAAATGAAGACCATATCCGATTGGATCGTAGAAAAGCCCTGGCGATCGTTAGGCAAGATCGCCAGGGCTCTTTTATGTCAGAGAAATAGGGGGAGCGTTTCTTTCCTTATAGCTATTGGCTATGGGGAACGAAGTTAGCCAATCGGCCGCTTTAAGCAATCGCTCGCTTTCCTATGCATGTTTTAAAAAGATATTTAAAATTACGACATTATGAAAAAAATACGAAATCATAATAAATAAAATATTTATTTTCCTAAAAAATCCGCATTTCTACAGATAAATGAATCTAATATAGGTTATTTTTCCTATACGTTTTTTTGACTAAAGATAAAATAATATATTGAATTTTCGGAAATTGTACTATATTATAAATATTGATAAGTTTTAAATAGTTGAAATGGAGGTGAACAGGAGAGCGGTTTGGATAAATGAAAGCGCTTTAATAAACTAAAACATTGCAAGGGGGGTTCTAGATGAAAAGAAAGTTCTATTTAATCGTACTGGCGATGCTGTTGCTCGTTTTATCTGCCTGCGGCAATAGCGCCATCCAGTCAACGACGAAAAAAGTCGAGAAAGCGCCGAAGGAGGGTGGAGTGATCAAAATCGGCGTTCTTTTGCCTTTATCGGGTGTTTATGCATCGTTAGGAAAAAATTTGCAAATGGGGATGGAACTTTATTTTGAGGGCATTGGTTGGAAGGTCGCTGGAAGGGATATTCAACTCATCGTCGAAGATTCAGAAGCGGATCCGCAAGTAGGGCTTCGAAAGGCAAGAAAGCTGATTGATCAAGACCAAGTCGATCTTTTGACGGGAACGGTGAGCACGGCGGTTGCTTATGCAATTCGGGATGAAGTGGACAAGAAAAAGATTCCGTTTCTTGTATCCCATGCCGGAGGCAATGACTTGACAAGAAGCAAGCGAAGCGACTATATTTGGAGATCGTCTTTCTCTTCCTGGCAGATCGGTTATTCGCTTGGCCAATGGGCGTACGACCATGTCGGAAAAACTGTGTATATTGCGGCGGCCGATTACGCCTTTGGGCGTGAGGTGTCTGCGGCGTTTAAGGAAGCGTATACAGCAGCAGGCGGGAAAGTGGTCGGTGAGGTGTATCCGCCTTTAGGCAACAATGACTATTCCTCGTATTTAACGACGATCAAAAATGCCAAAGCAGATGCCGTTTATGCCTTCTTTGCAGGAAGCGACGCGGTGAAATTCGTTCAGCAATACGAGCAATTTGGGCTGAAAAAAGAGAAAAAATTAATTGGATCCGGCTGGCTTGTTTCAGAAGATGTTCGCAAGCAGCAAGGCAATGCAGGCGTCGGAACGATTGCGTCCATTTTTTGGGACTACCATTTGGATACAAAAGAGAACAAAGCGTTTATCGAAGCGTTTGCGAAAAAATATAACGCACGCCCAACGATTGAAGCGATGGAAGGCTATGATGCCGCAAGAATCATCGCAGAGGCGTTGGAAGCCGTCGGCGGCGATGCTTCCGATCCTGACAAAGTAGTTAAGGCGATTTCCAACGTGCAATTTGTCAGCCCGCGGGGACCGATTCAGTTTGATAAAGAAACCCATCATATCATTCAAAATATGTACATCATCGAAACAGAAGAAGTGAACGGCCAGGCAGAAAACAAAGTGATTGAGGTAATCGAAAAGGTGAAAGATCCTGGGCAATAGAACGGGGGAGAAGAAAAATGGACGTCATTGCCGCCCAACTTGTCAACGGCGTGTCGTATGGCATGTTGTTGTTTGTCATCACTTGCGGCTTGTCTTTAGTGTTTGGAATATTGGGGGTGTTGAACCTCGCTCACGGCTCCCTATATATGATTGGAGCCTACGTCGCCTATACGATGACCTCGCAATGGTTTGAAAACTTTTGGCTTGCCCTAATTGTTGCACCGCTCGTTGTAGCTGTCTTATCCCTCGCCATCGAACTCATCTTGCTTCGACCAACCTACCATTTAGGGCATTTATCCCAAGTGCTGCTGACGTTCGGATTAGCGTATGTCATTCATGATGTAACATCGATGATATGGGGATCAGATGTACTATCTATCCCCCTTCCTCCTCCTTTGTCAGAAACATTGCATTTATGGAATCAGGACTTTCCGGCATACCGGCTGTTTGTCGTAGCCGCAGGTGTTGTATTGGCGTTTTGTTTATGGTTCGTCCAAGAAAAAACCCGCTGGGGGGCGATCATTCGCGCCGGGTTGAGCGACAAGGAAATGATCAACGCGTTAGGGGTGAATATCAAGCTCGTGTTTACGGCCGTCTTCCTTGCCGGCGGATACTTGGCGGGGGTCGGCGGGGTGATCGCCTCGCCTATCCTTGGCTTATACCCAAGCATGGAGTTTCAAACGTTGATTTTGGCTTTGGTCGTCCTCGTTGTCGGCGGCCTCGGTTCGATCGCTGGAACATTTGTCGCCAGCTTAGTGGTGGGAATCGTTGAAACGTTTGGCCGTTTTCTCGTGCCGGAGCTCAGCTTGTTTCTTGTATTCGGACTGATGGTGGTGATTTTAATTTGCAAACCGGATGGATTGCTCGGAAAGCAGGTGGTCAGACATTGAATAAGCGAATGTTCATCAGTGCGGCTGCGATCCTCTTGCTTGCCGCCGCACCCTTTCTCTTTTCCTTGTTTTATCTGAATTTGCTCGCTGAAATTTTAATTTTGGCGATCTTTGCTCTAAGCCTGAATGTGCTTGTCGGCTATACGGGGCTTGTGTCATTGGGGCACGCGGCCTTTTTCGGGATCGGCGCGTATGCATCCGCTTTGCTGTCTAAGGAGTGGTCGCCTCAGTTTCTAGTGACGATGTTGGCGTCGCTTTTGATTGCCGCCATAGCAGCGGCCATCATCGGCCTGTTTTGCGTGAGAGTCAACGGGTTTTATTTCCTTATGCTCACGTTGGCGTTTTCGCAAATGATTTACTCGTTCGTCCACCAATCGACGACGTTAACCGGTGGATCGAACGGGCTGTCCGGTTTGCCGAGCCCGGTTTTCGGAACGTTGGACCTTTCTCATCCTGTCTTTTTGTATTATGTCATTTTGCTTGTCTTTATCGTGATGTACATCGTGTTAAGCTTGATGGTCAAGTCTCCTTTCGGCCATGTGTTGATAGGGATTCGGGAAAATGAGATGAGAATGAAAGCCATCGGGTATAACACCACCTTGTATAAATACGCCGCCTTTATCATTGCTGGTGCCATCGGCGGGGTTTCGGGCGCTTTATACTCGACTTTTAACGGGTTTGTTTCGCCAAACGATGTGTATTGGACGATGTCCGGATCGGTGTTGATCATGGTGCTGATCGGCGGCGCCGGAACGATGATCGGCCCTGTTTTAGGAGCGGCTTTCATCGTTGTTCTCGAAACGATCGTCAGCTCTTATACGACGATGTGGACGTTGATCATCGGGGGGGTTTTCATCCTCTTTGTCGTGTTTATCCCTCAAGGGATTGTCGGTTTCGGGCGTGCGTTGACTAAGCCGTCAGCGAATCGGCTATCGTTTTCGCGAAAAGCCAAAGCATTGGTGAAGAAAGAGGCGAACCAGTGATGAGGAAGGAAGCGGAAAAGGATGTCATCTTGCATGTGGAGGGAATCAGCAAACATTTTGGGGGGCTGCAAATTATTAAACATGTTTCCCTTACCGTGAAAAAGGGCGAGCGAATCGGGATCATCGGCCCAAATGGAGCGGGAAAAACGACGTTTTTCAATTTGCTGACAGGGGATCTCCTTCCGACTGGCGGGAAGATTTACTATAAAGGGAAGGAGATCACCCGCATGCCGAACTTCCGCAGGGCGCAAGCGGGGATTGTGCGCACGTTTCAGAAAAACAACTTATTGAATGAACTGACCGTGCTTGACAACTTGCTGTTAGTGTTGCAACGAAAGCGGGGGATGGCCAACATTTGGTTCAAGCCGAGAAACGCCCGCCGGTGGCTGGCGCTGTTTGAGGAGGCAGAGCACTTGCTGCAAACGTGGGGGCTTGCGGACATAGCCAATGAACGGGTGAAAACGTTGTCGTATGGCGAACAGCGGCAAGTGGAAATCTTGCTTGGCATTGCAATGGAGCCGGACGTGCTGTTACTTGATGAACCGACGGCGGGCATGTCTCAAGCCGAAACGAACTACATCGCCGAGCTGCTTCGGCAGTTGCCAAAGGATATTACGATGATGGTGATTGAACACGATCTTGATGTTGTGTTCGGCTTGGCAGAACGGATGATTGTGCTGTACAACGGCTCCATTTTCATCGACGGGGCCCCTGAAGAGGTGCGAAGCGACGAACGGGTCAACGAAATTTATATCGGGAAGGAGAAGGCGGCTGGTGCTTCATATTTATAATTTAAATGCTTTTTACGGAGATAGCCATATTCTTCACAATGTTTCATTAACGGTCGAAAGGGGAAAAGTAACCGTTCTATTGGGCCGGAACGGGATGGGAAAGACGACGACGATTCACTCGATTATGGGGATGGTTCCGGCTCGGACAGGGAAGATTGTCTTGGAGCAGATCGAGATCCAGGATAAGGCGAGCTTTCAAGTGTCGCGGCTGGGGGTTGCCCTCGTTCCGCAAGGGAGACGAGTATTTCCGAATTTAACCGTGAGAGAAAACTTAATGACTACCTACCGTCCGGTGGAAGGCGGATGGACGCTCGAGAACATTTACGCCATGTTCCCGCGCCTGAAGGAAAGGGAGTCATCGATGGGCGGCGATTTAAGCGGCGGAGAGCAGCAAATGCTTTCGATCGGCAGGGCGTTGCTGACCAATCCGAAAGTGCTGCTTCTTGATGAGCCGTCAGAAGGATTGTCGCCGCTCATGGTGCGGGAGGTGGCGGAAATCATTCGACAGTTGAAACAACAAGGGCTAACGATCTTTTTGGTCGAGCAAAACTTAGCGATGGCGTTGGAGCTGGCTGATTTTGTCTACATTTTAAGTAAAGGGTCCGTCGTATTTGGCGGAGCGCCGGACGAGTTGGATGCCCACGTCAAAAACAAGTATTTGCTGTTGAGCTCTTAGCTTGGCCGGTGCCATATTGATGCTGTATACCGATCCGCGTCAAGCCATAACCTTGGTCGGTGCCATTTTCCTCTCTCGCTGCCGGTTCGGCATGTTCGCCCGTTTGGCGGGCCCAACGGCAGCTGATCCGCCCGTTTCGCAACAGGCAAGTTGGTGGAGTAAAGGTCCACAAGAAAGCCTGGAAGATCTGTTCCGTTGGATCTTCCAGGCTTTTTTGCGGCTAAAATCATTCAGTTGACCGGCATCGACAGCAGACAGGGGATTGCAGACAGATGGCGACTCGTTCGAAACGCACGATCGTTTGTAAGCTGACCAAAGAAGCTGGGGACTGTCAAAGGGATGACTCATTCAACCAAAACATCATCCGGTGAGCTCAGCAAAGATGAGAAAACAAACGCGGAGAAAAACGGCGAAATAATGGGGCTGTTGAGCATCGAAAAGATGAACCGGACGAGAGGGCCGGCCCTAATACATATTGAGAGCCGTTTTGACGCGCTTGATCTCTTTTTTGTTTTCAAACAGCTCTTCGACCAAAATTTTTTGGCCGTTGGCGACGTCGGTGAGCCGTTTGTCCATGTCGAATACTTGCTGGCTTAATTGGCTGAGTTGTTCATTGGTTTGCTGCACTTGTTTGGTGAGTTGCTCGACTTGCACATGGGTTTGCTCCACTTGTTTGTTCAATTGCTGCACTTGTCCGCCGAGCTGCTGTACTTGCTCGTTCGTTTGCTGCATCTGTTTGTTAAGCTGTCCGACTTGTTCGTTTGTCTGTTGGAGCTGATCGGCGAGTTCTTTAATGGCTTGCCAAATCATTTCATTTGAGATGGTTCCCATTCGACAATCTCCTTTCCGGTTCGATTCTTTTTCTATTATACATGACAAAAGAAGGAAACCATAGAGGAAAAATGACGAAAATG
>NZ_BCQG01000004.1 GCF_001544315.1 Geobacillus jurassicus NBRC 107829
CTCATTTGGATTGGTAGTAGTGGGCGTGTCTCCTTTTTGGTATAATGGAAGAAAATCCGAAATCAGGAAGGAATGGCGCCCGTGAAAACTGCGATTGTCACTGACAGCACGGCCTACTTGCCGAAAGAGGTGCGCGAGAGGCTTGGCATTCGTTTGATTCCGCTCAGCGTCATTTTCGGGGATGAGGCGTATCGTGAAGAAGTTGATATGACGGCGGATGAATTTTTCGCCAAAATCAAGCAGCACCCGGCGTTGCCGACGACTTCCCAGCCGTCGGTCGGCGAGTTCGTTGACTTGTTCACTGCCATTCGCGAGGAAGGGTATGACGCCGTCATCAGCATCCACCTATCGAGCGGCATCAGCGGCACGTACCAAGGGGCGGTCACTGCAGGAACAATGGTGGATGGCTTGCGCGTCTACGCGTACGACTCAGAAATCAGCTGCATGGCGCAAGGGTTTTACGCCATCGAAGCGGCTGAAATGGCGCAGGCGGGGCGGTCTCCAGAAGACATCATCGCCCGATTGGACGCCATCAAACGGACGTTGCGCGCCTACTTTATGGTCGACGACTTGGCCCACTTGCAGCGCGGCGGGCGGCTGTCGGGCGCCCAAGCGTTCATCGGCGGCCTCCTGCAGATCAAGCCGCTCCTCCATTTTGAGAACAAAGTGATCGTGCCGTTTGAAAAAATCCGCACGCGCAAAAAGGCGGTGAAACGCATCGAGGAATTGTTCGCTGAAGACGCGGACAAAGGCGTGCCGCTTAAAGCCGCCATCATCCACGCCAACCAGCCCGACGAGGCGAGCCGTTGGCGCGACGAACTGTCTGCTCGCTACCCGCACGTCGAATTTTGGATCAGCTATTTCGGCCCGGTCATCGCCACGCACGTCGGCGAAGGCGCGCTTGGGCTGACGTGGTATCAGACGTAATGGCTGCGACGAGTCCGGAGGCGGATCCTTGGGTCGTGCACAGCCATCAGCCGTAATCTGTCGCCAGGCGGTGCCGTTTTCAAGAATCGTTTCTGTTCGCACCGCCTGGCGCGGCCGATCGGCCGCTTGATTTTGTTCGTTTGCGGCGTTGTTTCTGTAGGAAAGTACGCAGCTTTCAGCCGTTGAGTTCATTCCCAATTGGAGGGCGAAACGCGCTCATGGACGCTTTCTGCCGATTTTTCGCTTCTGCTATGGCCTCGCTTGCTTTGTTTCGTCCGCCTCGGCAATGTATGTTAACGGTTCGCCTTCCTCTCTCTTTTGTCCTCATCACGCTCTTTCTTCGCTAGACGGTTTTTCTTGTCAACGTTTTGTTCTGGGCCGTTGCTCATCGATGTGCAGGCGTTGGCCAGTTCATTTTTTTAAAAGTCGTCATCGTGATTGCCTTTCTTGGTAGTACATTGTCGAGCGGTCTCTTGTCTTCGGGAATGTTGTCAATATTTCCTCGGGAATGTTGTCGAAAAACGTTGCATCCACATCGTTTCCGCGAAGGAGGAATGTTCATTGAATGTTTCCCCGCTTCTATCGTTTCTGCAAGGGTTCCGTCTTCCGAGGGAGCAGCTCCCGTTTTCCGAAAACGAAATCGAAGACGCCTTGCGCGCTGGATGGCTCGGCGAACAGCCCGGATTGACCCGAACGCCTCGCAGCTGGCGCTGTATGCGCTGCGGGAATGACGACCCGCTTCGTTTCGCTTCGTTTCCGTGCGCCCGCTGTGGAAAGAATTGCGTCTATTGCCGCAAATGTTTGTCAATGGGGCGGATCAGCGCTTGCACCCGCCTTGCGCACGTGTCACTTCCGCTTCCGTTCGAGCGGCACGAGGCGCCGCTTGCTTGGCAGGGAGAGCTATCCCCTGCTCAAGCGGAAGCCGCTATGGCCGTGCAACAAGCAGTATTGGATAGTCGTGAACTGATTGTTTGGGCCGTATGCGGTGCGGGGAAAACCGAGATATTGTTTCCCGCCATCGCCGCCGCGCTTGAGAAGGGCTGGCGCGTCTGCCTTGCCACGCCGCGGACCGATGTCGTCCGCGAGCTCGCCCCGCGCTTCCGCCAAGCGTTCCCGCGCGTTCCGCTCGCCGTGTGGCATGGCGGAAGCGACGAGCGCGGGCGGATTGCTTCCTTGGTTCTCTCCACCACCCACCAGTTGCTGCGGGCCTACCGCGTCTTTGACGTCATGATCGTCGATGAAGTCGACGCCTTCCCATACTCGGTCGAGCCGATGCTCGAATACGCCGTCAGTCAAGCGCGGAAAGAACAGGCGAGCCTCATTTATCTAACCGCCACCCCATCCCGCGCTTGGCAGCGCGACATCGCGCGCGGCAAGCGGCAAGCCGCCGTCATCCCCGCCCGCTACCACGGCCGTCCGCTTCCTGTCCCCGCGTTCGAATGGTGCGGAAACTGGCGCAAACAGCTCGAACGCGGCCGCTTGCCCGAAAATGTCCTCTCGTGGGTTCTCCACCGTCTGGAGCAAAGAAAACAAGCGTTTTTGTTCGTCCCCCATATCGATGAGCTCGAAGCCGTCACCCGCATCTTGCAGCGCGTCGATTCCCGCATCGTCGGCGTTCATGCCGAAGCCCCAGATCGTGCGGAACATGTTCAGGCGTTTCGCGATGGGCGCGTTCCGTTGTTGGTGACAACGACGATCCTTGAGCGCGGGGTGACGGTGCCGAACATCGATGTCGCGGTTCTCGGCGCTGAAGACCGCATCTTCACGGAAAGCGCCCTTGTGCAAATCGCTGGCCGCGTCGGTCGAAGCGCCGCGTTTCCCGATGGGGATGTCCGCTTTTTTCATCACGGAAAAACGCAGGAGATGGTGCGAGCGCGCCGCCACATCATCCGCATGAATGAAGAAGCGCGAAAAAGGGGGCTGTTGCGTACATGAACTGCCTTCTGTGCCATTCTCCATACAATCCAATTACAAATTGGCGCCAGCTTCTTTTCCTTGAAGACCCCGACGTTCTTTGCCCGCGCTGCCGCGGGTCGTTCAAACTCATTGACGGCCGACTTTGTGAGATATGCGGCCGCCTGCTTGAGGAGGCGGCGCCATCGCTGTGCGCCGATTGCCTCCGTTGGCAGGAAGATGAACAGTGGGGGAGGGTGCTCGTGAAAAACCGATCCGTATACACGTATAACGACTGGATGAAGGATGTCATCGCCTTATGGAAATTCCGCGGCGATTACGTGATCGTCGAGGCGTTCCGCCACCCGTTTGCCCGTGCGTTTGCCGAACATTTCGGCCGCGGCTGGCACGTTGTTCCGATCCCGTTAAGCCCCGAACGCCTGTGTGAGCGCGGCTTCAACCAAGCAGAAGCGCTCGCTTGTTTGCTTCCATTCCCATCTTTTCCTTGGCTCGCCCGCCGGCATTCAGAGAAACAATCGAAAAAATCGCGCCGAGAGCGGATGGAGACGGACAACCCGTTTTTTCTCCCGGGCCATCCGCCGCTAGCTGGGAAGCGAATCGTTCTGATCGATGACATTTATACAACGGGCATCACCGTCCGCCACGCCGCCCGCGTTTTGCTTGGGGCAGGGGCGGCCGAGGTGGGGGCGCTGACGCTTGTGCGGGCGTGAGAGAGACAAACATGTCTCGGCATACGACGCACGATGGGAGGTTTTGAGGAGCGCGCGCTTAGAAGGCTGGTGATTTCACCAAATATGCGGCTTCACAGTGTTTCTTAATGAGAAACCTTGTCACATCTGTTTCTTTTTTCGCACGATCACCAATCTATCAGGGGAAACCGTTATTTTTCATCAGTTCCTTAGGCGAGTGATGGATCAAGCGGTCACTATGCGTTTCGCGGGTAGTTTGGCGGACACAGGACCGAACACAACATCTTTTTTGCCCGATTCCATGTGGCTGACATGTTTAACGTGGGAGCTTTCTCAGTTGAAGACCATAAACATTTGGGCGAAACGTGCCGATATAAACAGTAGCAACCGAATTGAGCGGAAGGTGAATGGGGATGGAAATTCGCGGTGTGTTCATGGGACGTACGATCGCGGTTTCGGAACAGCCGTTGCAACAAGGCCAAACATACGAGGCAGCGATCAAAGAAGTCAAAGGCGGCGAAGCAGTCGTAAACATCAAAGGGACAGACGTGCGTGTTTGGACGGAAGGCACGTGGCCGGAGGAAGGGCGCGCAACGATCAAGATTGTCGGTGAACAAGACGGACTTCCTGTGGCGCGAATCGTTCCCCGCCCGCAACAAGAAGCGGCCGAACGGGCGATTCGCCCCGTTGTTTCTGAACCGTTGTCCCCTGAATGGAAACAAGTCGAATCTTGGTTGCAAAAACAAGGACAGCCGCTCACGAAAGAGGTCCTTTCCACGTTGCGGATGTTTTTCGCGGAAGCTCCGGGCACAGTAGAACAAAAATTGGACACCGTCCGCGCTGTCATGAATAAACAGTTGGAACTAACAAGCACTCACCTTGCCGCTGTTCACGAGGCATTGCATGGACAATCGTTTGGCGAGCAGTTGTTGGCCATTGCCAACACACTGGATCCAACATTTACGTTGGCCAGCCAAGAACAACAAAGCATGGCGGAGGAAGCCGCATTTGGACGCCGCATAGGCGCGACAGCGGATGTTTCAGGTGGGATAGAAAAACCCCAACAAACGCGCGAACAAGTGTTGTTTCAACGTTTGGCCGCCCTGCTGTTGGAACAGCGTGCAGAGGACATGGGGGGTGGTGAGGAACGGCTCGTCTTCTCTCCGGCACCAAGTGGAGCGACGGACAATGCGGGCCACTTTGCCCAGCAGATCGAGCAGTTGCATGAAGCTGTTCGCCGGGCGATCAAGCTGTTGAAGCAAGAACCTCATTTAGAAAAAGCGTTGAGTGCGGTTCAGACAGAGATCGGAGAGGCGATCCGGGCTCATCCTCACTGGGGGCAGACACTCGCTGAGGCATTGGCCAAAGCACGGGAATTTGTGGGAAAAGGAAGGGAGTTTGCCGCAAGGAAAACGGTGCTTGAAACATTGAGCGAAATGGAAGTGTCACTCTCTTCGCCGACGAACGATCGCCCGTTTGACGATGCATGGCAAACGAGCTTGCCGCTCGAAACAAAAGATGTTCTCGTGCGAACGGTGACGAAAAAAATGGCGCAGGCCGCTCGTGATTTTCAAACGGTCAAACGCGACGTGATGCGCCAATTAGAAACAACGCTCAAGCTGGCGGAAACAAGCGGGCCCGCCGCCCGCCTGCAGGCGAAATCGATGGTGGAGGCGATAATCAAACAGCTCGACAACGCCATTTTAAAAAGCGACATCATGCTGTTTACCGATATGACCACGGAAAAGCAGCTGATGAAAGCAAGCTCTGAACTGACCGAGGCGAAAAAGCGGCTCCAACAAGGAGACGTGGCCGGAGCGCGGAAAATCGTGAGCGATGTGAAGAACATGTTGTCCACTCTCGTGTTTAAACCGTCTGATGTGGAAGTGAAACACTTTGTGGTGGGACAAAGCGGGATGCAGCTGGATCCATCTAAAGCGTTTCTTGAGCAAGTGAACCGAGTGATGCGTCCGCCGGCTGATGGGCCATCGGCGCGGCACTTGTTTGACGCAATTCGCCGATTGGGCTTGACGCATGAGTACGAGGCGGCCCAATCGCTCGCATTAAACGGCAACGAGGAGAGAGCAGCTCCCATCAATATGAAAGAGGCGCTGTTGCGGATGGCGCAAAGCGGAAATGAATCGGTCGCGCGGCAGGCCGAACAGGTGTTGACGAATTTGACCGGCCAGCAGCTGCTCAATAAATGGGACGTTGGGGCAGGCGTGCAAAGCTTTTTTTTCTCCTTGCCGCTGTTATGGCACAACGAAGTGCGGAACGTCAACGTGTATGTCAACGCTCGCCAAGATGGCGAGCGAATCGACTGGGAAAACTGCCAGTTGTATTTCTTGCTGGAAACAAAGAAACTTGGAGATCTTGGCATTTTGCTTCAAGCCAATGAACGAAACTTGTCGATCACCCTTCGCAACGACCGCGATGATTTTGCCGAAAAAGCAAAGCCCTTTCTTGATGTGGCAAAAGAGAGATTGGAAGAAATCGGCTACCACGTCACAGGGATCAACGTGACGAGGCTGACCAATGACATAGAGAAGAAAGGAGAACAGGTGGCGCCCTCGGTTCCCCCATATCGAGCATTCACCGAAAGAGGGTATGATATCACGATATGATGACAGCGTATTTCAATCAAAAGAAGCGAAAAACAATGAGCGGCCCGACAGCGGCGGTCATCCGCTATCACGAAGCGAGCGGCCAGGCGCCGACATTGATTGCTCAAGGGAGCGGACGGGTGGCGCAAAAAATCATTGAACTGGCGAAACAGCACCACGTTCCTATTCAAGAAGATCCGCTGCTCGTGCAAAACTTGCTTCAGCTTGATCTTGGCGACCGCATCCCGCCGCAGTTGTACGCGGTGATTGCCGAAATTTTGATTTTGATTGAGGAAATTGAAAAAAATGATTAAACATGGTCAACTCATCGCCGATATAAATGGGAGAGGGCAAATGGGGGTGCACGGCGTTGGATTTTTTAACGGAAGAGTGGATTTATCAAAAAAACTCGCAGCAGTTGACGGCGTTGTTATATGAGGGGCTCATCGAATGCTTGGAAGAAGCCATTACGGCCATTGAACAAAAAGACCATTGGAGAGCGAACAAACAGTTGCAAAAAGGAAACGACATCCTCCACCGCCTCGGCGTTGGCTTGCGCTATGATGCCGGCATTATCGCTCATCAGTTGGATGCGCTCTATAACTATATGGCAGATCGCCTGATTGAGGCAAATATGAAAAAAGACGCCAAGATTGTTCGGGAAGTGCTGCAGCTAACCACCACGATCGCCACGGCGTGGAACGAGGCTCTGAAAAGCGGCGCCTCCTCCACGAAGACGGCGCTCAAGCCAAAAACAGCAGCCTACGAACAGTTTGTTGCATATGAGGAATAAAAAGAAAGAGGAGCGGATGTTCATGCGGATCAACCATAACATTCAGGCGCTGAACGCTTATCGCAACTTAGCTGCCAACCAAGCAAGCATTTCGAAAAACTTGGAGCGCCTCTCGTCCGGTCTGCGCATCAACCGTGCGGCTGACGATGCAGCTGGGCTGGCCATCTCGGAAAAAATGCGCTCGCAAATCCGTGGCTTGCAAATGGCGGAACGGAACGCCCTCGACGCGATCTCGTTGATCCAAACGGCGGAAGGGGCGTTAAACGAAGTCCACAGCATTCTTCAACGGATGCGGGAGCTTGCCGTGCAGGCGGCGAACGGGACGAACCAAGATACCGATCGCGAGGCGCTTGACAGCGAGTTTCAGCAGTTGATTGAAGAAATTGATCGTATCGGGCAAGATACGCAATTTAACAAAATGAATATTCTTGCTGCTGATCAAAATATCGATATTCAACTCGGAGCCAACAACGGGCAAACGTTGACATTATCTTGGAAACAGCAGTTAAAAGGCTCCCTTGGCGAGGACGCTGCAGACATTAGCAATTTAAATATTAAAACGGTTACTAATGCCCAGAATGCGATCACGACATTGGATAATGCCATCATCTCTGTATCCAAATCCCGCTCTAAGATGGGGGCTTATCAAAACCGCCTCGAGCATACGATCAACAACTTAACGACTGCCAATGAAAACTTAACGGCCGCCGAATCCCGCATCCGCGATACGGATATGGCGATGGAGATGGCCGAGTTTACGAAAAACAACATTTTGACCCAGGCGGCGCAGGCGATGCTGGCCCAATCGAACCAGCTGCCGCAAGGAATTTTGCAGTTGCTGAAAAGCTAATGCTACACTGGGCGGGGCAAGAAAGCCTCGCCCTTTTCCTATCGTTATGCGATAATGGTAGTAACGAGAGGTGATCGCGATGGAAGTGCAAAAGGTGACGCGCGCTGGGTTAGCGAACGTCAATCGCAAAGAGGAACCGGTGATGGAATCGGTGTCGTTTACCGAAGTGATGGCGAAAACGCGCCGCGATGTCATGTGGGAGCGCATCAACGAACAAGTCCGGCAAATTGAGGAGCAAGGAAAAAAGCTCGCCGAATCGCGGACGGTTGAAGATTTGCACAAATATAAGCAGCTCGTCAAGTCGTTTTTGGACGACGCGGTGAAAAACGGCCTCCAGCTCGAGGAACAACGTGGATTCAGCCGCGGCGGCCGGGCGCGAATTTATAAACTTGTGAAAGAAGTTGACCAAAAATTGATCGAGCTGACGAACGAAGTGCTGCAAAAAGAGCAGCGCGGGCTTGAGGTTTTGCGGCTCGTTGGTGAGATTCAAGGACTGATCATCAACATCTATACATGACCCATCGGCAGGCTGAAACGCCTCCATTGGCCATAGTGAGTCCAACATGCTACTGTGCGGCCGCATGAAAAAGCAGGAGAGCTTATATGATCAGACCAAGCCGTTTGATGTCGACAATCGGGAGGGGAAGACGATGGCGGAGTTGGCCAATTGCGCGAAGTGCGGGCGGTTGTTTGTCAAACACTCTGTCCGCGACGTATGTGAATCGTGCTATCAAGAGGAAGAGAGGCAGTTTGAGCGCGTCTACGCGTTTTTGCGCAAGCGGGAAAACCGCACGGCGACGATGGCGCAAGTCGTCGAAGCGACGGGCGTGGAGGAGAAGCTGATCATCAAATGGATTCGCGCGGGGCGGCTGCAGCTCGTCCATTTCCCGAACCTCGGCTACCCGTGCGATTCCTGCGGGGCGATCATCCGCGAAGGACGGCTGTGTGCGAGGTGTCTAAGCCAGCTGCAAGCCGATTTGCGCCGGACAGAGGCAGAAACGGAAAAAGAAGCCCGCTCCCGCCATGCCACTTATTACACCCAAGACCATCAAGAACGCTAAACATTTCCGCCAATTTTCCGATATAAATAGTAGTGCGAAGCGAAGAGCATCGGTCAAGCGAGGTGAACGAAATGAAAATCCATCATATCGGCCCGATGAGCGTCAATCCATACCAGCGCCAGCTCGCAAAAACAGAGCGGCTGGCGGCGGGGAAGGCGTCTAGCGATAAAGTGGAAATTTCGAAAGAAGCGAAAGAGCTGCAAGAAGCGGCAGGCTGGGAACAGGCGCGGCAGGCGAAACTCGAAGAGCTGCGGCAACAAATTGAAAGCGGCACATACCAAGTCGACCCGAAGGCGGTCGCGAAGCGGATGATCGACTATTACCGAAACAACCGATAAAGGAAGCGGGTCATGATGACGTTTACGACGCTCATCCGTCTTTTGCGGGCGCACATCGAGCTGCATGAAAGCTTGTTGGCGCTTTCGCGGCGGAAAACGGAAGCATTGAAGAAAAACGATATCGAGGCGCTGTCGGCCTTGCTTGCGGACGAGCAAAAACATATATTGGCCATTCGCCAACTCGAAGAACGGCGGCAGCGCTGGCTGAAGGAGGTGCTCGGCGACGAGGCGGCGACCGTCGTCCGATGCATCACCATGGCAAAAGGCAAGGAGCGCGAGGAGCTAAGCGAGTGCCATAAGCGGCTCAAAGCGACGGTGGAAGCGGTGGCCGAGGTGAATGAGTTGAATCGTCAGCTCATTGAGCAGTCGCTTCAGTTTGTCACCGCCATGATCGAGACGTTCGCTCCGACGCCGTCCACTTACAGCCGCACGCAACAATACACGCCGACGCCTGAGCGCCCGCTGTTTGAATCAAAAGCGTAAGGAGGGGAACAATGCTCTCGACATTCCATGGCCTTGAAGCCGCCCGGCGCGCTATGATGGCCCAACAAGCCGCCTTGTACACGACAGGGCATAACATCGCCAACGCCAATACGGAAGGGTACACACGACAGCGCGTCCAATTGCGGCCGACGCCGCCGTTCCCAACGCCTGGGCTCAACCACCCGAACATCCCTGGGCAAATGGGGACAGGGGTCGAAGCGTCGTCGGTTGAACGGGTGCGCGAATACTTTTTGGACGTCCAATACCGCGGCGAAAACAGCAAACTCGGCTATTGGGAAGCGCGGGCTGATGCGGTCGCTAAAATGGAAGATATTATGAACGAACCGTCCGACAGCGGACTGGCGAAAACGATGGACCAGTTTTGGCAAGCCCTCCAAGACTTGAGCACCCATCCGGAGAACGAAGGAGCGCGCTCCGTCGTCCGCCAGCGCGGATTGGCAGTTGTGGAGACGTTCCATTACTTGTCCAATTCACTCACGCAAATCCGTGAGGACATCGGTTCGCAAATCGGGGTGGCGGTGACGGAAATCAACTCCCTTTTGCGCCAAATCAGCGCCTTAAACGAACGAATTGCCGAAATCGAGCCGAATGGCTATTTGCCCAACGACTTGTATGATGAGCGCGATCGATTGATCGACCAGCTGTCGCAGTTCGTCGATATACAAGTCGAAAAACATCCGGTCGGCGGCAACGCCTCGCCCGCGGCGGAAGGAATATATGATGTCTATATGTTAAACGGCAATGAAAAAGTATATCTCGTGCAAGGGCGCACCTCCTCGGCCGTGTCGTTCCCGGACGGCAGCGATGTCGACGGCGATGGCGTGAAGGAAATGCCTCCTAATACGGGGGTGGGGAACATCACGATCGGCGCGAACACTGTCGCGTTTTCCTCCCTCCCGAACGGCAAACTGCGCGGGCTGATCGAAGGATATGGCTACCAAAACGGAACAGATGCCAACGGCCAACCGATCATCAAGGGGCTTTATCCCGACATGCTCGCCAATCTGGACAAGCTCGCCTACACGTTCGGCACCTTGTTCAACAACGTGCATCAACAAGGCTACGGCCTGAACGGAAGCACGAATCACCTGTTTTTTGCCGGGCTGGGCGGGGTGAACGGCGCGGCGAAAACGATCACGCTCGCAGCCGACATAGACGATTTAGCGAACATCGCCGCGGCGACGAAAAGCGGGGAGTCGGGAAATGGCAACAATGCCATCAATCTGGCCAACGTCCGCAGCCTGCTTTTGTCCAATGCAACCGTTTCGCTGCAAGACGGAATATCGGTCGACCTTGCATCGCTTAGCCTGCCGCTTTCCTCGGGAACGGTCGAAACGAACTACCAAGGCTGGATCGGGCAGCTTGGCGTTGACGGCGAACAGGCGAATCGAATGAAAAGCAACAGCGAAACGCTGCGCCAGTCGGTTGAAGAAAAGCGCCAGTCGGTGAGCTCGGTGTCGCTTGACGAAGAGATGATGAACATGATCAAATTCCAGCACGCCTACAACGCCGCGGCAAGGCAAATCACGGTGATTGACGAAATGCTCGATAAAATCATCAACGGCATGGGCGTGGTTGGAAGGTAGGTGGATATCATGCGCATCACGCAAAGCATGTTAGCGAACAATATGCTTAAACAAATCAGTCGAAGCTACGAGAATTTAGACAAATACCAAACCCAACTGTCGACGGGGAAAAAAATCACCCGTCCGTCCGACGATCCGGTCGTGGCGATGAAAGGGATCGCCTATCGCTCGAATTTGGCGGAAGTCGAGCAGTTCAAACGCAATTTTTCCGAAGCGTACAACTGGGTGGAGAACTCCGATTCCGCGCTCGATAAGGCGACGCAGGTGCTGCAGCGCATCCGCGAGCTCGTCGTTCAGGCGAGCAACGATACGTACGAAGAAACGCAGCGCCAGGCGATCGCCAAAGAAGTGCGGCAGCTGACGGAGCATTTGGTGACGATCGCCAATACGAAAGTCGGCGACAAATACATTTTCAACGGCGCGAAAACGACCGAACCGCCAGTCAAGGTGAATGCCGATGGCACGATTTCGGTGTCGACGAATGATCAACAGTTGAACATCGAGCTGGCCAAAGGCATTTACATCCCGGTCAACATTCCTCCTAGTGCGGCGTTTGGGGCAGGCAGCGGATTGTTTTCCGACTTGCAAAATTTGGCCGCTTCATTGGAAAATTCAAGCACGACAGGGGATGACCTAACGGGCTATTTAGACAAGCTCGACACCCATCTCACCAACTTGCTCGGTGTCCGCTCTGAACTTGGTGCGCGCATGAATCGGATCGAGCTGATGGAAGACCGCATCGACAGCCAACAAGTGATCGCGGAAAAAATGCTGTCGGACAACGAAGACGTCGATCTCGAAAAAGTCATCACCGACTTAAAAACGCAAGAAAGCGTCCACCGCGCGGCGTTGGCGGTCGGCGCGCGCGTCATCCAGCCGACATTGGTCGACTTTTTGCGCTAAGCTAGCTTCCCGCTAGCTTTTTTTCACCGAAAGGAGGAAGAAGATGCGCATTTCGCAGCTCAGGATGGAAGCGACGTACGCCAAGCTGGCGATCTCAACCGTTCCTGCAAAGCTTGACATCACCCAGCCGCCAGCTGAGGTGACGATCGAACAGCCGCCTGCCGAAATGAGCGTCACTTCTATTCCCGCGCGCTTGACGATCGACCAGTCGCTGGCATGGGCGGCGGTGAACAACAAGCACGTGTTCCAGTTGATCAAAGACGCCGCCGATCGCGGGCGCCAAGCGGTGCTTGATTACATCGAGCGCGCCGCCGTCCAAGGCGATGAGCTCATGCGCATTGAAAACGGCGGCGATCCGCTCGCCGATCAAGCCGCGGCCAACAGCGAAGGCTCCCCGTTCGAGTTTAACATCGCCCTCGTCCCGCCGCCGTTTAGCGTGAAGGTGGACTACGAACCCGGGCAGCTCGACATCGACTGGCACATCCAAAAGCCGCGCATTGCCGTGAACACGCATGCGCCGATCATCCGTTACCAACAAGGAACGGTCAAGATCGATCTCGCCCAGCGCCCGTCGCTTCACATAGACGTCGTCATTTGACGAAAACAGGAGGAACAAGCCATGAACATCGACACGAAATACCACGGAACGATGGCGGTGAACGAACAAGACATCATCCGCTTCCCCCACGGCCTGCCCGGATTCGCGGACGAGAAGCGGTTCGTCCTTCTCCCGCTCGCCGACACGCCGTTTGTCATCTTGCAGTCGGTCGACACGCCTGCCCTTGGGTTTGTGTTAATTGAGCCGTTTTCGTACTTTCCAGCGTACGAATTTGAACTCGACGAGGCAACGGTCGAACAGCTCGGCATCGAAAGCGAACGCGACGTCGCGGTGTACGTCATCCTCACCGTCGCCGAACCGTTCCACGAGACAACGGCCAACTTGCAGGCGCCGGTGGTCATCAACGTCCGAAAACGAACTGGCAAGCAAGTGATCTTAACCAACACCCCATACAAAACGAAACATCGCCTCTTCCCGGAAAAAGTGGCGACGTAAAGGAGGCGGCCCGATGCTTGTCTTAACGCGCAAAATCAAAGAAGCGATCCAAATCGGCGATGACATCGAAATCACCGTCCTCGCCATTCAAGGCGATCAGGTGAAGCTCGGCATCAACGCTCCAAAACATATCGACATCCACCGCAAAGAAGTGTATCTTGCCATCCAAGCGGAAAACAACGCTGCCTCCGAAGCGTCCGAAACGTCGCTTGCCGAACTGACCGCCAAGCTGAAACAATGGAACACCTCATAAACGAATCAGGCGCCCAAGCGGCGCTTTTTTTGTCACCATCGACAAAAAATTTAAATTTCCCTATTAAACTTCCAAAAAACGCGCCGATATAAAAAGTGAACGCGGCATAGCGAAGAAAGGCGGCCGACTTTCTTCCTATCCGCGGAATCTATCATTCCACAAGGACGTGGAAGAAAAATCATTTCAAGGAGGAAGAGAACATGAGAATCAACCACAACATCGCGGCGTTGAATACGTATCGCCAACTGACGATCGGTCAAGGCGCCGCAGCGAAAAACATGGAAAAACTGTCTTCCGGTCTGCGCATTAACCGTGCGGGCGATGACGCAGCAGGCTTGGCCATCTCGGAAAAAATGAGAGGGCAAATTCGTGGGTTGGAGCAAGCAAGCCGCAATGCGCAGGATGGGATCTCGTTGATCCAAACGGCAGAGGGTGCGTTGAATGAAACACATGCGATTTTGCAGCGGATGAGGGAGCTCGCAGTACAAGCTTCCAACGATACTAATACAGCAGATGATCGGGCAGAGATTCAAAAAGAAATCGATCAATTAGTGTCGGAAATTGACCGAATTTCTACCGACACGGAATTTAACACTAAAAAATTGTTAAATGGTGATATGGGCAAGGTAGCAACTAAAACGGGTGGTACGGCTGTTTTAACTAACCTACAGGCTACCGGTGCTGATTTAGATAGCGGTAACTATACTATTACATTAACAAATACTGGTACAGATACAATTACTGTAACATCAGGTGCAACAGCCGTAACTACCTCCACGATTCAAGATAACATTAGTGTGGCTAGTGGAGCAACTATTAAATATGGACAATACACATTAAACGTAACAAACTACAATAGCTCAGCTAATACAGCTGATTTCGAATTAATCGGTCCAGACGGGACAACTACTAGGGTTACAGGTTCTTCTACAAATTCAGGTACATTGAATATCGGCGGGCTTGCAATTGATGTAGGGACGGAGAATATTATTGGAAATGGTACAGTTAAGTTTACCTTGTCTGCAAATGGACTGGATATAGATTTATCTGGAGATAAGACGGTGAACTTAGCTACATTTAACTATACTGGTGGGACGATTAATCTTGGAGGATTTGAGTTTGAGTTGTTAACCAATCATGGCTCGACGGGTGATACTGCTAGTTATACTGTTGTGAATAATGCTGTTAAATTTCATATTGGTGCAAACTCTGATCAAAGTACTCAATTAGCCATTAACAATATGAGTTCAACTGCATTAGGCGTCAACGGTATCAACGTAACCAACCAGACTGGTGCTAACACAGCGATTACTACGATTGATAATGCTATTCAGCGTGTATCGTCGGAGCGTTCTAAACTGGGGGCAGTTCAAAATAGATTAGAACACACGATTAACAATTTAGGAACTGCTGCGGAAAACTTGACAGCGTCTGAATCCCGCATCCGCGACGTCGACATGGCGAAAGAAATGATGGAATTTACGAAAAACAACATTTTGGCGCAAGCGGCGCAAGCGATGTTGGCTCAAGCAAATAGCCAGCCGCAAGGAGTATTGCAGTTATTAAGATAACGGCTGGATATTTGCAGGGCGTCTTAGCTGGAAACGGCTAAGAGGATCACTGGGTGAATTGCTGGGACCCCCTAAAGCTTTCCTTGCCACAACGTAGCTGGAAACGGCAGGCGTGACGGCTTGAAAAAAGGAAAGATGCAACAATGGGCAACCAGCAGCCAAGCTCCTGTCCCGAAAGGGTGGAGAAGGTTCAACGACTAGGACATACCACCTAAGGCGAAACGCTATGGTGATGAAGTCCGTAGGGGAGGCAAGCGCCGAACCGAAGCGCCCAGCCCTTCGCCAGCGGCAAGCTGGAAAGGTGAAGATGTAGTCTACACAACGTTCGAAAGACGTTGAGGCATGGCAAGCCAACCAACAACCACAAGGAGTATTGCAATTGCTTCGTTAATCATAGCGAAACGCAAAGAGACCTTAGGTTATCTAGGGTCTCTTTTTTCATGAACACCTTATTTATCTTTTATCTCTCTCCATTTATACACAACAGACCAATAGCTTCTTTGCAGAGCGTCTGCGATTTCTTGGATCGTAGCTCCTTTTTGCTTCATTTCTTTCAATAACCGTATTTCTTCAATGGAATATGGTTTCACGCGCTCGGTGCTGCTAACGAAAATATCGAAATCCGGAAGCTTGCTTTTCCATTTGCGTTTCTCTGCTTTAAGTCGTTCGTTCCAGTTGGTTTTGTAATACATAGAAGGGCAGTCATGAATAACAGGGGCGATCGTTTCAAGAAAGTGGAACGTATCTTTGACCGATGTCGTTTTTAAAATACTGCCTTGGCCATCGGGACGTTTGCTTAAGCGAAACGTGATGCCGAAATGAGTAAAAATGTGGTTCTGTAATTGTTGCAGTTCATGGGGCGGGTAGCATTGCAAGGATGCCGCCCATTCTTTAGGAGCTTGTTATAAAGGAAAAAAAGTAGGCTCGTTAGCAGATATGACGATGTTCAGCTTTCATCCTGTCAAGCCTATTACGACGGGTGAGGGTGGCGTTATTGTCACTGATCATGAAGAATACTACCTTAAATTAAAACGTTTTCGTACGCATGGGATTACAACGGAGAATGTAAGAAAGAATGAAGGGCCTTGGTATTATGAGATGGTGGATCTTGGCTACAATTACCGAATGACGGATGTGCAGGCAGCGCTCGGGCTTAGCCAATTGACAAAGCTTGATGCATTTGTGCAGAAACGGCGGGAAATTGCCGCGATGTATCATGAGGCGTTTTCTCGCATTCCTGGGGTGCGCATTCCTTATCAGCTTCCGTATGTGGACTCAAGCTGGCATTTATACGTGCTTCAGTTGCAATTAGAGAATTTTCGGGTGGGACGCAAAGAGATATTTGAAGCGTTGCGGGCAGAAAATATCGGAGTGCACGTTCATTACATTCCGGTTTATTTTCACCCTTATTATCAACAATTAGGATATAAGAAAGGAATTTGCCCGGTTGCGGAAAAGTGGTATGAAGCGGTGTTAACGATTCCCCTTTTTCCGAAAATGAGCGAATATGATATTCGAACAGTTATGGAAGGGGTGAACAAAGTGCTCTCCTTTTATCGAAAATAACGAGGTTTGCCACCTCGTTTTCATTTTACGGAAGCAGCTTTCTGAGTTTTATTGGTGATCACGGCAGGAAGTTGCTATGGGAATGGAGAAAGTAAAAATACGGTTTCATGATTTAGGTATCGTTAAGGATTTTGGCCTCAGGTTATCAGGGGCAATATCGTCCTTGTTGTCAGGTTATCTTGTTCATTTCAAAACGTATGTTCATAATGAAAATAAAGACTGTTGCGTGGAGGTTGTATCATGTCTGGCAAAGAAAAGGTCGTTCATTTTAAATACTTGTTTCCCGATGACTATAATCCTGTCTACGTCAATGGGGCGCACGGCGGAATTTCTCCGCAGGGGGAGATTGTTGTGAACTTTTATTTTGAACGCCGTCCTTTGCCTCCCGTGCAGGGAAGTCTTCATCTACTGGGATCGATGGGTATTTTTGTTTGCCGAAACCCCAAGCAGTCCGTGCCCGTTTCCCCGTTTCGAAGCCATTGATTCGGGGAACAGTGGGAGAGGAATATGTTCGGTTGTCTGACGTTGAGGAAACAACAACGCCGATGAAAACGGCGATATGGCGAAATGAGCATTCTTTTGGACGGGTGACGCCGTTTATTTATGACCAAGTGCGAAAGGCAGAAAACATAGCCAAACTGCAAGCCATCAGAGAACTGGGGAACGATTGGAATGGAAATGGAGCGGATCCATTTTCCGATAAATTGATTGAGAAGGTCTTCAGTGTGATTCACACGGTCATTAAGCAGCCGAAGTTGTTCCCTACAGCGCGGGATAGCATTCAGCTTGAATTTGAAAAAGAAAATGGAGATTACTTGGAGCTTGAACTTTTTGAAAACAACATCAATATTTTTATTTCATATGCAGATGGGCGTGAAATGGAAACATCGATCCCATACGATGTGCGGGAGATCAATCGAATCATTGTTGACTTTTATGAAACTGCTCTAAAAGGACGGTGAAAAACGACTATGTTTGCCAAATCGATGGAGTTCGTCGGGAAATAAGAGCTGATTTTACAAGAGTTCTCAATTTGAGAAGAGCTGGTTTTGAACTGCTTTTTCTCATTAAATCACCGGCCTTCTAAATGCTCCACCCCCAACGTACTCATCTCCTTTGCTTTTCGCTGCCTTTCATTATACATCGAATTTCTCGGGAAGTTCACTTTTCTTTTTATCCATTGCATTTGTCTGCTTCGGCCTCTTCACACTTCCTGCATTTCATCCGATATAAACGGTAGAAAGCGTCTAAAACAAAGGAGCGGGTCGTATGACGATTGAACGGGTGTCTTCTTCTTTCCTTTCATATGAACCGACGCGAACCGAGCAGGTGAATCCAAAAGCCGAACTCTCGGCGGCGCGGCCGCAGGAGGCAGAGGCGTCGTCTCCTCTTGAGAGGCTGCCATCGGAGGAAACGCTTGAGAAAGTGGTCAACGGTTTGAATGAGTTGGTGCAGCCAAGCCATACGTCGGTTCGGTTTGAGCTGCATAAAGAGTTGAACGAGTATTACGTGCAAGTAATCGATGAAAAGACGCATGAGGTGATCCGCGAAATTCCGCCGAAAAAGCTGTTGGATATGTACGCGGCGATGATGGAGTTTGTCGGGCTTTTAGTGGATAAAAAAATTTAACGGTGGTGAGTCGAAATGGCGAATACGTTGCGCATCAGCGGCCTCGCGAGCGGGATGGACATTGACAAAATCGTGAGCGATTTGATGAAAGCGGAGCGGGCGCCGCTTGATAAGTTAAAGCAGAAAAAGCAGCTGCTCGAGTGGCAGCGTGATGATTATCGGGAGATGAATAAGCTGCTCAGCGAGTTAGATACATCGATCTTTGATGGAATCTATCGGCAGGCGACGTTTACGAAGCAGACGGTTATCAGTTCGAATGAAGCGGCTGTTTCTGTTCGAAACATTAGCTCTACTTCCCAATTGACATCAACTATCAAAGTGACACAACTAGCAGAGAATGCTTATATGTATGGAGCGGTTGCCGTAGGCAATGCCAATTTCGATCCATCCCAAACGTTGCTCAGTCAAGATAGCAACATCACGAAAAATAACGGCTACACGTTGAGCAGCGGGACAAAGGAGATTCGGATTAAGGCGATTAAGAGCGATGGCACGATGCCGACAGAGTGGACAACGATTCAATTTGATCCGAGTGTTGATTCATTAAACTCGTTGATTAATAAAATTAATAGCTCTCAGGCCGGGGTAGTGGCTTTTTACGATAGCCGAACGGGCAGAGTGTCATTGACGGCGAAAAATACAGGCGATGCGTCAGAAGGCGCTGAAATTGTAATTGATGATACCGCTGACAGGTTTTTGATTGACGTGTTAAAGCTACCTCAAGACAGTGATATTGCTGCTGCAACACCGGACCCGAGCGATAATACGATCATGTTGGGGAGAAAAGGAAAGAACGCTCAGTTTACAATTAACGGTTTACCAACGGAACGTCCAACGAATGTGTTTCAGATTAACGGGTATGAGTACACATTAAAGCAAACAACAGCAAGCGAAGTAACCGTGACTGCCTCGACGGACGTTGATGCCATTTTCAATTCGATCAAGTCATTCGTCGACAAATACAACGACACAATCGCCAAAATCAACGCCAAGCTGAAAGAAGAGCGCTATCGCGACTATCCGCCGCTTACGGACGAGCAAAAAGAGGCGATGACGGAAAAGCAAATCGAGCTGTGGGAAGAGAAGGCAAAAAGCGGCATGCTTCGCGGCGATTCGATTTTGTCCAGCGCCCTCAGCAAGATGCGCATGAACTTGTACACAAAAGTCGAAGGGGCGAACATCCCGAGCGGATTTTCGCAGCTGGCGCAAATTGGGATTACGACATCGTCGAACTACCTCGACGGCGGGAAGCTGATCATTGACGAGACGAAGCTGCGGGAGAAAATCAAGGAAAACCCCGATGCCGTGTATCAGCTGTTCAATCAAAACGGCGCGACGGATGCGGAAAAAGGCATCGCCCGCCGCCTGCGCGATACGATTAAGGAAACGATCGGGAAAATCGAACAAAAGGCGGGGAAGACGATTTGGACGAACCAGCAGTTTGCGATCGGGCGCGATTTAATTCAAATCAATGACCAAATTGACCGCTTCCAAGACCGCTTGAAACAAATTGAAGACCGCTACTACCGC
The DNA here is from genome assembly GCF_001544315.1 of Geobacillus jurassicus NBRC 107829. Taxonomy (GTDB): domain Bacteria; phylum Bacillota; class Bacilli; order Bacillales; family Anoxybacillaceae; genus Geobacillus; species Geobacillus jurassicus. The sequence goes on from NZ_BCQG01000004.1 coordinate 19,772, forward strand.
CAATTCACAGCGATGGAAGAAGCGATCCAGCGCGCCAACCAGCAAAGCATGTACTTGATGAACGCCTTTGGCGGCGGCATGCAAGGATAACGATTGGCGGATGGGGACTGCAGGCGGCAATGGCGGTTGGCACTTGCTAATGAACGGGGGGATTAAGGGGTTTTGTATTGAAACTTTTGCCGAAACCGTCGTTTTTTCATCAGTCCTGTAAGGTGTCAAGCACTTGATGTGGAAAAGGAGTGACCGATGATGGCAACGAACAATCCGTATCAACACTACCAAGCGAACGCCGTGCAGACGGCGTCGCCTGGAGAGTTGACGCTGATGCTCTATAACGGCTGCTTGAAGTTTATCAAACTTGCGCGCCAGGCGATCGAAAACGGTGACATTGCGGCACGCAATGAAAACTTGATTAAAGCGCAAAACATCATTTTGGAACTGATGAAGACGTTGAAAATGGAGTATGATGTCGCCAAATCGATGATGACGATGTACGACTACATTTACCGCCGTCTCGTCGAGGCTAACGTGAAAAACGATGCGGCGATTTTGGACGAGGTCGAGGGGTATGTCGCCGAGTTTCGCGATACGTGGAAGCAAGTGATTCAGCTGAATCGGCAGCGGCAATACGCGGGAGGCGGGAAAGTATAATGGGGGTTGTGCGCGACGTTTGGCTTGTCACGAAGCAGCTGCTTGAGGCGGTGATGGCGCCATGGCCCCCTGAGGAGCGCGAGGCGCGGATGGCAGTGGTCGATGAGCTGTTGAGGCGGCGTGAGGCGCTGCTTCCGAAGCTGCGGCCGCCATACAGCGAGGAAGAACAGGAGCTTGGCTGTGAGATCATCGTTTGGAATCAAGAGATTGAAGCACGGCTGCGGCGGGTGTGCGAAGAGATTCGCCGCGATTTGCGGATGGCGGGGGCGAAGCGGCAGGCGACCGTTTGCTACGCTCACCCGTACGAGCAGCCGCTTTCGTTCGATGGGATGTTTTACGACAAACGGAGATAGGGTGGGGTGAGGATGGCGGAATTGACAAGCGCGGCGCTGGACATCATCCGCCAGTACGCATCGCTGCTTGAGACCGTTGAGGAAGGGCTCGATTACGTCACAGCGAGTTTTGCTGACCCGCAGCGGAGGCATGCGGATCGGTTGCTTGCGGATATTTTGCTGGCGCTTGGGAAAATCGGCGAGACGAACGTGTATTTAGAGCAGCTGTTCGCTGAGGAGAGCGATTTCGTCCGCCAACTTGAACGGTTTGCCGATGTGCTCGACGCGGCCGAGGCGCTCGATGGGAAGTTCGCCGACGCGGCGGCGAAAGAGCAAATTGTACGGGGATGGCTGTCGCCGGCGTTTCAGGCGTGGAAAATAGCTGTGGAGGGCGGCTTGCGGCGGTATCTCGTGCAGTAGGCGCAACGGGGCGGCTGGAAAGCAAAAAGGACAGCGGCGCGCTGCCCTTTTCGCTTCAGACGGCTTTGACGATCGTGACGTTCATCTCTTTTCGCAAGTCGATCTCATACGGGCTTTTCAACTCTTCGCCCGCCGGATTTTTAATAATCCGAACGACGGGGCGGAGCGGGAAACCCGGGAACACTTGCGAGACGACGCCGATATGCCCGGTGTTGAGCAAGACGGTCGTGGCGACCGGATAGATGGCGATGTAGGAGAGAAACAGCTTGATCAGTTCATAGTCCAAAAGGCCGCCGGCGGCGGATAAGTATTCGGCCGCTTCGTGCGGCGAATATTGCTTTCGATGGTAGCGGGCCGATGTCAAGGCGTCAAAGACGTCGGCGATGGCGACGATGCGGGCGTATTCGTGAATCTCGTTTCCGGATAAGGCGCGCGGGTAGCCGCTGCCGTCGCAACGCTCGTGGTGCTGCAAGGCGCAATGGGCGGAAAAGAGCGAAATGTTGCGCTGGCGCCGAAGCAGCTCAAAGCCGAGATAGGTGTGGCGGTGGACGATTTCCTTTTCTTCTTCGGTCAGTTCCCCTTTTTTCCGCCAAAGGCCATCGGGCAGCTGGGTCATGCCGATGTCAAACAGAAGCGCCCCGACGCCGAGGTCAAGCAGCTGTTGGGGGCTGTACCCTTTGGCGATGCCGATGACGCCGGCGATGGTGGCGACGTTGACCGAATGATGGAAAAAGTAGCCGTTTGAGATGACCAAATCCGACAAATTGATGAGCAAGTTCTCCTGCTTCAGCAAGTAATCCAAAATGTCTTTGAACACCTTCTCGTACTCTTTTCCTAAATCGAGCGAGGAGGCGCGGCGGAGCAGCTTTTTTTGCTCGATCAAAGCGGTCATCGTCTCGTACACTTTCTTGACCGCCTGCTGGCGCACGGTCGCGCTGATCAATGGCAGCGGACGGATGTCATATGTTTGCTTGTCGTCAATATAAATGTATTGAACCCCTTTTTGCGCTAAAGAACGGATGTAGCCGCTTGTCAGCCGCACGCCGCGCGACAAAAGCACGCTGCCGTTGGCGGCGAACAGATCAACGGCGAGCACATCGCCGCTTTTCGCATGGGAAATATGGACCTTTCGCATTCGATGACACACTTCGTACTTTCCGCATCATAAGAGTAAACACCTATTCCTATCTTACCATATTTTTCTGTGTTTTCACAAAATCTTCGAAAATATTTTTGATTGAAGCCGTGGTTTGATGGGTAATAAAAAAGTGTAGGGATTTACAGTTTGAAGATAAGGAGTGGTCAGCGATGATGTATCACATTCGCGGGGAAAACATCGAAGTAACTCCTGCGTTGCGCGAGTACGTGGAGAAAAAAATCGGCAAATTGGAGCGCTATTTCGACCGCACCGATGACGTGAATGTCCATGTCAATTTAAAAGTCTACAACGATGGACAAGGGAAAATCGAGGTGACCATTCCGATGCCGCATCTGTTGTTGCGCGCCGAGGAGCGGCATGACGATATGTATGCGGCGATCGATTTAGTGACGGATAAATTGGAGCGGCAAATCCGCAAACATAAAACGAAAGTCAATCGGAAGCTGCGCGATCGGGAGAAAGAGGCGAAGCTGGCTGCCCCTGTCCCGAGCGGCGCCGCGGCGGAGAATGAAGAGGAGTTTGAAATCGTGCGCACGAAGCACTTCAGCTTGAAGCCGATGGACAGCGAAGAAGCGATTTTGCAAATGAATTTGTTGGGGCACAACTTCTTCATTTTTACGAACGCCGAGACGAACCGGACGAACATCGTTTACCGCCGCAAAGACGGAAAGTACGGACTGATCGAGGCGAATTGAACAACCCTTCTATGCGCATCCCCTGCTTTTTTTGGCAGGGGATGTTATAATATGTGTGAAAGAAGCAAAAAGGGGGAGAACGATGGAGGAACTGCTGCGTCAAATATTGTCCAAGTTGGATAACATGGAAAAAGGATTTTTGGCTTTTCAAGAAGAAACTCGCCAACGTTTTGCGCAGATTGATGAACGGTTTGCCCAGATTGATAAGCGCTTTGCCCAGATTGACGAATGCTTTGCTCAAATGAATGAGCGTTTTGTGCAGATCGATGGCCGTTTAGCAGAAATGAGCGGGCAAATTGGTTCGCTGACGACTCACGTTGAAGCGCTTGAAGGCCGCGTCGATGAAATGAACGGGCGCATCAGCCGCCTTGAACAAGAAATGGAAGAGGTGAAAGCACGGTTAGACCGTGTGGAGGTGGAATTGGGAGAAGTGAAAGAGACGCTTCATCGAGTCGAAACGCAGCTTGTGGATGATGTGCAAATATTGCTTCGCAAAATTCATGAAAAAGTAGATGAGAAAAGTTTTGAAATTTATGCGCTTAACCGGCGTCTTCATCATGCGGAAGCGGCGATTGAGCAGCTTCAGTCCAAGGCGTGATCCCCTCTCTTGGACATGCCCCTCTCTAAGCCTGTGCAATAGTTGTCACCTCCCACTGCAAATGATATGATTAATAAGTGAGTCCATTGAAAAATAAGGAGCGTTTCCTATGCTTGGAGTCTTAAAAAAAGTATTTGACCCGAACAAGCGTCAGTTGGCAAGATTGGAGAAAATTGCGGATCAAGTCGATGCGCTCGGTCCGGAGATGGCAAGACTGACGGATGACCAGTTGCGGCAAAAAACCGAGGAATTCAAAGCCCGCTACCAACAAGGCGAATCGCTCGACGACCTGCTCGTTGAGGCGTTTGCCGTGGTGCGCGAAGGGGCGAAGCGCGTCCTCGGTTTGTACCCATATAAAGTGCAAATTATGGGCGGCGTCGTGTTGCATGAAGGCGACATCGCCGAGATGAAAACCGGGGAAGGGAAAACGTTGACGGCGACGATGCCCGTCTATTTGAACGCCTTGACGGGGCGCGGGGTGCATGTTGTGACGGTCAACGAATACTTAGCGACGCGCGACGCGACGGAGATGGGCAAGCTGTACGAGTTTTTGGGCATGACCGTCGGCTTGAACTTAAGCGGCATGTCGCGCGAAGAGAAGCAGGCGGCGTACAACGCCGACATTACGTACGGAACGAACAACGAGTTCGGCTTTGACTATTTGCGCGACAACATGGTGCTGTACAAAGAACATATTGTGCAGCGTCCGCTCTATTATGCGATCATCGACGAGGTCGACTCGATTTTGATCGATGAAGCGCGGACACCGCTCATCATTTCAGGGACGGCGCAGAAGTCGACCAAGCTGTATGTGCAGGCGAATGCGTTTGTCCGCACGTTGCGCAAAGATGTCGATTACACATACGATGAAAAGACGAAAAGCGTCCAGCTGACGGAAGAAGGAATAAACAAAGCCGAGCGGGCGTTTGGCATCGACAACTTGTTCGATTTGAAACACGTCACGCTCAACCACCACATTCAGCTGGCGCTGCGGGCGCACGTGACGATGCAGCGCGATGTCGACTACGTCGTGCAAGACGGAAAAGTGATCATCGTCGACCCGTTCACCGGGCGCTTGATGCACGGCCGCCGCTACAGCGATGGGCTTCATCAAGCCATTGAGGCGAAGGAAGGGCTCGAGATTCAAAACGAGTCGATGACCTTAGCCACGATTACGTTCCAAAACTATTTCCGCATGTACGAAAAGTTGGCGGGGATGACCGGAACGGCGAAGACGGAAGAGGAAGAGTTCCGCAACATTTACAACATGCGCGTCGTCGTCATTCCGACAAACCGCCCGGTCATCCGCGAAGACCGTCCGGATTTGATCTACCGGACGATGGAAGGGAAGTTCCGCGCCGTGGTCGAGGATATCGCCGCCCGCCATGCGAAAGGGCAGCCGGTGTTGGTCGGCACGGTGGCGATCGAGACGTCCGAGATGTTGTCAGAGATGCTCAAAAAGCGCGGCATCCCGCACAATGTCTTAAACGCGAAAAACCATGCGAAAGAGGCGGAGATCATCGCCCAAGCGGGGCAAAAAGGCGCGGTGACGATTGCGACGAACATGGCCGGGCGCGGGACGGATATTAAGCTCGGCGAAGGGGTCAAGGAGCTTGGCGGGCTTGCGGTCATCGGCACGGAGCGGCATGAGAGCCGGCGCATTGACAACCAGCTGCGCGGCCGCTCGGGGCGTCAAGGCGACCCTGGAGTGTCGCAGTTTTACTTGTCGCTTGAAGATGAGCTGATGCGCCGCTTTGGCTCCGAGAGCCTCATGGCGATGATGGACCGCCTGGGGATGGACGACTCGCAGCCGATTCAAAGCAAAATGGTGACGAAAGCGGTCGAGTCGGCGCAAAAGCGGGTCGAAGGCAACAACTTCGACGCCCGCAAACAGCTGCTTCAGTATGACGACGTCCTGCGCGAGCAGCGGGAAATCATTTACCGCCAGCGCTATGAAGTGCTTGATTCCGACAATTTGCGCGGCATCATCGAAAAGATGATTCAATCGGTGATCGAGCGCGTCGTCAACGCCCATACGCCGAAGGAAGAGGTTCCGGAAGAATGGAATTTGAAAGGACTCGTTGAGTATCTCAACGCTCATCTGCTTCCAGAAGGGGATGTGACGGAAGCCGACTTGCGCGGCAAAGAGCCGGAAGAGATGATCGAGCTCATTTGGGAGAAAGTAAAGGCGCGCTATGATGAGAAAGAAGCGCAAATCCCGCCGGAACAAATGCGCGAATTTGAACGCGTCGTCGTTTTGCGGGCCGTTGATATGAAATGGATGAACCATATCGACGCGATGGAGCAGCTCCGCCAAGGCATCCATTTGCGCGCCTACGGGCAAGTCGACCCGCTGCGCGAATACCAAATGGAAGGGTATGCGATGTTTGAAAACATGATCGCTTCGATTGAAGAGGAAGTCGCCACCTATATTATGAAGGCGGAAATCCATCACAATCTCGAGCGTCAGGAAGTGGCAAAAGGCGAAGCGGTCCACCCGAAAGAAGACGGCGAAGAGCCGAAGAGAAAACCGGTCCGCAAGGCGGTGCGCGTCGGCCGCAACGACCCGTGCCCGTGCGGCAGCGGGAAAAAATATAAACATTGTTGCGGAAGAGCGGTGTAACCGTTTATAAATATAAAAGGGGAGGCTTAGCCTCCCTTTTGAATGGCAGACATTCATCGTTGGCATACTATATTCATGATGAGGTGAGGACAACATGATTGATTTGGTCGAGATTAAGCAAGAGCTCGAGAAAATGGCTAAGCGATTAGCGGAAATCAGGGGGTCTCTTTGACCTCGAAGCGAAGCGGGCGCGCATTCGCGAATTAGAAGAACAGATGGCGGCGCCAAACTTTTGGGATGACCAAAAGGCGGCGCAGGCGGTCATTTCCGAGGCGAATGCGCTCAAAGACCTTGTCGAGGAATTTTCCTCGCTTGAAGAACGGTTTGACAACTTGGAAGTGACGTACGAATTGCTGAAAGAGGAGCCGGATGACGAACTCCAAGCCGAGCTCGTCGAGGAAGCGAAAAAGCTGACGAAAGACTTCAGCGAGTTCGAGCTGCAGCTGCTGCTTAACGAGCCGTACGATCAAAACAACGCCATTTTGGAGCTCCACCCGGGCGCGGGCGGCACGGAGTCGCAAGATTGGGCGTCGATGCTTTTGCGCATGTATACACGCTGGGCGGAGAAAAAAGGGTTTAAAGTCGAGACGCTCGATTACCTCCCGGGCGAGGAAGCGGGGATTAAAAGCGTGACGCTGCTCATTAAAGGGCATAACGCCTATGGCTACTTAAAGGCGGAAAAAGGGGTGCACCGTCTTGTGCGCATCTCCCCGTTTGACGCCTCGGGCCGACGCCATACGTCGTTTGTGTCGTGCGAGGTTGTGCCGGAATTGGATGATAACATTGAAATTGAGATCCGGCCGGAAGAGCTGAAAATCGACACATACCGCTCAAGCGGCGCGGGCGGGCAGCACGTCAACACGACCGATTCGGCGGTGCGCATCACCCACTTGCCGACGGGCATTGTCGTGACCTGCCAATCGGAGCGCTCGCAAATTAAAAACCGCGAAAAAGCGATGAATATGTTGAAGGCGAAATTGTACCAAAAGAAACTCGAGGAGCAGCAAGCCGAACTCGCCGAGCTGCGCGGCGAGCAAAAAGAAATCGGCTGGGGCAACCAAATCCGTTCGTACGTCTTCCATCCGTATTCGCTTGTCAAAGACCATCGGACGAACGTTGAGGTCGGCAACGTGCAAGCGGTGATGGATGGAGAAATTGATGTGTTTATTGACGCGTATTTGCGTGCGAAGTTGAAGTAAAGGGCGATCATCGGATCGTCCTTTTTTTCGCTTCAAAATCGTGTTTTGGCCTTTTGACGCATCTATGCTTTCGTGATACGCTGAAGGTAATGATAAGGAAAAAGGAGGGCGATGGCGTTGGCGGTACACAAACAAATGCTTTACGAATTGATTGATCAGCTGAACGAGTCGGATCATCAAACGGCGTACGATTTTTTGACATACTTGCTTGATCGGGCGAGACGGGAACGATTGGTGTGGGAACAGATCGATGAAACGGACGAAGAAGGGTTGACCGAAGAAGAGCGCCAGCAGCTGCAAAGCGATGAAGGATATATCGCTGGGAGAGACGCCAAGCGTGAATTCGGGCTACAAGTTGATCTACCGTAAGGCTGCAGTCAAATTCATTGCCCGTCAAGAAAAAAGAACGTGCAAGAACGGTTGGCTTTAGCGCTGCAAGGTCTGCTTGCAATCCCACCGCAGGGGGATATTAAAAAGATGAAGGGCCAAGAAGGATTATATCGGCTGCGAATCGGAACATATCGTGTTTTGTTTCGCATCAACCATGAAGAACGAATCATCTATATTGAGGCAATCGGCAACCGCGGCGATGTATATTGAGTTTTTGATTTTTCAGTTGGGGCGATCATCGGATCGTCCTTTTTTCCTTTACCATAGCAGATCGCTATCGCGTTAACCGGCTGTCATTTACTTGCCAAAACGGGCATGCTATACTCACAGAGGAAGGTGGGGAAGCATGCGCAAAAGAAGAGACAAGACCATGCCTCCGGCGGTGGAGGCGGCTTTGGAGTATGCGTATGTTCTTATCGGCGCGGCGATCGTCGCTGTGGCGTTTAACGTGTTTTTGCTGCCGAACCGGATCGCCTCGGGCGGAGTGAGCGGCATCAGCACGATTATGCACGCGCTGTTTGGCATTGAGCCTGCCTACGTCCAATGGGCGCTCAACATTCCGCTCTTTATCGCTGGCGTTGTGCTGCTGGGACGGCAGTTTGGCGTGAAAACGTTCGTCGGGACGGTGTTTTTGCCGCTTGTCGTCTATTTGACGAAAGGGATGGAGCCGGCGACGACCAATCCGCTTCTTGGCGCAATCTTTGGCGGCATCGGCGTCGGACTTGGCCTCGGCGTTGTCTTTCGCGGCCGCGCATCGACCGGCGGCACCGATTTGGCTGCGCAAATCATTCATAAATACACCGGGTTGTCGCTTGGAATGTGCGTCATTTTAATCGATGGTTTGATCGTTTTGACCGCGGCGTTTGTATTTGATATTGAACGGGCGCTCTATGCGTTGATCGCGTTGTATGTGACGAGCAAAACGATCGACCTCGTCCAAGTCGGGCTTGGGTATTCAAAAATCGCTCTTATTATTACAAAGGAAGAAGAAAAAGTGCGCCGCGCCATTTTGCACGAAATCGACCGCGGAGTGACGAGGCTGCCGGCGTACGGCGGCTACACGGAACATGAACGGCCGATGTTGATGTGCGTCGTCGCACAATCGGAGTTCACGAAATTGAAACAATTGGTCCGAACCATTGATCCGACAGCGTTTGTCATCGTTGCGAACGCCGCTGAGGTGCTCGGCGAAGGATTTCAACGTACGTAAAACGGGAGAAATCGGTTATAATAAATGAGAACGAAATTTTTGTTTTCAGGGGGAGTTCGCCATGAAATGGAAGTTGGCTGCGATGTTCCTTGGCGTTTCGCTCGCGCTTGCCGCGTGCGGCGGTGGCGGGGACAATGCCGGGGAGAAAAACGGTGGCAGCAACGGCGGAGGGGATACCGCAGCGGCTGCCGAGCAAATTTTTAAACAAAACTGTGCGTCCTGTCATGGACAAGACTTGTCGGGCGGGGTCGGCCCGAACTTGCAAAAGGTTGGAAGCAAGTATTCCAAAGATGAAATTAAAAACATTATCGCCAACGGCCGCGGCGCAATGCCGGCAGGAATCATTAAAGGGGAAGACGCCGACAAAGTGGCGGAATGGCTGGCCGCGAAAAAATAACGGGAACATGTTTTTAACGCTGTGAACATTTCAACCAAAGGAGATGCACCGCCTTGTTCGCTTAAGAACGGGGCGGTGTTTTCTGTTTTTGAATCTTTTGTCCTAGTTTCGCCAGTGTCCCTTCATTTGAAATATAAATGTAAAATTCGACAGCGGAAAATCGTGTTATAATAATCCTTGCGGAATTTTGCAAGATTCATTCGAAACAGCTCGAGAAATGGCAGCAAACGAGTCGAAAAATAGGTGATTGCGATGATTGAAATGCAAGATGTATACAAGACATATCCAAACGGCGTTGTTGCGTTGAACGGCATCAACGTTCGCATCAAGCAAGGAGAATTCGTCTATGTCGTTGGGCCCAGCGGAGCTGGGAAGTCGACGTTTATTAAAATGATGTACCGCGAGGAAAAGCCGACGAGCGGGAACATTATGGTCAATGGCGTCAACCTTGCCAAGCTCAAAGACAGCAAAGTCCCTCTTTTGCGCCGCCATATCGGCGTTGTATTCCAAGATTTCAAGCTGCTTCCGAAGCTCAATGTGTATGAAAATGTCGCCTTTGCCTTGGAAGTGATTGAAGAATCGCCGAAAGTGATCCGCAAAAAAGTGATGGAAGTACTCGACCTAGTCGGCCTCAAGCATAAAATCCGCTCTTATCCGAACGAATTGTCCGGGGGCGAACAACAGCGCGTCTCGATCGCCCGCTCAATCGTCAACTCCCCGAAGATCGTGATTGCCGACGAACCAACAGGAAACTTGGACCCGGAAACCTCATGGGGCATTGTCGAGTTGTTTGAAAAAATCAACGACCGGGGAACGACGATTGTGATGGCGACCCACAATAAAGAGATCGTCAACGCGACCCGGCGGCGCGTCATCGCCATCGAAAACGGGAAAATCGTCCGCGACGAGGCGAAGGGGGAATACGGCTATGACGCTTCATACGTTTAAGCGCCACGTCCGGGAAAGCATCAAAAGCCTTGGCCGCAACGGTTGGATGACGTTCGCGTCCGCGAGCGCCGTCACGGTGACGTTGTTGCTTGTCGGCGTCTTTTTTGCCGTCATGTTCAACATCAACCATTTTGCGCAAAAAGTTGAAAATGATGTGGAAATTCGCGTCCATATCGAGCTGACGGCTGACAGCCGGCAAAAAGACGCCTTGCGCCGGCGAATTGAAGCCATTCCAAACGTGAAGGAAGTCCGCTATTCATCGAAGGACGAAGAGTTGAAGCGGCTGATCAAAAGCATGGGAGACGAGGGTTCGTCGTTTCGGTTATTTGAACAGGACAACCCGTTGAGCGATGTATACGTCGTGAAAGCGGCCCATCCACAAGACACCGTGAAAATCGCCAAACAAATCGAAACATTGCCGTTCGTCCATAAAGTCAATTATGGACAAGGGACGGTCGAGAAGCTGTTTGATGCGCTCAAGGTGGCGCGCAATGTTGGGCTTGTGTTGATCCTTGGGTTGCTGTTTACGGCCATGTTTTTGATTTCCAACACGATCAAAATTACGATTTTCGCCCGCCGCCGCGAAATTGAAATTATGCGGCTTGTCGGGGCGACGAACGGGTTTATCCGCTGGCCGTTCTTTCTCGAAGGGCTATGGCTTGGGTTGCTCGGCGCTCTCTTCCCGATCGCGGCGCTTTCGATCGTGTACTACAACGTGTATGAAGTGTATGAACAGCGGGTTTCCTTGCCGTTTTTTGAACTTCTTCCGTTTTCGCCGTTTATGTGGCAGTTGAGCGGACTGTTGCTGGCGATCGGCGCGGGCATCGGCATTTGGGGAAGCGTCATGTCAGTGCGCAAGTTTTTGAAAGTGTAAAAAAGAGTCATAGGGAGAGGGGAAAACGATGAAAAAGAAAAACATGATGGCGCTCGCCGTCGTGGCGGCGCTCGGCCTTGGCGTTTTGCCGCCGGCGGCGAACGCCGTCAGCACTCGTGATATCGAACAAAAGCGAAACGAAATCGACGCGCTTCGCTCGAAGCGATCAGAGGTGCAGGAAAAGATCAGCGAGGCGCAAAAAAACATCGAAGCCCTTCAGTCGCAACAAAAACAAGTGGCCAATGATATTGAGAAGCTGAATGTCGCCATTGAGGAAACGAGCGGCAAAATCCGCAACGTCAGCGCCGATATTGACAAAACGGAGCAAGCCATTGACCAATTGAAACAAGAAATTGCCGAAATTCAAGAACGGATTGAAAAACGAAATGAAATTTTGAAAGAGCGGCTTCGTTCCTTGCAGGAAAGCGGCGGGGCGATCAGCTACTTGGAAGTGTTGCTTGGCGCGCAAAGCTTCAGCGACTTCATCGACCGGATGAGCGCAGTGACAACGATCATGGAAGCAGACCAGCAAATCATCCGCGAGCAGGAAGCCGATAAAGCGTTAAAAGAGAAAAAGGAAGCCGAATTGACGGAGAAGCGGAACAAGCTGCAAGCTGATTTGCAAGAATTGAAGCAGCTGCAATCGAAACTCGCCGGCCAGCTGGAACAGAAAAACCGCCTGATGGCCGATTTGAAGCAAAAAGAGGAAGAAGAGCATGATCATAAGATGGCGCTCGAAGAGGAAAAAGAGCTGATCTCCAAACAAGAAGCGGCGGTGAAAGAGCAGCTTGCTGAACTTGAGCGGCAAAAACGGGCTGAAGAAGAAGCGAAACAGAGAGGACATACATATGCCTCGCCAAACGGTGGAGGAGCGTCATCAGGAGAAACGCCATCCGGCGGCAGCACGCCGCCTGTCTCGAGCGGAGCGTTCACCCGCCCGGCCAACGGACCGATCACCTCGGGCTTTGGCTACCGGTTTGGCGGCACGGACTTCCATCCGGGAGTGGACATCGGCAAGCGCGCGCCGGTGGTGCCAGTGGTTGCCGCGGCCGATGGAATCGTATTCCGTTCCTATTATTCTAGCAACTACGGCAATGTCATTTTCATCAGCCATATCATTGACGGACAAACGTATACGACCGTGTACGCCCATCTGGAAGCACGTCTTGTCGGAGAAGGGCAACACGTCCGCAAAGGACAAATTATTGGCTACATGGGCAATACAGGGAATTCGACCGGTCCGCACCTTCATTTTGAATTGCACCGCGGCGGCTGGAACGAAGCGAAAACAAATGCGGTCAATCCGCTTGACTATATTCCTTTCTAATTTCGAGCAGTAGGTGGCATTGCGCAACTTGTCTGTCTTTTGGCAGGACAAGTTGCGTATTTTTTTGATTGATTCGACATCAAGGAAATAGTTTGGCCGCACCACATTCCCCCTTGACTCTGTACCTTAGTCCATCGTTTATAATGTTGAGCAAAGACGGGACCCCCCACCCCGTCATCGCAAGGAGGGAGAACGATGGAAATGGTCAAAAAATCGTTTTGGGCCGTGCTGGCCTTGCTCAGCTGCCCGTGCCATCTGGCCATTGTTCTGCCGTTGTTGGCCGGAACGTCGGTCGGCGTGTATTTGGCTCGACATCAAAGCCTTGCCATCGGTCTTTTTACGATGTTGTTTTTCTTTTCGCTGATGATGATATTTTATGAGCGAAAGCCAATGCGATCGAGCGAAACAGATAGCTGTTCCCCTGGAAAAACAGGAAACGGCCATGGGGCGTGCTGTGTTCCATTTAGAACGAATCATGGGGACGAGTGATATTGATTTCGTCATAAAGGTTTCGGACAAAATGGGAAAGGGAAATTCGTTGATAAGGAGTGTTTTTCACAATGAAAACGTATCGAATGGCCGTTCAAGGCATGACATGCACGGGCTGTGAGCAACATGTCGCCGCAGCGCTCAGTGAGATCGGAGCCAAACAGATTGATGTCAGCTTCTGGCGCGGCGAGGCGGTATTTGCGATTCCTGAAGGCACGGACGTTGATATGGCGAAGCAAGCGGTCAAAAACGCTCATTACGAGCCGGGAGAAATTAAGGAGATCACCGCATCAGCCAGCCCTGCCATCGATGGCGAGGGAGAGTATGACTACATGATCATCGGTTCTGGTGCGGCGGCGTTTTCTTCGGCGATCGAAGCGGTGAAATATGGGGCGAAAGTCGCCATGGTCGAACGCGGCACGGTCGGGGGGACGTGCGTCAATATCGGCTGCGTGCCGTCGAAGACGCTGCTTCGGGCTGGAGAAATCAACGCCTTGGCGCGGAATCACCCGTTTCTCGGCCTGCATACATCCGCCGGTCCGGTCGACTTGGCGCCGCTAGTGAAGCAAAAAAATGAACTGGTCGAGCAGCTTCGCCAAGCGAAATATGCCGATTTAATCGAGGAGTACGGGTTCGATTTCATCCAAGGAGAGGCTCGGTTTATCGATCACCAAACGATTGAAGTGAACGGCCAAACGCTGTCGGCGAAACGGTGTCTGATCGCTACGGGCGCTTCCCCGGCAGTGCCGGATATTCCGGGGCTTCATGATGTCGACTACTTGACCAGCACGACCTTGCTTGAACTGAAAAAAGTGCCGAAGCGGCTCGCCGTCATCGGCGCTGGCTATATCGGAATGGAGCTCGGGCAACTGTTCCACCATCTGGGTTCAGAGGTCACACTGATGCAGCGAAGCTCGCGCCTGTTGAAAGAGTGTGAGCCGGAAGTTTCCGAAGCGGTGACACGGGCGCTCGCGGAACAAGGCATCCGCATCATCACAGGCGCTTCGTTTGAACGGGTCGAACAAGACGGGAATACGAAAAAAGTGTATGTGAACGTGGATGGGCGCATCCGGGTCATCGAAGCGGATGAACTGCTCGTAGCTGCGGGGCGGACGCCGAATACGGCGGCGTTGAACTTGCCGGCGGCCGGCGTGGAGATTGGGGCGCGCGGGGAAATTTTGATCGACGAATACGCACGGACGACGAACCCGTCGATTTATGCGGCAGGCGATGTGACGCTCGGCCCGCAGTTCGTCTATGTCGCGGCCTATCAAGGCGCTGTTGCCGCGGCCAATGCCATAGGCGGGCTGAACAAGCGTTGGACGGACGCCGTCGTTCCGGCGGTGACGTTCACCCACCCGGCCGTTGCCACCGTCGGCTTGACCGAGCAGCGGGCGAAAGAAAACGGGTATGATGTGAAAACATCCGTCCTGCCGCTTGAAGCGGTGCCGCGTGCGATCGTCAACCGAGAAACGACGGGGGTGTTTAAACTTGTCGCTGAGGCCAGCACGGGCAAGCTGTTAGGCGCCCACGTTGTCGCGGAAAATGCCAGTGAGGTCATTTACGCCGCAACGTTGGCGATTCAATTCGGATTAACGATCGACGACCTTCGCCACACGCTTGTCCCGTATTTAACGATGGCGGAAGGGCTGAAATTGGCGACGCTTACGTTTGACCAAGACGTCTCGAAACTATCGTGCTGTGCGGGATGAAGCCTTTGAGCTGGGCCGCCGTTTCGCGGGGCGTTACGAGGGGATTGGAACCGATTGTTGTTGCGATTGCGACTAAGCTTAGCGGGAGCTGTCTGTTTGGCGGAACGCTTCCCCAAGCATGGAAGAAATGCCGGCCAAACTCCAATATTCACTTGACCCTGTACTATAGCGCAGAGTTTATGCTTTTTGGTGAGGTGGTTATGTGAGACATTACCGCATCGGCGAGCTGGCAGAAAAATGCAATGTCAATAAAGAAACGATCCGGTACTACGAACGGAAGGGGCTTATTCTGGAAACTGAGCGGACAGAGGGCGGATATCGCCTGTATACGGAGGAGACGATCCGGCGCATCCGGTTTATTAAGCAGCTGCAAGGGCTCGGGTTCACCTTGGCGGAAATTGATAAACTGCTCGGCGTTGTTGACCGGGATCGCGACCGGTGCAAAGACATGTACCAGTTTGTTGAGCAAAAAGTCGAGGAGATTCAAGCGAAAATTCGCGATTTGGTGCGGATCGAAGCGATGCTCCAGCAGTTAAAGGAATGTTGCCCTTATGAAGACAATTTATATAACTGCCCGATTATTGACCTGTTGCTGGAAGAACCCTCGGATGAGGGAAGGCAAAGAGAATGAGAGACTGTTTACTTGTTAAAAGAAAGAGGAGATAGGCACCGGCTTTGTTATTGATCGGTTCGGGCGTTTATTTTACTATGAAATTTTGGCCCTTTTAGCCGCAACAGCTCTGTGCGTCCTTCCACTGGCAACGGGGGGAAGAAAAAGGGTGATAAATAGGTGGTTGGAAGCTCCAACAAAAATACGGCTGCCCTCATCAGCCGGTTTCCCGGCCTTTCGGCAGCCGCTTGTCTGCTCAAGGCGCGATTATTGGCTGTTGTTTCCATCATCGTCGCCTACGTTACCGTCATCGTGGTCATCATCGTCTTGATCGTGATTTTGATCATGGCCTTGGTCATCGTCGTCCTCGTCATCGCCGGGCTGCCCATTGTTTTTTCCTTTATCTTGAGTTTGCTTGACGGACAGTTTCCGCGCCCAGCCGCTTCCGTATTTCCACTCGAGTTCGAGGCGGAACGGGACATCAAGGGAAAAGAGGGTTTGGATTTTGGCAATTACTTCATCGTTTGACAGCGACGGCGATGCTTGCAAGTCGTTAATGAGCGACTGGACATCACTTGCCGTCACTTCACCCGTCTGGTCTTTCATGCGCAAATGGGAATGGCGTTCAGACCAATGATAGTCGACTTTAATCGTTTGGTTGGCCGCCGTTTTGATTTGCAGCTCAAGCTTTTGGATGACATTGGCCAGCTTTGTTTTTCCTTGCTTTTCTGCTCCGTCTTTGATGCGGTCATTGTCGCTGTCAGCATCTTCCGGTTTGGTGCCAAGCGCCACTTCGGCGCCGTTTGTCAGTCCATCACGGTCGGTGTCTTCGTCTGCATCCAGTATTTTATCTTTGTCCGTGTCGTTTTTCGTCGGGTTCAGGTTGAGGTTGTACTCGACCCGGTTTGTTAAGCCGTCGCGGTCATTGTCTTGGTTGGCAACATTTTTCCCTAGGCCGAGTTTGTACTTCAGCTCCCAATCGTCTGGGATGCCGTCTTTGTTTTTATCGGCCCACTTCGGTTTGGATGACTGCTTCCCCTTGGCCTCGGCCGCTGTCCACCCTGATGAAACCAGCAAGGCAGCAGCGAGACAGCCAACTAACATTCGCTTCATGCTTTTCTTCCCCCTTCATCAGTTATAGATTGAAGATACGTTCGGCAGCTGGCTGGCATAGCGTCCTTCGCTGTAGCCCCTCTAGCTTTGCGCCACGCTGTTTCCAGCGTTTTGCCTTTTCGCCGTATCTTCTCGAAGGAGAAGATGCGGCGGTATCTATCTTTACTATAAGTTGTCCCGTTATCTAAGGTGAATCATTCTTTTGTCCTATTTTTCTGCCTAGCTTACGATTGACAGGCAAAGCGTTGTTTTATATAATTATCTCGAATTCGAGATTTATTCAATAATGAGGTTTAGTAGAACATCTACGTTGTTGGATTATTTCATCGGTCTCTATGGTGCTTTTATTACAGAAATCCCGCGCGAAAGGGGGGTGTCCCAAAAGGATCGGGACACCCTTGCTCATCACCATATATCGCCACGAAACAATGAATCATGCGCAATATGTTGTATTTCGTTTGAGAAGAATGACGCTTTTGGGTCAGCCCCGATGAAGCGCGTTGCAGTTCATTCATCGAACTGATATAGTCATGAGTACAGCAGGAAATGTATCAAGCGAAACCATCAAACGTTATGTGGAATCTCAAAAGAAAAGGGGGGAATTCATGCCCACGATCACACTAAGGTTAGAACTGCACAAACCAACGAAAGTCAAACAAGAAATGTATGAACGGATGACAGAAGTGAATACAGAGTTTGCGAATTGGCTGTTGAATCATCCCGAGCTGAATCAAGCGACGAGCAAAATTTTTAAAGAGTTTTCGTCACAACGATTTCCTTCTGCCATCGTGAATCAGACGATTCGAGAAGTAAAATCCCAAAAGAAAAAACAAAAGGCAAAGACGTTTCAAAAACGATGGTGTTGCTTCAACAACCAAAACTTAAAAATAGTAAAGAAGGGGGATTTCTACACGGTTGCTTTTCCAACATTGGAGAAAAAAATAGGCGTACCCGTTGTCGTGCGTCCCTATCAACAAACATGGCTTGATCGAATCATAGACGGGACTGCCAAACAAGGAACAGCTACACTCTATAAAAAGAAAAAGAAAAAGAAATGGTACGTAGCCATTCCCATCACGTTTGAAGTCAAACAACGGAAAGAAACAAACGTGATGGGCGTTGACTTAGGGCTTCGCTATATTGCCGTTGCCAGCGTTGGAACGAAATCGTTGTTCTTTAAAGGGAATCCATGCGCCTTCATACGCCGACGATACGCGGCTTTGCGAAGGAGATTAGGAAAAGCTAAGAAGCTCCATATGATTCGCAAAAACGGCGATAAAGAGTCCCGATGGATGAAAGATATGAACCATAAAATCAGCCGTCAAATCGTCCGTTTTGCGCTCGCCAACGGTGTTGGCGTGATTCGGATGGAAGATTTGGCGGGGATTCGGAAACGAGCCGCTTCGGCAAAAGAAGCAGGACGAAGTCTTCATTCATGGGCGTTTCATCAACTGCAAACCATGATTGCCTACAAAGCCGAAATGTCGGGCATTCGGGTGGAGTGGGTGAATCCGACCTATACGAGCCAAACGTGTAAATGTGGACATCGGGAAAAGGAAAATCGCAATGGCATCCACTTTAAGTGTAAAAAATGCGGATACACCATCCACGCCGACTTAAATGGCGCGATCAACATCGCCAAAGCGATTTCGGGTTTGAGCGCCTAACCTAGCGCACTGGTCACAGGTGCGCCGCCCATTGGGGTACATGCTAACCCGGTGGGATGGGCTGATGACACAGCCCCGAACTTGGGCGTTGTCCAAACCAGAAATGGATGAGGACGCGAACGACCCAAGAATCCCACGGCTTTAGCCGTGTGGAGTGTCAATTCAATTATGAAGGAGTGGACCTCGATGATCCGCATTGACCGGGCGTCGTCCCGTTATCATGCCGATTACGGTTGGTTGAAAACATATCATAGCTTCTCATTTGGCGAGTATTATGATCCAAACAACATCCAATTCGGACCGCTTCGGGTGTTAAACGACGATTTCGTCGCGCCAATGACCGGGTTTGGCGCCCATCCGCACCGCGAAATGGAAATTGTATCGATCGTGTTGAAAGGGTATTTGCAACATGAAGACAGCACGGGACATAAGGCGGTGACGACGTTTGGCGGCGTACAGCGGATGTCGGCCGGCACGGGCATCGTCCATTCGGAAGTGAACCCGTCGGCGACGGAAGAGGTGAACTTTTTGCAACTTTGGTTTTTGCCGGAACAATACGGATTGCCGCCGTCGTACGAGCGGACCGAGTTTCCGGTCGAGAAGATGAAAAACGCTTTGCTGCCGATTGTCACGAAACACCCGTCTTCCCCGGGGATCGCTCACATTCATCAAGATTTGACGATTTACCTTTCCGATTTGGAAGCCGGGCATGAGCTGACGTTTACTCAGCCGGAAGGGCGGAACATCTTTGTCTTTGTCATTGAGGGGGATTTGACGTTAAACGGCGAGGCCCATCTCGAGCGGCGCGATGCGGCCCGCATCACAGAAACGCCGGTTCTTCGCCTTGCAACGGACGAAGGGGCGCGGTTGATGCTCATCGACTTGCCAAAAGAGAAGTGAGAGGGCGGTTCATTGGCTTGGTTGCCATTTCGGATGCGGCCAAGAAGACGAATCAAGAAGAGGCATCGTTCGCCGTCAAGGGCGAGGGGTGCCTCTTTTTTCCGCTCTGTATGAGTTGAGAAATCAACAAGGAGCGTGTAAACTAGTAAAGGATAGACAACGCACTAGCATACTCGGTACAAGCCTGACATATGATGGAGATAAAGGCATGGCACGGCGTGAGGCGGTGCTTTTCCTTTTCATTTTTGTAGAAGCCGCCGTCGTTTAGGCGGAAGAGGCGTCCATTTGCTTCGCCGAAGGAAGAATGAGGAAAGCCCCCTTCTTGCGCCGCCGCAGGCAAGCGGCGGGGAAGGTTAAGCATAGGGTGAGGAGGAAGCAACGTGAAAAAATCGACGACGGCCGCATTGATGGCCATATCGATGCTTATTGGGGCGGGGGGGACGTACGCCGGCCTTCAGCTGGTGGACCGCCCGACGGAAGGCTCGCTTTCGGCGATTGTTTCGAATGAGCCGTCCGAGTCGACGAACGACAGCGAAGAGATGAAAAAAATCCGGCAAGCTTATGAGCTCATTAAGAATCGGTACGTTGAGAAAGTGGATGAAGAAAAACTGACGGAAGGCGCCATTCAAGGGATGATCAACACGCTCGATGATCCGTATTCCGTCTACATGGATGCGGAAACGACGGAGCAGTTCAACGAATCGCTTGATTCGTCGTTTGAGGGGATCGGCGCCGAAGTGAGCATGATCGACGGCAAGGTGACGATCGTTGCCCCGATCAAAAACTCGCCGGCAGAAAAAGCGGGTTTGAAGCCGAACGACCAAATTTTGCGCGTCAACGGGGAAAGCTTGGAAGGGCTTGATTTATATGAAGCGGTGTTGAAAATCCGCGGCAAAAAAGGGACAACGGTGGAGCTTGACATTTTGCGCCCCGGCGTCAAAAACGTGATGAAAGTCAAAGTCGTCCGCGATGAAATCCCGATTCAGACGGTGTATGACTCGATCAAAACGTACAACGGCAAAAAGGCGGGCTATTTGCAAATTACATCGTTTTCGGAAAACACGGCCGCTGATTTTAAAAAGAAATTGGCGAAGCTTGAAGCCGAACATATTGATGGCTTGATCATCGATGTGCGCGGCAACCCGGGCGGCTATTTGCAAAGCGTTGAGGAAATTTTGAAACAGCTCATTCCGAAAGGAAAACCATACGTGCAAATTGAAGAGCGCGATGGCGATCGGCAAAAGTTTTATTCCGATTTAACGGCGAAAAAACCATACCCGATCGTTGTGCTCATCGACAAAGGAAGCGCATCAGCATCGGAAATTTTGGCGGGGGCGATGAAGGAAGCGGGCGGCTACAAGCTTGTCGGCGAGGCAACGTTTGGCAAAGGAACGGTGCAGCAGGCGATTCCGATGGGCGATGGCAGCAACATCAAATTGACGCTTTACAAATGGCTGACGCCGGACGGGCATTGGATTCATAAAAAAGGGATCAAGCCGGATGTCGCGGTGGCGCAGCCGGATTATTTCCACGTCGCTCCGCTTCATGTGGAAAAACCGCTTCAATATGATATGAACGACGAGCAAATCGCCAATGCGCAAAAAATGCTCAAAGGGCTTGGCTTTGACCCTGGCCGCACGGACGGCTACTTCAGCAAAGAAACAGAGCGAGCCGTCAAAGCGTTCCAAAAAGCGAATCAGCTGCCGGTCACTGGGCGCATCGACGAAGCGACGGCGGATGTGCTGCAGGCAAAAATCATGGAAGCCGTCCGCGATCCGAAGCATGATGTGCAGCTGCAAAAAGCGCTTGGCGTGTTGTTTCAGTCGTAAGCGAGCCGATGGCGCCTAATGTAAGAGGTGTCCCAAAAGGATCGGGACACCTTTTCTTATTACCGTATATACGTATAATATGTTGTGTTTTGTTTTAGGCTGGACTTTCCGACATTCATCTCCCACTTATTTTTGGGCTGCGCCCTGCACAAAATGGAAGTGGGAGTCTTCTGTCGAGAAATGATCAATGGGTTCCTACAGGCGGACTGGCGTGTTCTCTCTTTCTGACGGAAGCGGCAGCTGCACTGTTTTTTCGATCGCAAACCGCGGCCGCCGTTTCACTTCTTGGTAGATTTTACCTATATATTCGCCGATAAGGCCGAGGCTCATGAGCACGAGCCCGCCGATGAACCAAACGGAAATCATGAGCGACGTCCAGCCCGATTCAGCGTGTCCAAGAAATTTGACGATCAGCGCGTACAGCCCGGCGGCACCGCTGATGAGGAAGGCCAAAAAACCGATGAGCGTAATGGCGCGAATCGGCGCGACGCTCAAGGACGTGATGCCGTCAAAGGCGAAGGCGAGCATCTTTTTGAGCGGGTATTTCGACTGTCCAGCCCACCGCTCATGTCGGTCGTAAAAGACGCACGTTGAGCGGAAGCCAACGAGCGGAACCAACCCGCGCAAAAAGAGATTGACCTCCGTGTAACGGCTCAGTTCATCGAGCGCCCGCTTGCTCATCAGGCGGAAATCGGCATGGTTGTAAATCAGCTCGATTCCGAGCGCCTGCATGAACCGATAAAAGGCTTGGGCGGTCGTACGCTTGAACCACGTGTCTGTCTTTCGGCTCCGCCGCACGCCGTAGACGATATCATAGCCTTCGCGATATTTTTGCACAAATTCGCGGATCGCCTCGACATCGTCTTGCAAATCGGCGTCAATGGACACGGCGCAATCCGCGTACGCGCGAACGGTTTCGAGCCCGGCGAGCAGCGCCCGTTGATGGCCGACGTTGCGAGAGAGCTTGATGCCGGCCACGAACGGGTTGCGCTCGCTTTCTTCTTCAATGAGCGCCCACGTCCGGTCGCGGCTGCCGTCGTCGACAAAAACGATATGGCTGCCGATGGCGATCGCTCCTTCCTCGAGCAGCTGCTCAAGCAAAGCGGTCAGCCGCCGGGACGTTTCCGGCAACACTTCTTCTTCGTTGTAGCATGGAACGACGATGGCTAACAACGGTTTGTCCACCATGTTTCTTGCCTCCCTTTCACTCCACTTCGTATACATAAATTTTCCAGACGGACTGTCGATCGGTGAACGCCCGCAAGAAGCGGAGATGGATGTCGCTGGCGTTCATGATCGGGACGGAGGAAAAAATGTACTTGCCGCCAAGCTGTTTGAACGCCTTTGTGTCGATCTCGAAATGACGGATGACTTTATGCGAGTGTTTCGTGAACATGTAATGTTTCCCGAGCTCTGCCGAAAACAAATAGACACGGTTGCCCCAATGGTCGAAATAGTCTTTCAGCACCGGGCTTTTGTCCAATTCTTTGGCGATGATGCGGCGAAACTTCCGCTTATACGATAACGGGTAAAAATTGTTGTACGTATCGAGCGTATAAAACCCGTTGTATTGAGCGATGGCCGGGTGAAGCCCAACGCTGGCGACGCGGTAGGACGATACAGGCTTGCCGATGTATTGCTTGATTTCTGTAAATAAATGTTCTGAATAAAACTGCTCGAACGACGGCGTGCCAGCGAGGCGATAGCGGATTTCCTCGTTGAACCCGCCAAGCAAAAGCAGCTGCAGCGCCAAGGCGATCGGCACGAGGCGCTTCCATGCGGTCCGTTCCTTGGCTAAGATTTGCAAGGCCAAGGCAAAATCGACGTAAATGACCATCGGCCGCAAAAAATGGAAGCGGGCGAAATTGAACGTATTCAAAAGCGAAATCCGTTCTTTCAGCGGCTGCCACCCTTTGTAAAACCAAAACGCATACCAAGCCGATAAGGCGATGTTCAACCAAAACAGCAAAAGGAAGCGCCGCTCCAATGGCCCACGCTGGCGGCGCAAAACGAGGAAAAACGCCGCCCAAAGCACCGGCAGGATGATCGGCCCATGAACGGTCATTACGTGCGTATGGCCGAGCACATAGTTTTTTAACGTCAACCGAAGGCAGTGGACGAAGCTGAGCCGCGAGGAGAGAAACTCGTTCCGGCTCGTCGGTTCGCCGCTGAAGACAAGCGAGTACACGAGGCGATACTCGATGGCCAAAAACAAGCTTGTCATCAGAACAATCGCAGTGAAAAACGGCTTGTTCCACCGCTTGCGGACAAGGCCGTCCCACAACCAAACAGCTGCCATAGCAGCCAAGAAAAAGAAAAACCCGAGCACAAAGCTGGCGTAAAACGGAAGCAGGACAATCGCAAGCCATTCCTTCCATGTCGCTTCTCCGTTGCGGATCGAAAGAAACGCCCAAAGCGCCAGCGGCATGCCGAGCGTGCTTAACATGCCGGACGGCCAAAACGGCGTCAGCGCAAAAGCAAGCGCCGCCCCGACGCGAATGAGCCATGATTCGGGAGCAGGCAAAAAATGTCGTCTTAGCAGCCAATACATGCCAAGAAAGGCGAATACCCTCGTGATCGTCTGGCTGAGCGCGTACGCCACCATGGACGGGAACAAAGCGTGCAGCCAAACGATGCCGCTGAATTCGGTGCCAAACGCGTTGCGCGGCAACCCGTTGATCACTTGCGGGATGACAGCATCAAGCGGGCCGAACAGTTGGCCGCTGCGAACGAGCACGCGATACCAGGCGATGTTCGAATCCATATTGTCGTGCACGCGAATATGGGCGTGTTCACCTAAAATGTACAGCGGAGAAAGGTATAGAGCCAATACGATGAACGCGATGGCGACCGCTTTTCGTTCCCTTTGTTCCATCTTGCGCCCTCCCTTTCCCATACGGGAAGATTGCACAACGTGATCCATTATAAACCGCTGGGATTAAAAAAGAATAAGAAAATTGTAAAGAAGTAGTGAAGGGGAGAAAAAGAGGAAAGGAAACAACCAAAAAAACACCCTGCGTCAAGCAGGGAGGATGGAACCATTAGGCAAACAACCCCATCACGCGTCCGAAGCCGCGCCGCTTGCGTTTTGTCTCTTCCGGCGGTTCATGGGGAGCCGGGGGTCGGGTATTCAACTGCTGTTCAAGCCGGGCGACAATCTGCTCCAACGCAGTGAGCCGGGTGGCGATTTCTTCCATTTCTTGGCGGTGGTGCAACAGTTGAATGGAGACGACATCATCTGCTTTTTGCTCCAGTTGCCGTTCAAGCTGGTCCAAGCGCGAGGAGACGCGGGCGATTTCGGGTTCGACATATCCTTGGAATAAAGCGTTAATGGGAACGTTGTTCCTCGGCGGCGTCGGAGGACGTTTCGGGGTCGGCGGCGCTTCCATGGCGGCGCCTTGTTCAAATTTGACCCGTTCGAGCAAGGCGATCGTTTTTTCATCAAACAAGTAGTGGCCGGCCTCGTTTTTCCGCAGCGGAATGTCGTATTTGCGCACCCAGCGCTGGATCGTTTTCGGCGACACACCAAGGCGGGCAGCGACGTCGGACGTTTTCAATTCCATCGTTTCATTCCTCCTTGTTTCGTCTTGTTTATACTTTTTCCTCTGCATCTTTCAAAATCCTTCCCGGCCGACAAAACTAGTGTTGATTCGGCAAAGAAAGTGGAAAACAGCAAAGATTCGCCATTAGCGAAAAAAGATGGCCGTGGGCATGGGAATTGGCCATGCCATTTGGTAGAATAGAAGATAAAGAATGATGAACGATGCAAGGGGTGAAGCGGATGGCAGCATGGTGGCTGGAATGGCTTGAGGGCGTCGCGTCGGTTTGGCGGCAGCCGCTTCTTTATTTCGGCGCCGCGCTCGCTTTGGCCGTCGGTTGGCGGCGGGTGAAGCGGGAGCGCCGCGATTTTCATGTGCGCGTATACAGCTTATGGAACGAATGGCGCGGGCTTTGGACGAAGGGATGGACGGCTGGCGCGGTGTTGTCGGCGGCGGCCGTCGGCATCGGGATCGCGGTGCCGCAAGAAGCGGTTTGGGCGGTGACGGTGCTGACGGTGCTCTTGAGTTTGACGATGGAAGCGCGGTTGTTGTCAGCGGCGTATACGGTAGGCGGCGCGCTTCTTGCGTTCGGTTTGGCGGAGCGAAGCGGCGCGTTGTCCCGCTGGTTTCCCGATGGCATGGCGGCGGCGCCGCTCTTGGCGGTGTGGCTGGCGTTGCTCTTGTTTTCGGAAGGATGGCTCATCATTCGCACGCGAAACGAGGCGGCCTCGCCGCAGCTTGCGAAAAGCAAGCGGGGAATGACGGTCGGCCTGCAATGGACGCAGCGGCTTTGGTTTGTGCCGGTCGTGCTGCCGGTATCAGGCGGTGCGCTGCCGCCAGCGTCTTGGTGGCCGTTCGTTTCGACGGGAGACGGTTATTCGTTTTGGCTCGTGCCGTTTCTTCTCGGCTTTTCCCAGCGCCGGCAGCACATGCTGCCGGCGGAAGCGGCGCGCGCGGAGGGGCGGCTCGTTGTTCGGCTAGCGTTTGTTGTCGCCCTATTTGCCGCTTCCGGCATATGGTATCCACCGCTGGCGATCGCGGCGGGGGTGGCGGCCATCATCGGCCGCGAATGGATCGCCTTTTCTGGGCATCGCGCCGACCGCGCACGCCCACCCCGATTTGCCCGCCATCCGCACGGCTTGGTGATTGTCGGCGTGCTTCCCGGCTCAAAAGCGGAAAAAATGGGGCTTTCGATCGGGGAGGTCATCATCAAAACAAACGGCGTCCCGGTGCGGACCGAAACGGAGTTTTATGAGGCGCTTCAGCGCAACCGCGCGTTCTGCAAGCTGGATGTCGTCGGACATAACGGCGAAGTCCGCTTCGTCCAAGGAGCGCTCTATGAGGATGAGCATCATGAACTCGGGCTGCTGTTCGTCCGTGATCGGAACGCCTCAGCGTCTGAAGCTGTTTCGTAAAGGAGAATGGACCATGTGGTTTTTGGCGGCACTCATCATTCCGTGTCTATTGGTGCTGTTGTTTGCGCGGGTGACGTACAATCGGTACATCGCTGTGCTGTTGACGACGGCGCTGCTTGTCGCTTCCTATTTTAAAGGCTATACGGATGAGCTGCATGAAATCGTCGCTGACATCGCATCGACGATCGCCGGCTTTCTTTGGACCGGCCGCATGCTCGACCGCCTGAAACAAAAGCAATAGGCAGCGCTTGTTCGGGCGGCCGTCCGTCCGTTTGCGCCAAACAGATGCCGCACGTCCCAAACAGGAGGCGCTGTCTGTTTTCATGAAGGAGGACAGCGCCTCGTTCCGTTTGTCGCGTTCGAAACAAGAAAAAGAAGCGGACCTTTGGCATGAATGGGTCCGCTTTTTTGCGTCTAGCGAATGGAAATCGCTGTGCAGACTGGTACGAATATGAGTTCGCGTTTTTCGTGCATGTATGGCCGCGATGTGATACAATGGGGAAAGATGGTACGAAGGAGGAGGCGAAACGGTGGAGGGCCGTTTTCAATTAGTGTCGCCATACGAACCGCAAGGCGATCAGCCTCAGGCGATCGCCAAGCTCGTTGACGGCCTGCGGCGCGGAGTGAAGCATCAAACGCTGCTTGGGGCGACGGGGACGGGCAAAACGTTTACGATCTCGAACGTGATCGCCCAAGTCAACAAACCGACGCTCGTCATCGCCCACAACAAAACGCTCGCCGGCCAATTGTACAGCGAGCTGAAAGAGTTTTTTCCGCACAACGCCGTCGAATATTTTGTCAGCTATTACGATTACTATCAGCCGGAAGCGTACGTGCCGCAGACGGATACGTACATTGAAAAAGACGCGAAAATCAACGATGAAATCGACAAATTGCGGCACTCGGCGACATCAGCCTTGTTTGAGCGCCGGGACGTGATTATCGTTGCGAGCGTGTCGTGCATTTACGGTTTAGGGTCGCCGGAAGAATATCGGGAGCTTGTCGTTTCATTGCGCGTCGGGATGGAAATCGAGCGCAACGCGTTGCTTCGGCGGCTCGTTGACATCCAATACGACCGCAATGACATCGATTTTCGCCGCGGCACGTTCCGCGTCCGCGGCGATGTTGTCGAAATTTTCCCCGCGTCGCGCGATGAACATTGCATTCGTGTCGAATTTTTCGGCGATGAAATCGACCGCATCCGCGAGGTGGACGCCTTAACCGGCGAGGTGCTCGGCGAGCGCGAGCATGTCGCGATTTTCCCGGCGTCGCACTTTGTCACGCGCGAGGAGAAAATGCGGCTCGCCATTCAAAACATCGAACAAGAGCTTGAGGAGCGGCTTGCCGAACTGCGCGCGCAAGGAAAGCTCTTAGAGGCGCAGCGGCTTGAGCAGCGGACGCGCTATGACCTTGAAATGATGCGCGAGATGGGCTTTTGTTCCGGCATCGAAAACTACTCGCGCCATTTGGCGCTGCGGCCGCCAGGCTCGACGCCGTATACATTGCTTGACTATTTTCCGGACGATTTTTTGATCATCGTTGATGAGTCGCACGTCACCTTGCCGCAGCTGCGCGGCATGTACAACGGCGACCGGGCGCGCAAGCAAGTGCTTGTCGACCACGGCTTCCGTCTGCCGTCGGCGCTTGACAACCGGCCGCTCACGTTTGAAGAGTTCGAGCAAAAAATCAATCAAATTATTTACGTCTCAGCGACGCCGGGGCCGTATGAGCTTGAACACAGCCCGGGCGTTGTCGAACAAATCATCCGCCCGACCGGGCTTCTCGACCCAACGATCGACGTCCGCCCGACGAAAGGGCAAATCGACGATTTGATCGGCGAAATTCGCGAGCGCGTCGAGCGGAACGAGCGGACGTTGGTGACGACGCTGACGAAAAAGATGGCGGAAGATTTGACCGATTATTTGAAAGAAGCGGGGATCAAGGTGGCGTATTTGCATTCGGAAATTAAGACGCTCGAGCGCATTGAAATCATCCGCGATTTGCGGCTCGGCAAATACGATGTATTGGTCGGCATCAACTTGCTTCGCGAAGGGCTCGACATCCCAGAAGTGTCGCTTGTCGCCATTTTGGACGCCGACAAAGAAGGGTTTTTGCGCTCGGAGCGCTCGCTCATCCAGACGATCGGCCGGGCGGCGCGCAACGCGAACGGCCATGTGATCATGTACGCCGATACGATCACGAAATCGATGGAAATCGCCATTCAAGAGACGAAGCGGCGCCGCGCGATTCAAGAAGAGTACAACCGAAAGCACGGCATCGTGCCGCGCACGGTGAAAAAGGAGATTCGCGACGTCATCCGCGCGACGTATGCGGCGGAAGAGACGGAGATGTACGAGGCAAAGCCGGCGGCAGCGATGACGAAACAAGAGCGGGAAGAGCTGATTCGAACGCTCGAAGCGGAAATGAAAGAGGCGGCCAAAGCGCTCGACTTCGAGCGGGCCGCCCAGCTGCGCGATATCATTTTCGAATTGAAAGCGGAAGGGTGATGGCCGGATGAACGGAATGGATAAAATTGTCGTCAAAGGGGCGCGCGCCCACAACTTGAAAAACATTGACGTCGAAATCCCGCGCGGCAAGCTCGTCGTCTTGACCGGGCTGTCCGGGTCGGGGAAGTCGTCGCTGGCGTTTGATACGATTTACGCGGAAGGCCAGCGCCGCTACGTCGAATCGCTGTCGGCGTATGCCCGCCAGTTTTTAGGGCAGATGGAAAAACCGGACGTCGATGCGATTGAAGGGTTGTCGCCGGCCATTTCGATCGATCAAAAAACGACGAGCCGCAACCCGCGCTCAACCGTCGGCACGGTGACGGAAATTTACGATTATTTACGGCTGCTGTTCGCCCGCATCGGCCGCCCCATTTGCCCGACGCACGGCATTGAAATCCAATCGCAGACGATCGAGCAAATGGTCGACCGGCTGCTCGCTTACCCGGAGCGGACGAAAATGCAAATTTTGGCGCCGATCGTCTCGGGAAAAAAAGGGACGCACGCCAAGACATTGGAGGATATTCGCAAACAAGGGTATGTGCGCGTCCGCATTGACGGCGAGATGCGCGAGTTGACGGAGGACATTGAGCTGGAAAAAAACAAAAAACATTCGATTGATGTCGTCGTCGACCGCATCATCATCAAAGACGGCATCGCCGCCAGGCTTGCCGATTCGCTTGAGACGGCGCTGAAGCTCGCCGACGGCAAAGTGGTCGTTGACGTGATCGGCGAGGGGGAGCTCTTGTTCAGCGAAAAGCACGCTTGTCCGTACTGCGGCTTTTCGATCGGGGAGCTTGAACCGCGTCTGTTTTCGTTCAACAGTCCATTCGGCGCCTGCCCGGACTGCGACGGGCTCGGGGCGAAGCTCGAAGTGGATCTCGATTTGGTCATCCCGAACGATGAGCTGACGTTAAAAGAACACGCCATCGCTCCGTGGGAGCCGCAAAGCTCGCAATATTACCCGCAGCTGCTCGAAGCCGTGTGCCGCCATTACGGCATCCCGATGGACGTGCCGGTCAGAGATTTGCCAAAAGAGCAGCTCGATAAAATTTTGTACGGCAGCGGCGGGGAGCCGATTTACTTCCGCTATACGAATGATTTCGGGCAAGTGCGCGAACAATACATCGCATTTGAAGGCGTCATTCCGAACGTCGAACGCCGCTATCGCGAGACGAGCTCGGACTACATCCGCGAGCAGATGGAAAAGTATATGGCGGAACAACCATGTCCGACATGCCAAGGCTACCGGCTGAAAAAAGAAAGCCTGGCCGTCCTTGTCGGCGGCAAGCATATCGGCGAGGTCACCGCCATGTCGGTGACCGAGGCGCTCGCCTTTTTTGACGGTCTCGAGCTGACGGAAAAAGAAGCGCAAATCGCCCGCCTCATTTTGCGTGAAATTCGCGACCGGCTCGGCTTTTTGCAAAACGTCGGCCTCGACTATTTGACGCTCAGCCGCTCGGCAGGAACGCTCTCCGGCGGCGAGGCGCAGCGCATCCGCTTGGCGACGCAGATCGGCTCGCGGCTGACGGGGGTGCTGTACGTGCTCGACGAGCCGTCGATCGGGCTTCATCAGCGCGACAACGACCGGCTGATCGCGACGTTGAAAAGCATGCGCGACCTCGGCAATACGCTCATTGTGGTGGAGCACGACGAGGATACCATGCTGGCCGCGGACTATTTGATTGACATTGGTCCGGGGGCGGGCATCCACGGCGGCGAGGTCGTCGCCGCCGGCACGCCGGAAGAAGTGATGAACGACCCGAATTCGCTCACCGGTCAGTATTTGTCGGGAAAAAAATTCATCCCGATTCCAGCCGAACGGCGTCGCCCGGACGGACGTTGGCTTGAGGTTATCGGCGCGCGGGAGCACAACTTGAAAAACGTCTCGGTGAAAATCCCGCTCGGCACGTTTATCGCCGTCACCGGGGTGTCGGGCTCGGGCAAAAGCACGCTTGTGAACGAAGTGCTGTATAAGGCGCTCGCGCAAAAGCTGCACCGGGCGAAGGCGAAACCGGGCGAGCACCGCGGCATCCGCGGGCTGGAGCATCTCGATAAAGTCATTGACATCGACCAGTCGCCGATCGGCCGCACGCCACGCTCGAACCCGGCGACGTACACCGGGGTGTTTGACGACATCCGCGACGTGTTTGCCTCGACGAACGAAGCGAAAGTACGCGGCTACAAAAAAGGGCGGTTCAGCTTCAATGTCAAAGGCGGGCGCTGCGAGGCGTGCCATGGCGATGGCATCATCAAAATTGAGATGCACTTTTTGCCGGACGTGTACGTCCCGTGCGAAGTGTGCCACGGCAAGCGGTACAACCGGGAGACGCTCGAGGTGACATACAAAGGGAAAAACATCGCCGAGGTGCTGGACATGACGGTCGAAGATGCGCTCGACTTTTTCGCCCATATCCCAAAAATTAAGCGCAAGCTCGAGACGCTGTATGACGTCGGCCTCGGCTATATGAAGCTCGGCCAGCCGGCGACGACGCTCTCGGGCGGCGAGGCGCAGCGCGTCAAGCTCGCCGCTGAGCTGCACCGGCGCTCGAACGGCCGGACGCTCTACATTTTGGACGAGCCGACGACCGGGCTTCATGTCGATGACATCGCCCGGCTTCTCGACGTGCTCCACCGGCTCGTCGACAACGGCGATACCGTGCTTGTCATTGAACATAACTTGGACGTCATCAAAACCGCGGACTATATCATTGACTTAGGTCCGGAAGGCGGCGACCGAGGCGGACAAATCGTCGCTGTCGGCACGCCGGAAGAGGTGGCCGAGGTGGAGGAGTCGCACACCGGCCGCTACTTAAAACCGATTCTCGAGCGCGACCGGGCGCGCATGCAGGCGCAATATGAAGAGGTGAAGGCGTAAAGGCCTTTGCGGCTTTGTCCGCCGCTTGGGGCACCGGCGGCCGCCGCCTTTTTTTGCCGTCGGCAGGAAACTTTTCCTAGCGGCCGTCGTATATACAGGTAAAGGAAACTTGGAAAGGGGATTGCCGATTGTCGACGAACAAAGTGTTGTCCGCGCTTTGTTATTTCAGCGTCTTTTTTGCGCCGTTCATTTTGCCGATTGTCGTCTATTTTGTTGTCGAAGATCTTGAAGTCAAACGCCATGCCAAGCGGTCGCTCGTGTCGCATTTGATTCCGGCCGTTACGATCCTCTTGTTCATTGCGTTGGCCGCGTCGCCGGTGCTATTCGGCCATTGGGGCGAGGAATCGCTTCTTTTTGGCGGCGGGCTCGTCTGGCTTGGGTTCCTCGTTGCCGGGGCGGTGAACTTCGTTGTTGTGATTTGGAATGTCATTAAGGGGATTCAAGTGTTAAAATAGAAAACAACAGCCCTGCTGAAAAAAGACGATGACTGATTGCCATCGGTTCGGTTCGAGGCAAGATATGTCGAGGAGGGCGTTTCAAGGCGGAAGATTACAGAAAAGATGGTGATGGGATGCTCAATTGGCTGATCGGTGTGTTTATCAATACGGTGCTGCTGATGGCGATTGACGGCTATTTTGACGATATTCATTTCAGCGGCATCGGCGCAGCGTTTTTAGCGAGCGTGATTTTGGCGGTGTTAAATGCCGTCGTTCGCCCAGTGCTCATCTTGTTGACGCTGCCGGTGACGGTGTTGACGCTTGGGTTGTTTTTGTTTGTCATTAACGCCATCACGCTCATGATGACCGCAGGGCTGATGGGCGATGCGTTTCAAATCGGCGGCTTCGGCACGGCGCTGCTCGCCTCGATCGTCTTGTCGTTTTTCCATCTGCTCGTGCAAAAAGCGATCATCGAGCCGCTGCGCAACCGGTCGTAATGGGGGCGCATGCTCGAACATAGGCAGAAGCGGTGTTTGATCGTTTATGGCTGGCGGAATGACGACGGTGTTTCATTCGATCGGTTTTGCTTGATCGGGACGGGGTGAACCGTCCCTGTTTTGTTTCCCCGAATGTTTTCCATTCAATGACGGGACGAAACGTGCTACAATGGAAAAAGATGAGGAAAGGGGAGAAAGGCGACGTATGCCGAAAGTGCGGACGAAAGACATCATTGAGCAGTTCCAGCTCGAGCTCGTAAGCGGCGCCGAGGGCATTTATCGGCCGATTACGACGAGCGACTTGTCGCGGCCGGGGATTGAAATGGCCGGCTATTTCGCCTACTATCCGGCGGAGCGCCTGCAGCTGCTCGGACGGACGGAGCTGTCGTTTTACGAAACGTTGACGCCGGAAGAAAAAAAGTCGCGGATGGAGCGGCTTTGCACGGACATTACGCCGGGCATCATCGTCTCGCGCGGACTTGAGGTGCCGCCGGAGCTGATCGAAGCGTCCGAGCGTCAGTCGGTGCCGGTGATGCGCTCGACGATGAAAACGACCCGTCTGTCAAGCCGGTTGACAAACTATTTAGAAAGCAAGCTCGCTCCGACGACGGCGGTGCACGGGGTGCTTGTCGATGTGTACGGCGTCGGGGTATTGATCACCGGCAAAAGCGGCGTCGGCAAAAGCGAAACGGCGCTCGAACTTGTGAAACGCGGCCATCGTCTTGTCGCCGACGACTGCGTCGAAATCCGTCAAGAAGATGAAGACACGCTCGTCGGCAGCGCGCCCGAACTGATTGAACATTTGCTCGAGATTCGCGGCCTTGGCATCATTAATATGATGACGCTGTTCGGCGCAGGGGCGGTGCGGACGCATAAGCGCATTTCGCTCGTCGTCGACTTGGAGCTTTGGGACCCGGAGAAGCAGTACGACCGGCTTGGTTTGGAAGAAGAAAAGGTAAAAATTTTAGATACCGAACTGCCGAAATTAACGATTCCGGTCCGCCCGGGGCGCAACTTGGCGGTGATCGTCGAAGTGGCGGCGATGAACTTCCGGTTGAAGCGGCTCGGGGTCAACGCGGCCGAGGAGTTTTCCGCACGGCTGAGCGACGCCATCGAAGACGGCGCGCATGATTACGATTGATCGGCAGCCGTGTTCTTGTAGCTGGAGAAACAAGTTCGGTTTTGTACGGAGCATAGGAGGTGGAAACGATGGAATCAACGATTCAGCCGCTCGACCGCGTGTTTTTGCATCTCGGTCCGATTACGATTTATTGGTACGGCGTCATTATCGGCACGGGCGTCTTGATCGGCTTATGGCTGGCGACGCGCGAAGGGGTGCGGCGCGGCTTGCCGAAAGAGACGTTTGTCGATTTAGTGCTGTTTGCCGTGCCGATCGCCATTGTATGCGCGCGGGCGTACTACGTGCTGTTTGAATGGAGCTATTATTCAAAACACTTGTCAGAGATCCCAAAAATTTGGCAGGGGGGCCTCGCCATTCACGGCGGCTTGATCGGGGCGGTGGCAACAGGCGCGGTGTTTGCCCGCGTGCGCGGGCTGTCGTTTTGGAAGCTCGCTGATATTGCTGCGCCGAGCATCATTTTAGGCCAGGCGATCGGGCGCTGGGGCAATTTTATGAACCAAGAGGCGCACGGCGGGCCAGTGTCGCGCGCGTTTCTGGAAAGCTTGCACTTGCCGGATTGGATCATCAACCAAATGTACATTGACGGCCGCTATTGGCATCCGACGTTTTTGTACGAATCGCTTTGGAATTTGGCCGGTTTTTGTCTTTTGCTTTGGCTCCGGCGTGTGAACTTGCGGCGCGGGGAGCTGTTTTTGTCGTATTTGATTTGGTATTCCGTCGGCCGCTTCTGGATTGAAGGGATGCGGACCGACAGCTTGATGCTCACTAGCGATTTGCGCGCGGCGCAAGTGATGTCGGTGGCGCTCATCGTTCTTTCCATTGTGTTATGGATTGTGAGGCGGGCAAAAGGATGGGCCAAGGAGCGGTATCAAGATTAACAGTGGTTTTTACCGACGTTGATCGGCCGCACCGCGACATGAAGATGAGCAAAGGAGAGAGGAGAACATGACAGGAACGTTGCAGCGCGGTGTGCTCGCCGGGCTGAAGACCGCATGGGCGCTTGGCAAAATCATTTTTCCGGTGACGCTCATTTTAGCGCTGTTGCAGCCGACGCCGCTCTTTTCATGGCTCATTGATTTTGTCACCCCGTTCATGAAATGGTTCGGCTTATCCGGCGATGCGGCCGTGCCGCTTGTGCTCGGCAATTTGCTTGGGCTGTATGCGGCGATCGGGGCGATGCTGACGATCGAGTTTACGGTGAAAGAAGTGCTAATTCTAGCTGTCATGCTTTCGTTTTCCCATAACTTGATCGTCGAGTCATCCGTCGCCTCGCGCACCGGGATGAGCGTCTGGCTCATGATCGTCGTGCGTGTCGGTTTGGCCATTGTATCCGGTCTATTGATCGCTCATCTATGGGACGGGGGGCAGGAGATCGCCCAATATGGGTTTGTCACGCATGAAGCCGCGCCGCCGTCCGGTTGGGGAGAGATCATCTTGGCGGCGCTGAAAAAAGCGGCCACCGGCATCGTGCAGCTTGTCATGATTGTCATTCCGCTCATGACGGTCATTCAAATTTTAAAAGAACGCCACTGGATCGAGACGGTTTCGCGCTGGATGGCGCCGGCGACGAAAGCGCTCGGCATGAGCGCGAACACATCGCTCACGCTCGCGGCCGGGTTTGTGTTCGGCCTCGCTTACGGAGCTGGCGTCATGATTCAAGCGGCGAAAGAAGACGGCGTCTCGAAGCGCGATTTGACGCTGGCGTTCATTTTTCTCGTGTCTTGCCATGCGGTCGTCGAAGATACGCTCATTTTCGTCCCGCTTGGCATTCCCGTATGGCCGCTGTTAGTGATCCGCTTGATTACAGCCGTGCTGTTGACGATGGCGGTGGCGCACATTTGGCGCCGCATTGAACATCCGACTAGAAAGGAAGCCGCTTCATGACGATTCGCACGATTTTGTTTGATCTTGACGGCACGTTGATTGATACAAATGAGCTCATCATCCAGTCGTTTTTGCATACGCTAGGGATGTATTACCCGGGCCGCTACGGGCGTGAGGACGTCTTGCCGTTTATCGGTCCATCGCTGTATGAAACGTTCGGCTCGCTTGACCCGGAACGAGCCGAGGAGATGGTGGCCGCCTATCGCGCGTTCAACCATGCCCATCATGACGAATTGATCCGCGAGTTTGACACGGTGTATGAGACGATTGAAACGCTCCATCGCCACGGCTTCCGCCTTGGCGTCGTGACGACGAAAATGCATGACACCGCGCTGATGGGCTTGCGAAAAACGCGTTTAGAGCCGTTTTTTTCATGCGTCATTGGCTTGGACGACGTCGAACGGCCGAAGCCGGATCCCGAGCCCATTTATAAAGCGCTCGAGGCGTTGCAGTCAACGCCTTCGGAAGCGCTCATGGTCGGAGACAACTACCACGACATTTTGGCCGGCAAAAACGCCGGGGTAAAAACAGCCGGCGTCGCCTGGGCGATTAAAGGCCGCGACCATTTGGAACAATATGAACCGGACTATATGTTGGAAAAAATGAGCGATTTGTTGGCCATTGTCGGCATCAACGAATGAAAGGAGGAATCGTCCTCCCGGTGAGACGGACGACAAAATACCCCGTTCAAGGGGCGAACTCGCTCTGGCAATTGTACCGCACCGTATCGTTTTGGAAAGTGCTGAAAAACGTCATCATCATTCAAATCGGGCGCTACACGCCGTTTTTGCCGCTGAAAAACTGGCTGTACCGCACCTTTCTCGGCATGAAAATCGGCGAGCAAACGGCGCTCGCCTTTATGGTCATGCCGGATATTCTCTTCCCGGAAAAAATCCAAATCGGCCGCAATTGTGTCATCGGCTACAACACGACGATTCTCGCCCACGAATATTTAGTGGACGAATACCGACTTGGCGATGTGGTGATCGGCGACGAGGTGATGATCGGCGCCAACTCGACCATTTTGCCCGGTGTGGTGATCGGCGACCGCGCGGTAGTGGCCGCTGGGACGGTCGTCCATAAAGACGTCCCGCCCGGGGCGATGGTCGCCGGCTGTCCGATGCGCATCGTCCGCACGAACGAACCGCCTTCCGATTGAATGGGGGCGGGTTTTTCTTTGGAAAAAAGAGATTTCCAGAAAAAGTGATGAAAAGGGTTGACATATTATTCTTTTTTTTTTTTTTGGCTCTTCACCAAAAGTTGTACTTGACTGTTTCAAAACACACTTTCCTTACGCCAGTAAGGAGAAAATTAGTAAATCGACATTTTGGATGCATAGTGGCTCAAGAAAACGCCTCGCTTGTCAAGTACACGTTGTGGTGATGAACCATTTATTTAGACAAAAATAAGGATTTATCAATAACGAATAATCTGTTGATAATTATTTTTTATGAGGCTCAAAAATATAGCATACTTAAGTTTCCGAAACATTATCAAATTCGCTTGGACTTTTTCAAGGAACTCGAACTTTTGAAAACATTGAATTTTATTGTGATTAGTGTTATTGACTTTGATGGAAAGGAATATTTTAAATTAGAAATTCCAATTGATAAGTCTAAAAGTGTACTAACATATACAAAGGAATCCATTTTAAAGCACGGCTAACCTGTTAGGTGAGAATATGAATATACACTTTTTTAGCTTTTTAATATTTGCATTATTGTTTGGAAGAACCATTGAATATTATGTAGAGAAATACATTCAGTCGCCATTGTTTCAAAGCGTTATAATCATTTTGTTGATTACTATATTTTTTACAGTGAGTGGTTTTATTTATAAACGGTACAATTTATCTTCTATAAAAGTTAGACCAAAAGTGTGGATTCCGACTTTAATTATCGCTATTATTCTCTCCGTAACGCTTTATGAGCTGAATATTTTACCTAGTTAAGCTAGGATCAGGTTAAGTCTGGCAGATCGATGAGTTCTTTGATGAGAGGACATGCGAATGTTCCTCCAATGGTTTGGTCCTCATTACCATACAGGAACATTCGCGTTTTTTGCACCCTTTATTTTCTCCATGCACACCTATCTTAACATATCAAGTACAACTTGTGGTGAAGATGTATAAGGGGGGGTAGTTCACAAGATGCAAAGTCAGCGAAACACGTAAAAAGCCGCCCCGCAAATGGGACGGCTTTTCCTTTTGGACCGCGCACGTGGCGGTCAGTTAAAAAATATTTTTGGCCGCACTTGAGTTCAAGGAACTCAAAGGGCATTATTTATCGTATGCTTGTTTTCTAAATCTCATGCAAAGAAAATAATAAAGCATTTTGACAGAAGTGTCAAGAACGATTTTCTGGATCTTTTTTAATTTTAGTGTACATCCTACGGATTTTTTCGTCAATCAGATCCATTTGTTCCCTAGTTAATTTGAAAACACCGTCCCTTGCTTTTTTGGGTTTGAAAATGCGAATTTTACTTATAGGGCGCATTTGGTTTGGAATGGCCACTGCCCTTTTTTCGTTCAGTCCCTCAATCGTACCTAGAAAGACCGAGTCTTTATGTACATCCTGTTCTGTTTCATTTTCGTCTAACGAAGATAAAGGAACCACGTTGACGACGGGATTGTTTTTTGAACTATCGCGAATCACAACAGCATAGTG
Source organism: Geobacillus jurassicus NBRC 107829 (assembly GCF_001544315.1). Lineage (GTDB taxonomy): Bacteria > Bacillota > Bacilli > Bacillales > Anoxybacillaceae > Geobacillus > Geobacillus jurassicus. Next base: position 57,876 of record NZ_BCQG01000004.1, read on the forward strand.
CATGCCGCCGAATTCAGCGCCGACATTAAAACCAAAATGGGCTAAAACGATTTCTGACCGCTTATAAGCCCGGAGGTAAGACGGGTCAAATGTTTCTTCCCAGACGAGATATTTGTTTTGTGTTTCAAGCCACTCGATAAATATTCTTCCCCGTTTTTCGTCCATATTTTCAATGATCTTTTGCAGTTCCATTAGCTGTTTATTCATTGCTCTTACCAAATCTTTATTCTCATGCAACTTTTTTAACATGGCTTCTCCTCTCTTTCCGTTATAATAGATGAACGAAATGTTGTCTCTTTAATGTTCAAATGCTTGGCGATCGCAGCCATGCTGTCTATGTCGGATTCGGCCATCATGATTTTTAAAGTACGCTTAAGTTCCATGCCATCTATATAAGTTGCAATAAAGAATTTCCGATTTTTCGTTTCCGCTTTCATCTCCATACGAGCTGATATGGTATAACGTGGCAGGTAATCAGCTGGATGTAAAACAAAATTTCAACTTATATAGAAATTTTTTTCAATATTTTCACTTACCAACAATTATAACACTGAAACATCGAATATTTTATTAAAAAGACAAAATATTCATCATTGAGCACCGTCTGATGCGAGATCGACACGCCCGCCATGGATGTCCTTCATGGCTGCCTCCGTCATGCGGGAGGACATCACGAAGTTGACGTGGTACGTCAACACGAGCCCCAGAATGTGCGGTGACACGGCCATCCGGGACAAATCGACCTTCAGCTTGATGAGCGATGATGGAGCCAAAGGGAGAAAGTCAAACAGGAACTCCCGGAATCGATACCGCAACTCGAAGGCTTGGGGATCTTGCTTGAAACGTCAGCGCTCCTTCTTCGTCATCCGGCGAAGATTGGCCTAGTAAAACGGGCAATCGTTGTTCTTGCACTTGTAGATGTGGTATTTTTTGTGCTCTTTGATTTTCTCAAGCCGATTCTCGCCCACGAATATTTGGTCGACGAATACCGCCTCGGCGACGTCGTGATCGGCGACGAGGTGATGATCAGCGCCAACTCGACGATTTTGCCCGGTGTGGTGATCGGCGACCGCGCGGTAGTGGCCGCTGGGACGGTCGTCCATAAAGACGTCCCGCCCGGGGCGATGGCCGCCGGCGATCCGATGCGCATCGTCCGCAGGAATGAACCGCCTTCCGATTGAACGGGGGCGGGTTTTTGTTTAAGAAAATGGGGATTTCCAGAAAAGTAGTAAAGAGGGTTGACGAACTCTTTTTTTTTTATAATACAGGAAAATATTGATTCTTAACTCACATTTCGCACCCTAACAGGGTAGAAAGAAAGGATTTTTTATTTAGTTTTTCAGAATAACTTTTCGACCAACACGACGAGCGATGGCAATCCTTTTTTTACCATCGCTAGTCGTTCCGTATCACGTTACACATAAATGCTCTCATCCAGCCCTAACCCCTGCAGAATCCTTCGCTGATCCGGGTTGAGGGAGCGATCCAGTGAGCGTTGGATGTGCCCATCCGGCAACTCCAGCAGGACGACGTTCACATATTGAAACAGCTGAAAAATCGCCTGCCCCGTCGGCCGGGTCAACTTGCGGCCTCCCGCGCCCTTTCACGGGCGCTCTGGGGTGATGAACTGGTGCACCCGGCGTTGAAAGACGCGGTAAATGGCCAAGGCCAAGAGAAATAAATAGCCCAATACCGCAACTCGTTCTGGCTTTTTGACATCAATCTCATCCGTGAAAAAAGGGTCTTTCAAAAAAGCGAAGTTCATTTCCACCGAGATCTGCCCTTTATACAGCTTCAAGATTTCTTGGGCATCCATTTGTTGACCCTTCCATTCCTTCGGAACGGTCGTGACGAGGACAAACCGGGACGCTTTCCGTTTCGCCTGTTCCCACGCATCTTGGTCGAATTCTACGTTCAAGCGAAGGGCGTACACCGTCTCCATGTCCAGTTCCGCCCCTTTTTTCGGCCGTCCGCGCCGTTTTTTCGGACGCACGATCTCTTCGACGACGGCCTCGACCCGATGGAACCGGGGGCGGAGGGAGGCCTTCAGGGATGCCAAGGCTTGTTCAGCGTCTTCGCGGCAGGAGAATGGGTGACGCTCCCAACGGGCTTGTTCCTCGTGAAGAAGCTCCGCTTCTTTGGCTCGTTCTTTTTCGAGCGTCTTTCCGTTTCGCTGGTCGAGCGCGCTCGATTCGACGACGATCAGCCGAACCGGGCGGCCTTCATATGTCGAGGTCGTTTCCCATACCCGGTGCGTGGCGCCGTTTCTCTCCGCCAGCGCAAAGGGATCGCTCCACGGGATGTGGGCCGAATCGGCCTTGGCCCATGCTCGTTTCACGATCCGGAGCGACGAAGGGCCTCTCGTGATCAAAAAAGGCGTTGGCGGCTTTCGTTTGCGCCAAGGTCTCTTTCGTCATCGCAGCGGAATCCGCCACATAAATCCATTCGTCCTCGATCTTGGCTTGTTTGAGCTGTTCATGGACACGGGATCTCACTTGGGAATTCCACGTTTTGTCAGGCAGGCTGCCGTTGTGCACATCGCCGTAAAACGGGATGCCGTCCTCGTTGCCGACCAGTCCGAAGCCGATCTGTTTTTGCCATCCATAACTTTTCGAAGGTCATATTGCTTCATTATTTTGATAAACAGTACAATGGAATCATCAGACGAGAGGATATTGAGCCGGCTGAATCTGCATATGAAAGTTATTGTGCTGTTGATCCTTGTCTTTATTAATAGGGAGGGAAAACGAATGAGTGATTTTTTTAAAAAATATGCCTCCATCCGTGGCGAGCAGCATGTGCAAAGACTCCAATTAGAAGGAACGATAGCCGCGCAAATCAAGGAAAGACGGAAGCAGCTGAATATGTCTCAACAGGAACTGGCGGACCGTATCGGAGTTCCCAAATCAACCATTGGAAGAATTGAAGCTGGTCTTGCAAGTCCGAGAGTGGAGACGCTTTTTAAAATCTCGCAGGCCTTGAATATTCCTTTCATCATTGATGGTACGAATGGACACGATCATCACTTGCATATTCAAGTTTAGCCTGCTATAGATCAAATCTAAAAGGCTGGTGATTGAATGAAAAAGATGCTGATCCTGCCTGTTTCTCAATGAAAGAAACCTTGCCAAATTGCCTTTCTTTCCAGATGAGATGCAGCCATTTGCACGCCGCACCCGTTTTTCGCTGACCTTCTAATAGAGAACCTATATAGTGAGTCAGTGAAAACGAAGATTTTTGTCAAATTGACCATTGCGACCATCATGAGGGATTTCTTCCATTGACGCCTATCATCGCCTATGCGGCATGGAACGAAACGGACAAGCGCTTCCTGTTTTGGAAGCGGTCTTGTCCGTTTTGTTGTGGATGGCGTGTTCCCTCTTGACGCTGTGGCCGCAAAGGAGTAAACTACTAATAACTTCACTTCTCTACCATATTAGCAAACTAAAGCATTTTGATAAAGGGCGTGGGGACATGGCAAAAAAGCTGTTCATGTTTGAAAAACCGTTGGGCATGCGCGATACGCTGCCGTTTTTATATGAGTTGAAAAAGCAAGTGCGCTCGGTGATGGCGGAAGAAATTGAGCGCTGGGGGTACGAGTTTATTGAAACGCCGACGCTTGAGTATTATGAAACGGTCGGGGCGGCGTCGGCGATTGCCGATCATCGGCTGTTTAAGCTCCTCGATCAGCAAGGGCATACGCTCGTGCTCCGACCTGATATGACGGCGCCGATCGCCCGGGTGGCGGCGTCGCGGTTGTATGAAGACGGCAATCCGCTCCGGCTGGCGTACAACGCCAATGTGTTCCGCGCCCAGCAGCGCGAAGGGGGTCGGCCGGCGGAGTTCGAACAGATTGGCGTCGAGCTGATCGGCGACGGCACGGTGACGGCTGATGCCGAAGTGATCAGTTTGATGGTCTCGCTGCTGAAACGGGCTGGACTCGGGCGCTTTTCGGTGGCGGTCGGTCATATCGGCTATGTCAATGCGCTGTTTTTGGAGATTTTAGGGAATGAAGAGCGGGCGAGTGTATTGCGCCGTTTCTTATATGAAAAAAATTACGTCGGCTACCGCGAACACGTGAAGTCGCTGCCGCTTTCGTCGATCGATCAAAAACGGCTGTTGGATCTTCTTTCGTTGCGCGGCGGTGCGGCGGCGCTCGAGACGGCGAAAACGCTGGTGACGAGCGAGGAAGGACGGCGGGCGGCCGATGAGCTGGCGGCGCTCATGGCGGCGCTTCGTACGTACGGAGTGGCCGAGGCGGTGAAGCTCGATATGGCGTTGGTCAGCCATATGAGCTACTACACGGGCATTTTGTTTGAAGTGTACGCTGAGCAAGTTGGATTCCCGATCGGCAACGGCGGCCGGTATGATGATTTATTGGCGAAGTTTTCGCGACCGGCGCCGGCCACGGGGTTTGGCTTGCGCGTCGACCGGTTGATCGAGGCGATCGGGGAAACGGATGTGCGCGGCGACATCGAGTGCATCGTGTTCAGTCAGGAGCGGCTTGCGGAAGCGGTGGAGCTGGCGAAAGCGAAACGGGCGGAAGGCAAGCGCGTTGTCTTGCAGCATATCGCCGGCATTGGCGATATTGACGCCTACAGCCAGCGCTATCGGTCGATCGTCTATTTGCTTGGCCGCAGCGGGCAGTGAGGAGTGAAAAAGGCGGGTAAAACGAGGACGGAAACGTTCCATGAACGAGTTTCGCCCTCCACCCAAGCATGAAAATGGCCCGACAAGATGCGCACATGTTTATGAAAACGAATGGAACATTGGACGGTGTGCCGCCGACGCTGTAGGATGGAGGAAAGAAAGGTTGGAACCCGATGGACGGATAAGACCGCTCCGCGCGTTCCGTTGGAGTTGATCTATGCAGGCCATCGGGCTTCGGAACGAGGCGCCTGTGAGGAAAGAGAAGTCAGGTGGCGGCCCGGCCGCCTGATGACAAGAAGCAAGGAGGAAGAACGATGCTGACGATTGCCATGCCAAAAGGGCGCATTTTTGAAGAGGCGGTCGAACTTCTCCGCCAGGCCGATTACCAGCTGCCGCCGGAATTTACCGAGTCGCGCAAGCTCGTGATCGAGGTGGCGGAGGAACAGATGCGCTTTATTTTGGCGAAACCGATGGATGTGGTTACCTATGTCGAGCATGGGGTCGCTGATTTGGGCATTGCTGGCAAAGACGTGTTGATGGAAGAAGAACGGGATGTGTACGAACTGCTCGATTTGCAAATCAGCCGCTGCCATTTGGCGGTCGCCGGGCTGCCCGGCGCCAAGATGAACGAAATCGCGCCGCGGGTGGCGACGAAATACCCGAATGTCGCGTCAACGTATTTTCGCGAACAAGGCGAGCAAGTCGAAATCATCCGCCTAAACGGCTCGATCGAGCTCGCCCCACTGATCGGATTGGCCGACCGGATCGTCGATATCGTTTCGACCGGACGGACGCTTAAAGAAAACGGGCTTGTGGAACTCGAACGGATCGCCGAGGTGACGTCGCGCCTCATCGTCAATCCGGCGAGCTATCGGCTGAATGGCGGGGCGATTGAGCGGTTGGTCGACCGATTGGCGGCGGTGATTCCTGAGCGGTAAGCTGCCGCTGGGCGGTGGAAGGCCCAACGATGAACCAACGATGTTCGCATGTCGAACAGGTGAAAAGGTCGAAGAAGCATGGCGATGGAAAGGAGAACAGGCGATGAAAATCGAACGGGTCCGAGGCGGCGTGTCACTAAGGCGCACGATTGAAAGCGGAACGGAGGAACAGCGGCGTGCGGTGCTCGATATCATCGCCGCCGTGCGCGCCCGCGGCGATGCGGCGCTCAAAGAATATACAGAACGGTTTGACGGTGTCCGCTTGGATTCGCTAAAGGTGACGGAAGAGGAAATGAAGCGCGCGCATGCGTCCATGAGCGCGGAAATGCTTGAGATCATTCGTGAAGCGGCGGCCAACATTCGCGACTACCATGAGCGGCAAAAGCGCCAATCATGGTTGATGACGAAAGAAGACGGCACGATTCTCGGGCAAAAGGTGACGCCGCTCGATGCGGTCGGGTTGTACGTGCCGGGCGGGACGGCCGCCTATCCGTCGTCCGTGCTCATGAACGTCATTCCCGCACAAGTGGCGGGGGTGAAGCGGATTGTCATTACGTCGCCGCCAAACAAAGACGGCACGCTCCCGGCTGGGGTGCTGGCCGCCGCGTATGAACTCGGCGTGACGGAACTATACAAAGTCGGCGGCGCGCAGGCGATCGCCGCGCTCGCTTACGGGACGGAAACGATTCGGCCGGTTGACAAAATTTTCGGGCCGGGCAATATTTATGTGGCGCTGGCGAAGCGGGAAGTGTTCGGGCATGTGGCGATCGACATGATCGCCGGGCCGAGCGAAATCGTTGTGCTCGCGGATGAAACGGCCCATGCAGATGAGATTGCGGCGGATTTGTTGTCCCAAGCCGAGCATGACGTGCGGGCGTCGGCCATTTTGGTGACGCCGTCGATGAAACTGGCCTTGGCGGTGGCGAGTGAAGTCGAACGGCAGTTGGAGACGCTGCCGCGCCGCGACATCGCCCAAGCGGCGCTTGAGAGTTACGGCGCCATTTACGTCACCGAGACGCTTGAGGAAGCGGTGGATGTCGTGAACGAACTGGCGCCGGAGCATTTGGAAGTGATGACGGCCGAACCGATGGAGTTGCTCGGGCGGCTCCGCCATGCGGGAGCGATGTTTTTCGGCCGCTTCAGCTCCGAGCCGGTCGGCGACTATTTCGCCGGGCCGAACCACGTGCTGCCGACGAACGGGACAGCCAGGTTCTCAAGCGGCTTGAGCGTCGATGAGTTTGTGAAAAAATCAAGCGTGATCGTTTACAGTGAAGCCGCATTGAAACAACATGGAGAAAAAATCGCCGCCTTCGCCCGCCTCGAGGGACTTGAGGCGCACGCACGCGCGGTGGAAGCGCGGCTGAAAAAAGAAAGAGGGGAACGATAATGGCAAGGGAAGCGACGATCGCGAGAACGACGAACGAGACAAGCATTCAGTTATCACTTTCGTTGGATGGCGAAGGGAAGGCGGAACTGGAAACGGGCGTGCCGTTTTTGACCCATATGCTCGATTTGTTTGCGAAACACGGCCAGTTCGATTTGCGCATTGAGGCGAAAGGCGACACGCATATTGACGACCACCATACGACTGAAGACATCGGCATTTGCCTCGGGCAGGCGATCAAAGCGGCGCTTGGCGACAAAAAAGGAATCAAGCGGTACGGCAACGCGTTTGTGCCGATGGATGACGCCTTGGCCCAAGTCGTGATCGACTTGAGCAACCGCCCGCATTTTGAGTTTCGCGGCGAGTTTCCGTCATCGAAAGTCGGCGCGTTTGATGTCGAGCTCGTGCATGAGTTTTTATGGAAGCTGGCGCTTGAAGCGCGCATGAACTTGCACGTCATCGTCCATTACGGGCGCAATACGCACCATATGATCGAGGCGGTGTTTAAGGCGCTCGGGAGGGCGTTGGATGAAGCGACGATGATCGACCCGCGCGTCAAAGGCGTGCCGTCGACGAAAGGGATGCTGTAGAGCTCCGTGAGCGGTGGGATCGGCGAAAGGGATAATTGAGCCGGAATACGGCGTCTTTGTGCGGAAAACGTTCCGCGGCAAAGGGAATGCACCCGGACGCCAAGGGGCGTCTGCGTGCGAAACGTGCGCCGACGACAAAAGGATGAACGGCGTTTGCTGAATGATCGGTTGACACGCACTGCAATGAAAGGAATGGGATGACGATGATCGGGATCATCGACTATGGCATGGGCAACTTATACAGCGTCAGCAAAGCGCTCGAGCGGCTCGGCTGCCCGTATATGGTCAGCGGCGACAAAGAGGTGTTGGCGCAGGCGCGCGGGCTCATTTTGCCTGGGGTCGGATCGTTTCGCGATGCGATGCATAGTTTGAACGAGACAGGATTAGCGGATTTCATTCGCGAAGCGGTTCAAGGCGGCACGCCGCTGCTTGGCATTTGCTTAGGGATGCAGCTGTTGTTTGACGAAAGCGAGGAAAATGGACCGACAAAAGGGCTTGGGCTTCTGCACGGCCGTGTCGTCCGCTTTCCGGGCGTCACGAAAACCGGCGAGCCGTACAAAGTGCCGCATATGGGCTGGAACCGGCTCCGCTTCCATCGTCCGTCGCCGCTTCTTGACGGCGTCGAGGAAGGGCATGTGTATTTTGTCCATTCGTATTATGTCGTTCCGGGGGATGAGGACGTCGTGCTCGCGAGCAGCGAATATGACGTTGACGTTCCGGCGGTCGTCGGGCGCGGCTGCGTGTTTGGCACACAGTTTCATCCGGAAAAAAGCGGCGCGGTCGGCATGAGCATCTTGAACAATTATGTCGGCATCGTCACGGGAAGGGGGAATGGCTGATGGCGGCGTTTACGATTTATCCGGCCATAGATATGCGCGGCGGCAAGTGCGTTCGTTTGCTTCAAGGCGATTACAATAAAGAAACGGTGTACGGCGATTCGCCGGTCGCGATGGCCGAGCAATTCGCCGCCCAAGGGGCGGCATGGATTCATATGGTCGATTTGGACGGGGCGAAAGAAGGGCGGCGCGTCAACGACCGGTTTGTTGTCGAAGCGGCGCGGAAGCTTTCCGTCCGTGTGCAAGTCGGCGGCGGCATCCGGACGGAAGAGGATATTGTGTATTATTTGGAAAACGGGGTCGCCCGCGTCATTTTAGGAAGCGCGGCCATTGCCGATCCGCCGTTTGTGAAAGAGATGCTGAAAAAATACGGTCGCCGCATCGTGATTGGCATTGACGCCCGCGACGGCTTCGTGGCGACAGAAGGGTGGCTTGCGACGTCAAACGTGAAAGCGGAAGAACTCGGGCAAATGCTTGCCGAGGCGGGGGCGGAGACGTTTATTTTCACCGATATTGCGACCGACGGCACGCTGTCAGGCCCGAACATCGCGGCCGCGGTCCGGTTGGCCGAGGCGACGGGGAAAGAAGTGATCGCTTCTGGCGGCGTCAGCTCGCTTGATGATTTGCGCGCGCTTCATGAACAGGCTGAGCGCGGCATCGGCGGTGCGATCGTCGGCAAGGCGCTGTACACAAACCAATTTACGCTCGCGGAAGCGTTAAAGGCGGTGAACGAGCGATGATCACGAAGCGCATCATCCCGTGCCTCGATGTGAAAGACGGCCGCGTCGTCAAAGGGGTGCAGTTTGTTCAGCTGCGCGATGCCGGCGATCCGGTGGAGCTCGCGAAGGCGTACGATGAGCAAGGGGCGGACGAGCTCGTGTTTTTGGACATTTCTGCTTCTCATGAGGGGCGGAAGACGATGGTCGATGTCGTCGAGCGCGTCGCCGCCCAGCTTGCGATTCCGTTTACGGTTGGCGGCGGCATTCATTCGCTCGACGATATGAAGCGCATGTTGCGCGCCGGCGCCGATAAAGTGTCGCTCAACACCGCCGCGGTGCTCCATCCATCATTGATCACCGAAGGGGCGGACTTTTTCGGCTCGCAATGCATCGTCGTCGCCATTGACGCGAAATACGATGAAACGCTTGGCTCATGGCGCGTCTATACGCACGGCGGCCGCAACGCGACGGAATGGGAAGTCGTCGCTTGGGCGCAGGAAGCGGTGCGCCTTGGCGCCGGGGAGATTTTGTTAACGAGCATGGACGCCGACGGCGGCAAAAACGGCTTTGATATTGAGTTGACACGAAGAGTGAGCGAAGCGGTCAGCGTTCCGGTCATTGCGTCCGGCGGCGCCGGCAAGGCGGAGCATTTCCTTCAAGCTTTTGAAGAGGGGAAAGCGGATGCGGCGCTGGCGGCATCGATTTTCCACTACAAAGAGACGTCGGTTGGACAAGTGAAAGCGTACTTAAAAGAAAAAGGGGTGAACGTGCGGTGACGGCGGACATTCGGTTTGACGACAACGGGCTCGTGCCCGCGATCGTCCAAGATGCGCAAAGCAAGGAAGTGCTCACGCTCGCCTATATGAATAAAGAGTCGCTCGAGAAAACGCTGGAGACCGGAGAAACATGGTTTTACAGCCGCTCGCGCCAAGAACTATGGCATAAAGGGGCGACATCGGGGAACGTCCAGCGCGTTGTCGACATCCGCTACGACTGCGACGCCGATGCGCTGCTCGTTCTCGTCGAGCCGGCCGGTCCGGCGTGCCATACGGGGGCGTATTCGTGTTTTGCGCACTCGCTTGACGGCGCTGCGCGCACACCGCGGGCTGACCGATTCGCCATTTTGAACGAGCTCGAACAGATCATCGCCAAGCGCGACGCCGAACGGCCGGAAGGGGCGTACACGACGTATTTGTTTGAAAAAGGCGTCGATAAAATTTTGAAAAAAGTCGGCGAAGAAGCGGCGGAAGTCATTATCGCGGCGAAAAACCGGAGTCATGACGAGCTGAAATGGGAAGCGGCTGACTTGCTGTACCATTTGCTTGTGCTCCTGCGCGAACAAAAGCTGCCGCTTGATGCGGTGCTTGAGACGCTTGCCGAGCGGCACGCGCAAAAGGCGGGAGCGGGCGAGAAAAAATAACAAGATGGTTAGGGGAGAAAAAGGAACGTCTGCCATCGCGCCGGCGTTCCTTTTTTGCACGGAAAAACCGGATTCCTGAAGTTTCTTGCTTGTTTTCGCCGCCGATATGGTATACTGTTGTTCGACGAATTTTACGGACGATGGAGGACAGAATGGGGAAGCAACTGAAGCGATCATCACGAAAAGCGGTCATTGTGCCGTTTATCCAGAACGGAGAGTATTTTTTCAAAAAAGGGATGAAAGCGTACGACCGGGGCGACTTGGAGAAGGCAAGAAAATATTTCGAACGCGCTGTCCGCTTGGATGAGCGCGATGCCGCGTTTGCCTTGCAGCTTGCCCTTGTGCTGTCGGAGCTTGGCGAATATCAGTTTTCCAACCAGTGGCTGCTGAAAATCATTCACGATTTGGATGAGACGATGTACGACTGTTTGTATTTTTTGGCGAACAATTTCGCCTGCCTCGGGCTGTTTCGCGAGGCGAGGCAATACGCCGAACGCTATTTGACGCACGAGCCGGACGGGGAGTTTGCCGACGATGCCGCCGACTTGCTTGAGCTGCTTCGGCTCGATGGGCCGGAATGGACGGAAGAGCAGGAAGACCTTATGGCGCTTGAGGAGCGCGCCCGCCGTTTGCTGGAAGAGGAGCGGTTTGCGGAAGCGATTGAGGCGCTCGAGGCGATCGTCGCGCGCTATCCGGACGTTTGGGCGGCGCACAACAACTTGGCGCTTGCCTATTTTTACAGCGGCGATATCGAAAAAGCGAAACAGAAAGTGCGTGAAGTGCTCAAGCGCGACCCTGGCAATTTGCATGCGCTTTGCAATGCGCTTGTATTTGCCCACTATTTGCGCGACGAAGAGCAGGTGGCGGCTCTTTGCGAGACGCTGGCCGGTTTGTATCCGTTTTTTCGCGAGCATCAATACAAGCTCGGGGCGACGTTTGCGCTTGTCGGACGGTTCGATTTGGCGTTCCGTTGGATGCACCGTTTGTATAAACAAGGCTTTGACGGTGATGGGCCGTTTTATTATTGGCTCGCTTGCGCTGCCTACTATACTGGCCATGAGCCGCTCGCTCGGCAAATGTGGGAGATGCTTACCACCCTTCATCCCGAAAAACGCGGCGAGGAGCCGTGGGCGGCGACATCAGCCATGGATGAAGGACTCATCCGCATGATGGCCTTGTTTGAGGGTGGGGAACTTGCCGACTGGTTGTACGGATTGTACTTATTCAGCCGTTCGGCGCAGGCGGAAGAGACGTCGATGTCGCTGGCGTTGTGCCGCCTCTTGCCGGCCGATCCGCGCCTGCGCCCATTTATCGATTATGTTTTGTTCGGCTTAACCGATGGCCCGTCCGCTTGGGCGGGGAACATCGTCCGCATGGTCGATGTGCTTTCGGTAAATAATGAGGAAAAGGAAGCGCTCTGTCGCTTTGCCTTCGCGATGGCTGCTCATCCATCGGCCTATGGCGAATCGTTTGCCAACGGAGCGGCATGGGCGGCGGCGATCGAATACATTTGGCGCCAGCAGCAAGGAGAGAAAGTGACGCAAAAGGAGATGGCGGCCAAATACGGCGTCTCGGCGGCAACGGTGGGAAAATATGTGCAAAAAGTGCGCCGACTATGGTCATGAGCAAATCAATAGACAGTGCGAACCGACTTCTATACGATGAAAATGGAATGATTCTCGAGCGAAGGAGTGGACGGTGTGGCAGAGGAAAAAATTTACGATGTCATTATCGCCGGAGCTGGCCCAGCTGGGCTGACGGCGGCTGTCTATACATCGCGCGCCAACTTGTCGACGCTGATGATTGAACGCGGCGTCCCGGGCGGGCAGATGGTCAATACCGAGGAAGTGGAAAACTATCCTGGCTTTGAGACGATTTTAGGACCGGAATTGGCGACGAAAATGTTTGAACATGCGAAAAAATTTGGAGCTGAATACGCCTATGGCGACGTGAAAGAAATCATCGACGGCGAGGCGTACAAAACGGTCGTCGTCGGCGACAAAGAGTACAAGGCGCGCGCGGTCATTATTGCCACGGGAGCCGAATATAAAAAGCTCGGCGTTCCGGGCGAGGCGGAGCTCGGCGGCCGCGGCGTTTCGTACTGTGCGGTGTGCGACGGGGCGTTTTTTAAAGGAAAAGACTTGGTCGTCGTCGGCGGGGGGGACTCGGCGGTCGAGGAAGGCGTCTATTTGACGCGCTTTGCCAATAAAGTGACGATCGTCCACCGCCGTGACAAGCTGCGGGCGCAAAAAATTTTGCAAGACCGGGCGTTCGCCAATGAAAAAATTGATTTCATCTGGAACCATACGGTGAAACAAATCAACGAAAAGGACGGAAAAGTCGGCAGCGTGACGCTCGTCCATACGCAAACGGGCGAAGAGCGCGAATTTCCGTGCGACGGCGTCTTCATTTACATCGGGATGGTGCCGCTCTCGAAGCCGTTTGCCAATCTTGGCATCACGAATGAAAACGGCTATATCGTCACGAACGAAAAGATGGAGACGAAAGTGCCGGGCATTTTCGCCGCCGGTGATGTGCGGGAAAAAACGCTCCGGCAAATTGTGACGGCTACCGGCGACGGCAGCATCGCCGCGCAAAGCGCCCAACATTACGTCGAGGAACTGAAAGAAAAGCTTCATAAGCAAGGGGTCAGCTGAGCCAGTAACGAAATCGCAACAAAATGGTAATGGTGATTTAACCCAGATGTAACACGAATGCAATAGAAATGTCGTATGCTATAAGTAAGTAATTGACCCCCTTTTATATAGATCCTTTTTGGCGCGGGCGTTTGTCCGCGTCTCTTTTTTGTTTTGCGCTTGCATCTCGCCGCGCTCTTAAAACGGCTGGGGATGGGCGTCTTTTGGGTGGAGGGAGTGTTGGGGCCCGGCGGCTTTTTGCAGGCGGGAAAGAGGACGGTTTCCAACGGTTTGAAGGTGGAGCGGCCTAACTATTTATGGTAAAATGAAAGTGATCATGTGCGTGTTTGCGGAATGGTTGGGGTGAATGAATTGCAACGGGTGACAAACTGCGTATTATATAAAGACGGCCAAGTGCTGCTGCTGCAAAAGCCGAAGCGCGGCTGGTGGGTCGCCCCGGGAGGCAAAATGGAGCCCGGCGAGACGGTGCGCGAAGCGTGCATTCGCGAATACCGGGAAGAGACGGGCATCTACTTGAAGAATCCGGAGCTGAAAGGCGTCTTTACGATCGTGATGAAAAATGGGGACGAAACAACATCCGAGTGGATGATGTTTACGTTTTTCGCCGACGATTTCATTGGCGAAAACGTGCCGTCTTCCGAAGAGGGGACGCTCGCCTGGCATAAAGTGGAGACGCTTTCGACGCTGCCGATGGCTCCCGGCGACTACCATATTTTGGACTACGCCTTGAAAGGAAAAGGGGTCATGTACGGCGCGTTTGTGTATACGGAGGAGTTTGAACTGCTTTCGTATCGGTTGGATCCGAGTTGATGGAGAGGAGAGATGACGATGGGGCAAAACGGGGCGATGCAGCCGATTCAGCTCGTCATCATCACCGGCATGTCTGGGGCTGGAAAGACCGTCGCGATTCAAAGCTTTGAAGACCTCGGCTTTTTTTGTATCGACAACTTGCCGCCGACGCTGCTGCCGAAATTTTTGGAGCTCGTAAAAGAATCCGGGAACAAAATGAACAAAGTCGCCCTTGTCATGGATTTGCGCAGCCGCGATTTTTTCGACCGTTTGTTCACTGCGCTTGATGAGCTGGCCGAGCAGGCGTGGGTTGTCCCGCAAATTTTGTTTTTAGATGCGCAAGACTCGACGTTAGTGGCTCGCTACAAAGAAACGCGGCGGACGCATCCGCTCGCGCCGAACGAGCCCCCGCTTGAAGGAATCCGTTTGGAGCGGAAGCTGCTTGAAGAATTGAAAGGGCGGGCGCAAATCATTTACGATACGACCGGACTGAAGCCGCGCGAGCTTCGGGAGAAAATCATCCGCCAGTTCTCGTCGCACGCTCAATCCGGGTTTACGGTCAACGTCATGTCATTCGGATTTAAATACGGCATTCCGATTGACGCCGATTTAGTGTTTGACGTCCGCTTTTTGCCGAACCCGCATTACATCGAACATATGCGGCCGAAAACCGGGTTGGATGATGAAGTATCGTCCTACGTGCTCAAGTGGGGGGAAACGCAAAAGTTTTTGGAAAAGCTGATCGACTTGTTGTCGTTTATGCTTCCGTATTACCAGCGCGAAGGGAAAAGCCAGCTGGTGATCGCCATCGGCTGCACGGGCGGCCAGCACCGGTCGGTGGCGCTCGCAGAATACATTGCCCGCCATTTTTCGGCCGATTATAAAACGGTTGTCTCGCACCGGGACATGGAGAGGAGAAAGGAAACACACCGATGAGGAACGAACGAGCAGCGAAATTGGTCGTCATCGGCGGCGGCACTGGGCTTCCTGTGTTGCTGAGAGGGTTGAAGCAGCATGAACTGAACTTGACCGCCATTGTCACCGTCGCCGATGACGGCGGAAGTTCCGGGCGGCTGCGCGATGAGCTGCACATCCCGCCGCCTGGAGATGTCCGCAACGTGTTGGCCGCGCTGTCTGACGTCGAACCGCTCATTGTCGAGCTGTTCCAGCACCGTTTTCAAAACGGCAACGGCTTATCCGGCCATTCGCTCGGCAATTTGATTTTGGCAGCGCTCACGTCGATTACCGGCGATTTTGTGAAAGCGATCCGCGAGATGAGCAAAGTGTTGAACGTGCGCGGCCAAGTGCTGCCGGCGGCGAACAAAAGCGTCGTCTTGCACGCAGAGATGGAAGATGGCTCCATCGTCTCCGGCGAGTCAAAAATCCCTAAGGCGGGAAAAAAAATTAAGAGGGTGTTTTTAACCCCGAAGGACGTTGAGCCGCTGCCGGAGACGGTCGACGCCATCCGCCGCGCCGATTTGATTGTCATCGGCCCGGGCAGCTTGTACACAAGCATCTTGCCAAACTTGCTCGTGCCGAAAATCGGGCAGGAAGTATGCAAGGCGAAGGCGAAAAAAGTATATATATGCAACATCATGACCCAGGCCGGCGAGACGCCGCACTATACGGTGAGCGACCATGTGGAGGCGCTTCACGCCCATCTTGGCGGCCCGTTTTTGGATGCCGTGATCATCAACAGCGGAGCGATCCCGGAAGCGATCCGCCGCCGCTATGAGGCGGAGCGGGCCGAGCCGGTGCGTGACGACAGCAGCGGGCTTTCCCTGCAAGTCATCCGCGACGATATTGTCGCGTATGAAGATGGGGTGATTCGCCATAATACGGCGAAAGTTGCCGCCCTCCTTCTCGGGCTTCTCCCTCACTGTTAAAGGCGGGGGCTGAGCAGGCCGCGCAATGGGCGGCGACGCTTCCTATGGACGCGCCGAAGATTAGGCACCTCCAACCGGCCGGATGCGGGGAACGAATGGAGGTGAGGCAATCGTGTCTTTTGCATCGGAAACGAAAAAGGAATTGACCCATTTAGAGGTGAAGCCTTGTTGCTTGCGCGCGGAGCTGTCGGCGCTTTTGCGCATGAACGGTTCGCTGTCGTTTTCCGGCGGGCGGATGGCGGTCGATGTCCAGACAGAAAATGCGGCGATCGCTCGGCGCATTTATACGTTATTGAAAAAGGGCTACGATGTCGCAGTTGAGCTGTTTGTCCGCAAGAAAATGCGTCTGAAAAAAAATAACGTCTACATCGTCCGCGTCACAGACGGTGCGGCCTCTTTGCTTCGCGAGCTCCACATTGTAAACGGCGATTTTTCGCTCATCCATGACATTTCCCCGGAGCTCGTCAAGAAAAAATGCTGCAAGCGCTCGTATTTGCGCGGCGCGTTCTTAGCTGGCGGTTCGGTCAACAATCCGGAGACGTCATCATACCATTTAGAGATTTTTTCGCTGTATGAGGAGCATAACCGGGCGTTATGTGAACTGATGAACAGCCACTTTTTTTTAAATGCGAAAACGTTGGAACGGAAAAAGGGGTTTATTACGTATTTAAAAGAGGCGGAAAAAATCGCCGAGTTTTTGAACATCATCGGCGCCCACCAAGCGTTGCTCCGCTTTGAGGACATTCGCATTGTCCGCGATATGCGCAACTCGGTCAATCGGCTCGTCAACTGCGAGACGGCCAATTTAAACAAGACGATCGGCGCCGCGCTCCGCCAGGTCGAGAACATCCGTTACATCGACGAAACGATCGGCCTTGATTCGCTGCCGGCAAAGCTGCGGGAAATCGCGAAACTTCGCATCGAGCATCAAGATGTGACGTTGAAAGAGCTCGGGGAGATGGTTGCCGGCGGAAAAATCAGCAAATCCGGCATCAACCATCGCCTCCGCAAAATCGACGAGATCGCAGAGCGGCTGCGGGCGGGAAAGCCGGTCGATTTCCATAAATCGCTGTAAAGGGGAGATGGAGAGTGGTTGAAAAACAAGTGGAAGTGAAATTAAAAACCGGGCTGCAGGCGCGCCCGGCGGCGTTGTTCGTCCAAGAAGCGAACCGCTTCTCGGCAGACGTCTTTTTGGAGAAAGACGGAAAACGGGTCAACGCGAAAAGCATTATGGGCTTAATGAGCCTCGCCATCGGCCATGGAGCGGTGATCACGCTCATTGCCGACGGTCCGGACGAGCAAGAAGCGATCGAAAAGCTCGCCGCCTATGTGCAAAAGGAAAAGTAAAGCGGCGTGGAAGGCTGGCGGGGAAAGGAATGGAAAAGGCTGCTCCGTTGTTGCCGGAAGCAGCCTTTTGCTTTTCATTTTATTTTTCATCAGCGCGCGTCAGCACGCGGTCAATGATGCCGTATTCTTTTGCTTTTTGCGCGGTCATAAAGTTGTCGCGGTCCGTATCGCGCTCGATCACCTCGATCGGCTGGCCGGTGTTTTCCGATAAAATGCGGTTCAATTTGTCGCGCAAGAACAAAATGCGTTTCGCTGCGATTTCGATTTCCGTCGCTTGCCCTTGGGCGCCGCCGAGCGGTTGGTGGATCATGATTTCACTGTTTGGCAAGGCGAACCGTTTTCCTTTCGCACCGGCGGCAAGCAAAAACGCGCCCATCGATGCCGCCATGCCGATGCAAATCGTCGATACGTCCGGCTTGATGAACTGCATGGTGTCGTAAATCGCCAGGCCGGCTGTGATCGAGCCGCCCGGGCTGTTGATGTACAAGGAAATATCTTTGTCCGGGTCTTCCGCCGCCAAAAACAACAGCTGCGACACGATCGAGTTGGCCACTTGGTCGTCGATCGGGCTGCCAAGGAAAACAATTCGGTCTTTCAGCAAGCGTGAATAAATGTCGTACGCTCGCTCCCCGCGGTTCGTCTGTTCGATGACAGTCGGGATCAAATACATGAAAAACGCCTCCTTTTCCATCCTATGGATCAATATGTACGCCTTAATCATACATGAATGGTCAATGAAGGTCAAACAAAACGTCTTTTCCCATTCATTTCTATAATATATTCTCGGTTAGCGGCAGTCATCCCTCTTTTCATCATAACCGCTTTTGGATTTTTTCAAACACGCTTTAAGCGATGGAAAGAGCATCCTACTGTTTCCGATTTTTTTATTGCATTTCCCTCTTGCATTTTTGTTCGATCCTGCTATAATAGAACATGCACGGAACAACAAGTGAACATGCCCTCGTAGTGTAGTGGATAGCACGAGAGATTCCGGTTCTCTTAGCGTGGGTTCGAATCCTGCCGAGGGCGCTACTGCTATCCGATCAGTTCGGATTAAAATTCTCAAACTCCTTGATGCGACCGCATTTGCGGTCGTTTTTCATTTTTTGGGAATCCCAAAAAAACGATAGAATCCGAAAAAGTTTGGAGAAATGCAACGCCAACCCTAACGCTAGGAAAAACTTGTGGATTCCTTGATGATGTGCTAATCTATTCATGAGACTGAACCTCCTTGTGTGAGTGGTTGGTTGGCACATCTATTTTACCCAAGGAGTCTGGTTCATGTCTCCTTTTTTGTTTGGTTGTAAATTTATGTTAGTGAATTTGCTCATCTACAGGATTAAATAAAGAATAAATTGGATGGCTATATTTCTGTTCGTAAATCCCAAAAATCAATAATCCAGCAATAAAAAAACCTATTGCCGTAAGCTTGCTCCGCCTTTTTGCATGGATTTGCGCCTCGACAAAAACGATATATGGTTGCTGTTCTGCCGAGGGGCGCTTCGCATGGGAAACGACAGCTGTTTTTCGTTTTGGAAAGCGGCCTTGCAGCCCTTTCAGAAGCACCGTCAAAAATTTCTCCTACCCCCTCCCCCTCCCGTCGTGTACAATAAAAGAAAAGGGGGCGTGACGATGAGGGCGGAGTTATGGCAAGAGCAGCGGCTGCAGTTGTCGCTGACAAAGGAGCTTGTGCAGGCGATTGAACTGCTGCAGTATTCCGCGGTCGATTTGGAAGCGTTTTTATATGAACGGTCGTTGGAAAACCCGTTTTTGGAAATTCGCCGCAGCCGGGTGCGGCAGCGGTCCAACCGGGCGGAACGGGACCAAAAGCAGTGGCTTGAGAACATCGGCGCCCGCAGGGAGACGCTCGTTGGCCATTTGCTTTCTCAGCTGCCTTCGTTGAAGCTGGCCGATCGGGAAGAGCGCATCGTCCGCTATCTCATTGCCTCGCTCGATGAGGACGGCTATTTGCGCGCGCCGCTTGCGGAACTGGCCGCGCGATTTTCCGCGTCGGAACAAGAGATGGAGCGGGGGCTGCGCCTTGTCCAGTCGCTCGACCCGCCGGGAGTCGGCGCCCGCGATTTGGCGGAATGCCTTTTGCTGCAGCTTGAACGTCTTCCGGAGCGCGACGAGCTGGCGGAAACGATCGTCCGCGACCATTTTGTTCCCTTTGCGGAAAAGTCGTGGAAAACGCTGGCCAAGCAGCTCGGCGTCGGCCTTGGCGATTTGCAGCGCGTCTTCGAGTTCATCCGCTCGCTCGAACCGCGTCCGGGCATTCACTATTCGAGCGACACACCGCCTTTCGTTGTGCCGGATGTCATCGTCACCCGGGGAGCGGATGGAGACTGGATGGTCGCCTACAACGATGACATCCATCCGGAGCTCGGATGGAACCGGGAGTACGAGCGGCGCATTGCCGCATCCGGCGACCGGCATGCCGAACAGTTTATCAAGGAAAAATACCGGCAGTTTACGTGGCTCGCGAAAAGCCTCGAGCAGCGAAAGCAGACGCTGCTTCAGCTTATGGCGGTCATCGTGGAGCGCCAGCGTCCGTGTTTGGAGTTCGGGCTTTCCGCGCTCAAACCGATGACGATGCGCGAGGTGGCCGAGGAGCTTGGGGTGCATGAATCGACGGTGAGCCGCGCGGTGCGTCATAAATATGTGCAAACGCCGTTTGGCACGATCGAGCTGCGCCGCTTTTTTTCGAGCGCGGCTACAGTCCATGCAACAGACGAGGCGGCTTCCTCGACCCAGGTGAAAGCGATCATCCAAGAGCTGATCGCGGCGGAAGACCCGCGGGCGCCGCTTTCCGACCAGCAGCTCGCCGATTTGCTTCGCGACCGGCACGGCATCGCCATTTCACGCCGCACGGTCGCCAAATACCGCGAGCAGCTGCGCATCCCCTCTTCGGCGAAGCGAAAGCAATATACCGGAGCTTGATGCGGACGGTGAAGGAAAGGGAGAACGTGATGCACATTCGGTTGTACACGAAAACAAACTGCCCGCTTTGCGACAAGGCAAAAGCGGTTTTGGCAGAACTGCAGGCGGATGATCCGTTTACAATGGAGGAAATCGACATTTACCAAGACGATGCGCTTCTTGAGAAATACCAATTGATGATTCCGGTCGTCGAGCTGGACGGCGAAGAAATCGGATACGGGATGATTGAAAAAGAAACGATAAGAAAGCGGTTGCGGCAGGCGCGAAAAAGTTGAACCGTCTGTTTCCTCCTGCTATAATGAAATTGACGCGGGAGGGATTTTTTATCGATTTGCGGGACATAATATGTCATACCGGGACAAAACACGTCCCTATGTTCCGCTGAGGAGAAGGATCGATGCAACCGTTATTAGAGGCATTAAAAAAATTATCGCCCGACTTGCTTGATGTTATGCAAAAGCGATACGAAATCTTGCATTCCATTTCGCTCATGGCGCCGATCGGACGGCGGGCGCTGGCGGCGAGCCTCGGCATGAGCGAGCGGGTGCTCCGGTCGGAAACGGAGTTTTTGAAAGGGCAAAACTTGCTCTCCGCCGATGTGTCGGGCATGCGGCTGACGGAAGAAGGCCAAGAGCTCCTTCATGCGCTCAATGATTTGATGCGGGAAGCGCTCGGGCTCAAAGAGCTGGAATCCGCGTTGCAGCGAAAGCTCGGCATTCCGCGCGTGATTGTCGTCGCCGGGGATAGCGATCGTTTCCCATGGGTAAAAAAAGAAATGGGAAGAGCGTGTGTTGCCTGCATGAAGGAACTGCTTGAACCCGGGGACATCGTTGCCGTGGCTGGCGGCACGACGATGGCGGCGGTTGCGGAGATGATGACGCCGGATTCGAAGATTCGCGATGTGTTGTTCGTACCGGCGCGCGGCGGCCTTGGCGAGGATGTCGGGAACCAGGCGAACACGATTTGCGCCAAGATGGCGGAAAGAGCGGCCGGCCGTTACCGGCTTCTCCATGTCCCTGACCAGCTGAGCGATGAAGCGTACGCGTCGCTCGTCGAAGAACCGGCGGTGAAGGAAGTGCTTGAGCTCATCCAATCGTGCCGCATGGTCGTCCACGGCATCGGCGAAGCGGTGACGATGGCGAAGCGGCGGAAGACGCCGCCTGCAGAGATGGAGAACATCATCGCCCGCCATGCGGTCGCCGAGGCGTTCGGCTACTATTTTAACGAACATGGCGACGTCGTCCATAAAGTGAAAACGGTCGGCATTCAACTCGAACACCTCCCGCATGTCGAGCATGTCATCGCCGTCGCCGGAGGGGCGTCGAAGGCGAAAGCCATTCGCGCCTACATGAAGCAGGCCCCCCGTTCGCTGTTGGTGACGGACGAAGGCGCCGCGAAAGCGTTAGTAGGGGAGTCAAGTCCCTTGCCGATACAATCCAAATCATAAGGAGGAACCAACGATGGCAGTAAAAATCGGGATCAACGGATTTGGCCGCATCGGGCGCAACGTGTTCCGCGCGGCATTGAAAAACCCGGACATTGAAGTGGTGGCGGTGAACGATTTAACGGATGCGAATACGTTGGCGCATTTGTTGAAATACGACTCCGTCCATGGCCAGCTTGACGCGGAAGTGTCGGTGAACGGCAACAACTTGGTCGTGAACGGCAAAGAAATCATCGTCAAAGCGGAACGCGACCCGGCCAACTTGGCGTGGGGCGAAATCGGCGTTGAGATCGTCGTCGAGTCGACCGGCCGCTTCACGAAACGGGAAGATGCGGCGAAACATTTGGAAGCCGGCGCGAAAAAAGTGATCATTTCCGCTCCGGCGAAAAACGAAGATATTACGATCGTCATGGGCGTCAACCATGACAAATACGACCCGAAAAGCCACCATGTCATTTCGAACGCGTCGTGCACGACGAACTGCCTGGCGCCGTTTGCGAAAGTGCTGCACGAAAAATTCGGCATCGTCCGCGGCATGATGACGACGGTTCACTCGTATACGAACGACCAACAAATTTTGGACTTGCCGCATAAAGACTTGCGCCGGGCACGGGCGGCGGCGGAATCGATCATCCCGACGACGACCGGGGCGGCGAAAGCTGTTGCGCTCGTTTTGCCGGAATTGAAAGGCAAACTGAACGGCATGGCGATGCGCGTGCCGACGCCGAACGTGTCGGTCGTTGACCTGGTCGCCGAACTGGAAAAAGAAGTAACGGTTGAAGAAGTCAATGCCGCCTTGAAAGCAGCTGCAGAAGGCGAATTAAAAGGCATTTTGGCTTACAACGAAGAGCCGCTTGTGTCGCGCGACTACAACGGCAATCCGGCATCGTCGACGATCGATGCGCTCTCGACGATGGTCATCGAAGGCAAAATGGTGAAAGTCGTTTCGTGGTATGACAACGAAACGGGCTACTCGCACCGCGTCGTCGACTTGGCGGCGTACATCGCTTCGAAAGGGCTGTAAGACGGGCTCGGCATTGAGTTTTCCGTCCGTTCAAGTCTATAATAGGGAAATGGAGGGGAGCGGGGAAATGATCCCCACTCCTTTTCCTTTGTCAACACCATGGTTAAAGGGGGCTGGAACGATGAACAAGAAGACGATCCGCGACGTGGATGTCCAAGGGAAGCGCGTCTTCTGCCGCGTTGATTTCAACGTGCCGATGGAAGAAGGCGCGATCACCGATGACACGCGCATCCGCGCGGCGCTGCCGACGATCCGCTATTTGATCGACCACGGGGCGAAAGTCGTTTTGGCGAGCCACCTCGGCCGCCCGAAAGGAAAAGTGGTCGAAGAATTGCGCTTGGATGCCGTTGCCAAGCGGCTCGGCGAACTGCTTGAACGCCCGGTCGCGAAAACGAATGAAGCGGTCGGCGACGAGGTGAAGGCCGCGGTGGCCAACTTAAACGAAGGTGACGTGTTGCTGCTTGAGAACGTCCGCTTCTATCCGGGTGAGGAGAAAAACGATCCCGAGCTGGCGAAAGCGTTCGCGGAGCTTGCCGATCTATACGTCAACGATGCGTTCGGCGCCGCCCACCGCGCCCATGCGTCGACGGAAGGGATCGCCCATTACTTGCCGGCGGTGGCCGGGTTTTTGATGGAAAAAGAACTCGAAGTGCTCGGCAAAGCGCTCTCGAATCCGGACCGCCCGTTTACGGCGATCATCGGCGGCGCGAAAGTGAAGGACAAAATCGGCGTCATCGACAATTTGCTTGAAAAAGTCGACAACTTGATCATCGGCGGCGGGCTGGCGTACACGTTTGTGAAAGCGCTCGGCCATGACGTCGGCAAGTCGCTGCTTGAGGAAGATAAAATCGAATTGGCGAAATCGTTTATGGAAAAGGCGAAAGAAAAAGGCGTCCGCTTCTATATGCCGGTCGACGTCGTCGTAGCGGACCGGTTTGCGAACGACGCCAATACAAAAGTCGTGCCGATTGACGCCATTCCGGGCGACTGGGAGGCGCTCGACATCGGCCCGAAAACGCGCGAATTGTACCGCGATGTCATTCGTCAATCGAAGCTCGTCGTCTGGAACGGCCCGATGGGCGTCTTTGAAATGGATGCGTTTGCCCATGGGACAAGAGCGGTCGCACAAGCGCTGGCGGAAGCGCCCGACACGTATTCGGTCATCGGCGGCGGCGATTCGGCGGCAGCGGTTGAGAAATTCGGCTTGGCGGACAAAATGGATCATATCTCCACCGGGGGCGGTGCGTCGCTCGAATTTATGGAAGGGAAACAGCTGCCAGGGGTTGTCGCGCTGCAAGACAAATGACCCGCGGTGCACGGCGGCTGACACCGCCCGTCGAAAGGAAGGGTGAACGATGAGAAAACGCATCATTGCAGGCAACTGGAAAATGCATAAAACATTGGCGGAAGCTGTTCAATTTGTCGAGGAAGTAAAAGGGCTCGTGCCGCCGGCGGACGAAGTCGATTCCGTCGTTTGCGCGCCGTTTCTCTTTTTGGATCGGTTGGTGCAAGCGGCAACAGGAACGGATTTACAAATCGGGGCGCAAAACATGCATTTTGCCGACCAAGGGGCGTACACCGGCGAAGTGAGCCCGGTCATGCTCAAAGACCTCGGCGTCACATACGTCATCCTCGGCCATTCCGAGCGCCGGCAAATGTTTGCGGAAACGGATGAGACCGTGAACAAAAAAGTGTTGGCGGCCTTCACCCGCGGCTTGACGCCGATCGTTTGCTGCGGGGAAACGATCGAGGAGCGGGAAGCCGGGCAGACGAACGCCGTTGTCGCGTTGCAAGTGGAAAAAGCGCTCGCCGGCTTGACGCCCGATCAAGTGAAGGAAGCGGTCATCGCTTACGAACCGATTTGGGCGATCGGAACGGGCAAATCGTCGACGGCGGAAGACGCCAACGAGGTGTGCGGCCATATCCGCTCGGTCGTCTCGCGCCTGTTTGGCCGGGAAGCGGCGGAAGCGATCCGCATTCAATACGGCGGCAGCGTCAAACCGGACAACATCGGCGACTTTTTGGCGCAAGAGCATATCGACGGCGCCTTAGTCGGTGGGGCGAGCCTCGAGCCGGCTTCGTTCTTGCAATTGGTGGAGGCGGGTCGCCATGAGTAAACAACCAGTGGCACTCATCATTTTGGACGGGTTTGCGCTGCGCGAAGAAACGTACGGCAATGCGGTCGCCCAAGCGAACAAACCGAACTTTGACCGCTATTGGAACGAATACCCGCATGCGACGTTGAAAGCGTGCGGCGAGGCGGTTGGGCTTCCGGAAGGACAGATGGGCAACTCGGAAGTCGGGCATTTAAACATCGGCGCCGGCCGCATTGTGTACCAAAGCTTAACGAGAGTGAACATCGCCATCCGCGAAGGTGAGTTTGACCGGAACGAAACGTTTTTGGCGGCGATGAACCATGTGAAGCAGCACGGAACGAGCCTTCACTTGTTCGGTTTGCTTTCTGACGGCGGCGTGCACAGCCATATTCACCATTTGTACGCCCTCTTGCGCTTAGCGGCGAAAGAAGGCGTCAAGCGCGTGTACATCCACGGCTTTTTGGACGGCCGTGACGTCGGCCCGCAAACGGCGTCGCAATACATCAAAGAGCTGCAAGAAAAAATCAAGGAGTACGGCGTCGGCGAAATCGCGACATTGTCCGGCCGCTACTACTCGATGGATCGCGACAAGCGTTGGGACCGGGTCGAAAAGGCGTACCGGGCGATGGTGTACGGCGAAGGCCCGACATATCGCGATCCGCTCGAGTGCATCGAGGACTCGTACAAGCACGGCATTTACGACGAATTCGTCCTGCCGTCGGTCATCGTCCGTGAAGACGGCTCGCCGGTGGCGACGATCCAAGACAACGACGCGATTATTTTCTATAATTTCCGCCCCGACCGTGCGATTCAAATTTCGAACACGTTTACGAACGAAGATTTCCGCGAGTTTGACCGCGGCCCGAAACATCCGAAGCATTTGTTCTTCGTCTGCTTGACGCACTTCAGCGAAACGGTGAAAGGGTACGTGGCATTCAAGCCGACGAACCTTGACAACACGCTCGGGGAAGTGCTGTCACAGCATGGCTTGCGCCAGCTGCGCATCGCGGAAACGGAAAAATACCCGCACGTGACGTTTTTCATGAGCGGCGGCCGCGAGGAGAAGTTCCCGGGTGAAGATCGGATTTTAATCAACTCGCCGAAAGTGCCGACGTACGACTTAAAACCGGAAATGAGCGCCTACGAAGTGACGGATGCTTTGCTCAAGGAAATTGAAGCCGATAAGTACGATGCGATTATTTTGAACTACGCCAACCCGGATATGGTCGGCCATTCCGGCAAGCTCGAGCCGACGATCAAAGCGGTCGAAGCGGTCGACGAATGCCTCGGCAAAGTCGTCGATTCCATTTTGGCAAAAGGCGGCGTCGCCATCATCACCGCTGACCACGGCAACGCCGATGAAGTGCTGACGCCGGACGGCAAGCCGCAAACGGCGCATACAACGAATCCGGTGCCGGTCATCGTGACGAAAAAAGGCATCAAGCTTAGAGACGGCGGCATTTTAGGCGATTTAGCCCCGACGATGCTCGATTTGCTCGGCTTGCCGCAGCCGAAAGAAATGACCGGAAAATCGCTCATTGTCAAATAAACGATTCGATTGAGGAAACAATACGACAGGAAAAGGAGTGTGTCCACATGTCTGCCATTATCGATGTGTATGCGCGCGAAGTGCTTGATTCGCGCGGCAACCCGACGGTGGAAGTGGAAGTGTATACGGAAGACGGCGGCTTCGGCCGCGCTTTGGTGCCGAGCGGCGCTTCGACCGGGGAATATGAAGCGGTCGAACTGCGCGACGGCGACAAACACCGCTACCTTGGCAAAGGGGTGTTAAAAGCGGTCGAAAACGTCAACGAAGTGATCGCGCCGGAAATCATCGGCCTAGAAGTGACCGACCAAGTGGCGATCGACCGCAAATTGATTGAACTCGACGGCACGGAAAACAAAAGCAAGCTTGGCGCGAATGCGATTTTAGGCGTATCGCTTGCGGTCGCGCGCGCAGCGGCGGATGAACTTGGTTTGCCATTGTACCAATACTTGGGCGGTTTTAACGCCAAAACGCTGCCGGTGCCGATGATGAACATTTTAAACGGCGGCGCGCATGCCGACAACAACGTCGACATTCAAGAATTTATGATCATGCCGGTCGGCGCGGAAAGCTTCCGCGAAGCGCTGCGCATGGGGGCGGAAATTTTCCACAGCTTAAAAGCGGTGTTGAAAGCGAAAGGCTACAACACGGCGGTCGGCGATGAAGGCGGCTTTGCCCCGAACTTGAAATCGAACGAAGAAGCGCTGCAAACGATCATTGAAGCGATCGAAAAAGCGGGCTACAAACCGGGCGAACA
Source organism: Geobacillus jurassicus NBRC 107829 (assembly GCF_001544315.1). Taxonomy (GTDB): domain Bacteria; phylum Bacillota; class Bacilli; order Bacillales; family Anoxybacillaceae; genus Geobacillus; species Geobacillus jurassicus. Next base: position 84,899 of record NZ_BCQG01000004.1, read on the forward strand.
AGTGATGCTGGCGATGGACGTCGCGTCGTCCGAGCTCTATAACAAAGAAGACGGCAAATATCATCTCGAAGGCGAAGGCGTCGTCAAAACGTCGGAAGAAATGGTCGCTTGGTATGAAGAACTTGTATCGAAATACCCGATCATCTCGATCGAAGACGGGCTCGATGAAAACGACTGGGAAGGGCATAAACTGCTCACCGAGCGGCTCGGCAAAAAAGTGCAGCTTGTCGGCGACGACTTGTTTGTGACGAACACGAAAAAATTGGCCGAAGGCATTGAAAAAGGCGTCGGGAACTCGATTTTGATCAAAGTGAACCAAATCGGCACGCTCACCGAAACGTTTGACGCCATCGAAATGGCGAAACGCGCCGGCTATACGGCCGTTGTCTCGCACCGCTCCGGCGAAACGGAAGACAGCACGATCGCCGACATCGCTGTCGCAACGAACGCCGGCCAAATCAAAACCGGAGCGCCGTCGCGCACCGACCGCGTCGCGAAATACAACCAGCTGCTCCGCATCGAGGATGAACTCGGCAGTACGGCGATTTACCAAGGCATCCGTTCGTTTTACAATTTGAAAAAATGACGGAAACAGGCGTCCCCAAAACGGCGGGGGCGCCTGTTGTTTTGATGGGGGGCAAAAGGGTGCCGAATGGCTGGCGGTGATAAAGATGCCTCGATGCATTCAGGAAAGCTGCGAGTGAAGATTAAAACGCTCCACGTCTCATGATTAGACAAAGTCAAGTGGCATAGTTTGTAGAAAAAAGTCTAATTTTTACCCAGTTAACGGAATAGTTGCACCTATAATAAAATCTTTTTTCGCGGCATTAATTGGTGCTTTATTATTAGGGACAATTACTAATTTAATTTTTCCTAAAAAAGCACGACCAAACGATTAAAAGAAAAAGCTTTGACTCTTTATCAAAAGTTGTACTTGCCTGTTCTTCTTCTTCTTGCTCGAGCTCTTCTACAATAATAAGTGAAACAATTTGGTTCATTTTGATCCGTTCCTTTACTGCCTGTTTAGGCAGCTGTCATCTTTTCTCCTCAAACAGGCTGCGGTACGGCCGTGCGGCGTGGAATCATCTCGTATAGGAGCGAAGCGATGGACGCAAGCGGATCGTTCGTTTATAATATTTTTTGAATCATTTGAATATTTAGGGGGATGGGGATGGAGCAAACGGTTGTGGAGACGCGATATGGGCGGTTGCGCGGGGGGATGAATGAAGGCGTTTTCGTTTGGAAAGGAATTCCGTATGCGAAAGCGCCGGTCGGCGAGCGGCGGTTCCTTCCGCCGGAGCCGCCGGAGGCGTGGGACGGAGTGCGGGAGGCGACCGCGTTTGGCCCCGTGGTCATGCAGCCGTCGGATCCGATTTTCAGCGGATTGCTCGGGCGGATGAATGAGGCGCCGAGCGAAGATGGGCTGTACTTGAACGTTTGGTCGCCGGCGGCCGATGGGAAGAAGCGGCCGGTGCTCGTTTGGATTCACGGCGGCGCCTTTTTGTTCGGTTCGGGTTCTTCGCCGTGGTATGACGGGACGGCGTTCGCGAAACACGGCGATGTCGTCGTCGTGACGATCAACTACCGAATGAACGTGTTTGGCTTTTTGCATCTTGGCGATATGTTTGGCGAAGCTTACTCCCAAGCGGGGAATCTCGGCATTTTGGACCAAGTGGCGGCATTGCGCTGGGTGAAAGAGAACATTGAGGCGTTTGGCGGCGATCCGGACAACATTACGATTTTCGGTGAATCGGCCGGAGCGGCGAGCGTCGGCGTGCTGTTGTCGCTGCCGGAAGCGAGGGGGCTGTTTCACCGCGCCATCTTGCAAAGCGGTTCGGGTTCGCTTCTCCTCCGTTCGCCGGAGACGGCCATGGCGATGACCGAGCGCATTCTCGATAAGGCCGGCATCCGTCCGGGCGACCGTGACCGGCTGTTGTCGATTCCGGCGGCGGAGTTGCTGCAAGCGGCGCTGTCGCTCGGACCGGGCGTCATGTACGGTCCGGTCGTGGATGGCCGCGTGTTGCGCTGCCATCCGATTGAAGCGCTTCAAGATGGGGAAGGGAAAGACATTCCGATTCTCATCGGGGTGACGAAAGACGAGTACAACTTGTTTACCTTGACGGATCCATCGTGGACAAAGCTTGGCGAAAAAGAACTGCTTGACCGGATCAACCGTGAAGTCGGGCCCGTGCCGGAGGCGGCGATTCGCTATTATGCAGAAACGGCGGAGCCGTCAGCGCCCGCCTGGCAAAAGTGGCTTCGCATCATGACGTACCGTGTGTTTGTCGAGGGGATGCTGCGGACGGCGGACGCAAAGGCGGCTTGCGGGGCGGATGTGTACATGTACCGGTTTGACTATGAAACGCCGGTGTTTGGCGGGCAGCTGAAAGCATGCCACGCGCTCGAGCTGCCGTTTGTGTTTCATAATCTCCACCAGCCTGGAGTTGCAAACTTTATCGGCAATCGGCCGGAGCGCGAGGCGATCGCCAACGAAATGCATTATGCTTGGCTTTCGTTCGCCCGCACGGGCAATCCAAACGGCGATCACTTGCCGGAAGAGTGGCCGGCGTATACGAATGAGCGCAAGCCGGCGTTCGTCTTTTCCGCCGCAAGCCATGTGGAAGACGATCCGTTCGGCCGCGAGCGGGCGGCGTGGCAAGGGCGCGCCTAATCGAAAAAAGGAACGGTGCCTAACGGCCGTTCCTTTTCTATGTATCGATTCAATCGTTTGCTTCTTTCGCAGGAAGCCCGAACTGTTCCGCCAGCGCCGGGTCGCGGTCGATCGCCTCAAGCAGCTTCCGCATGACGTTGACGTCAAATGTGAAGTTCGCCCCGATCGGCGAGGTGACGAAAATTTTCCCTTCCTTCGCCTCCCGCGCCCGTTTGAATTGATAGCCGTCAATCGCGATGACGACTCGTTCGTCCGGTCTTGCCATTTTAGTCCCTCCAATCGTTGCCGATTTGCTTTCATTGTAACGTATTTTGGCTGCGGACGACAATGATCATACCGCGCCCGAGGCATGGAGCGTCAAGCGGATGGAGGATGAAACGCTCCCCCATCTATGTAAAGGTGTAGAGGTGGGAAATTTTTTTGGCTCTCCGCCCTGCGATTCAGCTGTCTTGCAAAGATAGGAAACGCAGCCTTTCCTTCAACAACGTTCCATTCTTCCGCTGCCTCCAAGCCGATCAGATCAAGTCAGATACGTTGCGATTTTTGCCAGGCATTCGTCAATGATTTCATTGATTTCCTCCATTTGAGCATCTTCCGGATTGTATTTTTTTAAAATTTTTAGATGACGGGCTTTCCAATCCAATGATTTGATTTGATCCGCTAAAATGACTCCTGTGATGGGATCGCCGCCGCCTTCAAGGAATATTCCTCCTTTTGGCAAATCCACTTCAAACGGATAGCCTTTCTTCTGATTGGCGATTGGACAAACAGCAACAAATCCTGTTGCCTGATTGAATTCTTTAGGAGATAAAACAATCGCAATTCTTCTTCCTGCCTGTTCATGGCCAGCTTGTGGATGGAAGTTCAACACAACGAAATCTCCTCTTTCTGGGACGTCTGCGGGCATTAGGTCAACTCACGTCCTTCCACCCCGAAATCCATCTCCTCATGTTGATTTTCAGGGGTGATTTGTGCGATCAGTTCCTCGAGTGTGTATTTCTTCCGTGTTCTTTTCGGCTTTAATGTGATGATTCCTTCGTTTTCAATGACATGTAATTCCATTTCAGAACCTTGTTTAATCCCGATTTGGTCAGCCGCGTCTTTTGGGATGCGAATACCCAAACTGTTCCCCCACTTTTGCACGATTACGGTAGACATATCATTCTCTCCTTTCTTTTTCGCGATGCTGTTTTGTTTTGAATTCATTCTATCATCTCCACTCTTAAATGTATATACACAGTATATACAAGTTTGCCAAAAATGATAACATGTTTCACAAAAAAGTGAATTTGCGCCTTTCGTCGTGTTGAGACAGGCCCGCCAGTTGCCGCCAACGGCGATCTATGGTATAGTGAAATTATTGCAACGTCGGTCGTTGGAGGTGTCAGGCATGCATGCCTTGCTTGTGACGCTGCTTGTCATTGTGTCGATCGCGCTGATCGCGGTTGTCTTGTTGCAGTCGGGCCGCAGCGCCGGGCTGTCGGGAGCCATCACCGGCGGTGCGGAGCAGCTGTTCGGCAAACAAAAGGCCCGCGGGCTCGATGCGGTGTTTCAGCGCGTCACAGTCGTGTTGGCTGTGTTGTTTTTCGTCTTGTCAATTGTGGTAGCCTATTTATAAACGATGATAAGTGGGAAAGCGGGGGCGGTCCTGACGTACAATGGGCTGCCTTTTCTATTTCGTGAAGATGCTTTGGCAAGCATTTTTTGATTGCTAGCATGGAGGAAGGGAGAACGCATGATGAAAATTGTTCCACCAAAACCGTTTTTCTTTGAAGCCGGGGAGCGGGCGGTGCTGCTTTTGCACGGATTCACTGGCAATTCGGCTGACGTTCGGATGCTCGGGCGATTCCTTGAATCGAAAGGCTACACATGCCATGCCCCGATTTACAAAGGGCACGGCGTGCCGCCGGAAGAGCTCGTCCGCACCGGGCCGGACGATTGGTGGCAAGACGTTATGAACAGCTATCAGTTTTTAAAAAACAAAGGTTACGAAAAAATTGCCGTGGCCGGGTTGTCGCTTGGAGGGGTATTTTCGTTGAAATTAGGTTACACTGTACCTATAGAAGGGATTGTGACGATGTGCGCGCCGATGTATGTCAAAAGCGAGGAAACGATGTATGAAGGCGTCCTCGAGTATGCGCGCGAATATAAAAAGCGGGAAGGAAAATCGGCCGAACAAATCGAACAGGAAATGGAACGGTTCAAGCAGACGCCGATGAAGACGTTGAAAGCCTTACAGGAGCTCATTGCCGATGTGCGCGCCCATCTTGATTTGGTTTATGCACCGACGTTCGTCGTCCAAGCGCGCCATGATGAGATGATCAATCCCGACAGCGCGAACATCATTTATAACGAAATTGAATCGCCGGTCAAACGGATCAAATGGTATGAGCAGTCTGGCCATGTGATTACGCTTGATCAAGAAAAAGATCAGCTGCATGAAGATATTTATGCATTTCTTGAATCGTTAGATTGGTAATGGAAGAAAGGAGGGGGATGGCCAATGGATCACGTGTTGGCCGAACGCATTTTAACGTTTATGCGCGATGAGGCGTACAAGCCGCTGACCGTCGAAGAACTGGAAGAAGCGTTCGGGATCGAGGATGCGGAACAGTTTAAAACGTTTGTCAAAACGCTTGTCGCCATGGAGGAAGAGGGGCTCATCGTCCGGACGCGAAGCAACCGCTACGGTGTGCCTGAGCGGATGAATCTCGTGCGTGGCAAAGTGATCGGCCATGCGAAAGGATTTGCCTTTGTCGTGCCCGAGGAGCCGGGACTGGATGATATTTTCATCCCGCCGTCCGAATTGAAAAACGCGATGCATGGCGACACGGTGCTTGTGCGCGTCCAAGCCGATTCATCCGGGGCGCGCCGCGAAGGAACGATCGTCCGCATTGTGGAGCGCGGGGTGAAGGAAGTCGTCGGCACGTACACAGAAAGCAAATATTTCGGCTTTGTCATCCCGGATGACAAACGGATCGTCAACGACATTTTCATTCCGAAAAATGCGGCGAACGGAGCGGTCGAAGGGCACAAAGTCGTTGTCCGGCTCACATCGTATCCAGAAGGACGAATGAGCGCCGAAGGGGAAGTCGTGAAAATTCTCGGCCATAAAAACGACCCGGGCGTCGACATTTTATCGATCATTTATAAATACGGCTTGCCGCTTCAGTTTCCCGAAGACGTCATTGAGCATGCCAACCGGGTGCCGGACGTCATTACGGAGAAAGATTTGGAAGGGCGCCGCGATTTGCGCGGCGAAATGATCGTGACGATCGACGGGGAAGATGCGAAAGACTTGGACGACGCCGTAACGGTGACAAAGCTCAATAACGGCAACTATAAGCTCGGCGTCCATATCGCCGATGTGAGCTACTATGTGGAGGAAGGCTCGCCCATTGATCGCGAAGCGTATGAGCGCGGCACGAGCGTTTATTTGGTCGACCGCGTCATTCCGATGATTCCGCATCGGCTGTCGAACGGCATTTGCTCGCTCAACCCGAAAGTCGATCGGCTGACGCTCTCGTGCGAAATGGAAATCACCCCGCAAGGTGAAGTCGTCCGCTATGAAATTTTCCCAAGCGTCATCCGCACGGTGGAACGGATGACGTATTCCGATGTCAATAAAATTCTCGTTGACAAAGACGAAGCCTTGCGCGAAAAATATGCGCCGCTTGTGCCGATGTTTGAGCTGATGGCTGAGCTCGCCGACATTTTGCGGCAAAAGCGGATGAAGCGCGGGGCGATTGATTTCGATTTTAAAGAAGCGAAAGTGCTCGTCGATGAAAACGGCAAACCGTACGATGTCGTCTTGCGCGAGCGGTCGGTCGCTGAGCGGCTCATTGAAGAGTTTATGCTGGCGGCGAACGAAACGGTCGCCGAGCACTTTCACTGGTTGAACGTGCCATTTATTTACCGTGTTCACGAGGATCCGAAGCCGGAAAAATTGCAGCGCTTTTTAGAGTTCATCACGAACTTCGGCTATGTCGTCAAAGGGACCGGCAACCAAATCCATCCGCGCGCCCTCCAGCAAATTCTCGAAGCTGTGCGCGGCGAGCCGGAAGAAATGGTGATCTCCACCGTCATGCTTCGGTCGATGAAGCAGGCGCGCTATGACGCCGAGAGCCTCGGCCATTACGGCCTGTCGACCGAGTTTTACACCCATTTTACGTCGCCGATTCGCCGCTATCCGGATTTGATCGTCCATCGGTTGATCCGGACGTATCTCATCAACGGCCAGATGGATCTTGACACCCAGCAAAAATGGGCGGAAAAGCTGCCTGAAATTGCGGAACACGCTTCCGATATGGAGCGGCGCGCCGTTGAGGCGGAGCGGGAGACGGACGATCTGAAGAAAACCGAGTTTATGGAAGACAAAATTGGGATGGAGTTTGACGGCATTATCAGCTCGGTGACGAACTTCGGCTTGTTCGTTGAGCTCCCGAACACGATCGAAGGCTTGGTGCACGTCAGCTACTTAACGGACGACTATTACCGCTACGACGAACGCAGCTACGCGTTGATCGGCGAGCGGACGGGGAAAATGTACCGCATCGGCGATGAAATCACCGTCCGCGTCATCAACGTCAACAAAGACGAACGGATCGTCGATTTTGAAGTCGTCGGCATGAAGGGACGCCGTCCGCCGAAAGCGAAAGCCGCTCCGGTCGTCATTGAAGGGAAAAAACAAAAACAGGCCAAGGCAAAGGCGGAAGCGAAAACGAACAGCGGCAAAAGTCGCAGCGCGAAAGCGAAAAAGAAGAAAAAGAAAAGACGGTGAGGAAAAGCCGAACG
>NZ_BCQG01000005.1 GCF_001544315.1 Geobacillus jurassicus NBRC 107829
GGCTAATTTCACGCCACAGACGCCAAAAGCACCGTGGCATTCGCGCTTCGTTTCGTTCAGTTTTCAAGGAACAAGTTTTATTTAACTGCCTTATCTCTCGCAAGCAGCTCTTTTATGTTAGCATAACATCTTTTTCGATGTCAACTGCTTTTTTGCTTCACATCGCTGTCAAACAACCCGTTCGAACAACGACGCTTTTTAATATACCACCTTAACCTCAAAAATGCAATACCTTTTTCAAAAAAATTTCAGGACGCGACTATCCCTCCTCTTTCACTCTTCCCCATTCCCGATCCGTTCTGCATCTATGCGCTGTCCAACCATTGTTGACAACGTGAAACGCGTTTCAGAAGCCCGCTCACGCATCAATGGCTGCCTAAAAGGCTGGTGATTGAACAGGAAATGCGGTTCAACAATGACATTTATCAAATTGAGAAACTTTATAAATGTTGCTCTTCACTCGAGAACCATCGATTTAGGGGAAATGGTTGTTTTTCACCGGCCTTCTAAGCTTTCATAGAAGTGAGCGCACTCGCGCCCAAATCCTCAACGTGTTTCGTTCGCGAGGCCCATTATACGCCGTCCACTACTCCCAGGAGACATCCATGAGCCATTTTTGCCCTCCGTCCAAATTAAAAAAGTGGAATGAACGCCACCGCGCGCGCATACATTTTTTCTATGGCATCGTTGGTTGCTGCAATCTTTTCAAGCAAGGAGGCATTTTCACTTTGATTCGCATGTTATCATCAATCAACTTTGACGTTTCTGATTCGTTTTCGCTTCCGCCTAGCGAACAACGAATCTTAGATGCCCTTGTTTCTTCGCCTAAGTTATATACGTATGCAAATAAACAGCAGCTTCGATTTGAAATCGCCTTGCGCGACCGCATTGTCCGGGCGGCGGTCGACTTGGCGAAAAGCCGGGCGCGGTTTGCCATCTTCCGCTTTTCGCGTTGCAACAGCGACTTTTGGACGCGCGACGAGCGCGGCGGCTTTCGTCTTCGTCCGGACGTCCCCGCTTCAGAAGCGATCAAGGACATTTTTGTCCATAGCGAGCGATACGCTTTTGAATGCGCGACCGCGATTGTCATCGTCTTTTACAAGGCCGTGCTTGACGTAATCGATCCAGCGGCATTCAACCGGCTGTTTGCGGATTTGCTGCTGTATGACTGGCATACCGACCAGGATCTTGGCATTCAGACAAAAAAAGATGAACACTTTCTCCCCGGAGATTGCCTCTATTTTAAAAACCCGGAATTCGATCCGTTGACGCCGCAATGGCAAGGGGAAAATACAATTTACTTAGGCGACGGCTTGTTTTACGGGCATGGCATCGGCATTCAAACACAGGACGGCATCATCGCCGCGCTCAATCGAAAACGAAAACGGGGGGCGACGAAATCTGCTTACCTTCTCCCACATATTACGCAAGTGGATTTCGCTTATTTGTCCCAATTCGCCCGCGGCTTAGATGAATTTCGCCTGCCGATCCGCCGCCCGCCCTTTATCGTCGGAACGCTAGGGTCCGCTACTTTCTTGCACCGTTAGCGGGCCTTTTTCGTTTTTCTCCCACAAATACAGGGCGATTCCTGTTAAAATAAAAATACCGCCGATCCATTGAAACGTACGGATCGGTTCGCCGAACAGCCAGTACGCCAGCGTCGAGGCGCCGACCGGCTCAAATAAAATCGCCATCGACACCGTCGAGGCGCTTACCCATTTCACCGCCCAGTTCATGACCGAATGGCCGAGCAGTGTCGGAACCACGGCAAGAGCGAGAAAACAAAGCCAATCCGTCAACTTATACGCCGTCAACGAAAAGCGAAACAGCATCGCGTACAACCATAACACCGCTGCGCTGATGCCATAGACGATATACGTATAGGCCATCAGCGACAACCGTTGGCGCACTTCTTGGCCGAACAGCCAGTACGCCGTCACCATCGCGCACGCCAATAAGGCCAATACATCTCCGTACAGCGCATCGCCGCTGACTCGGAAGTCTCCCCAGCTGATGAGGATGCTTCCAACAATGGCTAAAACGGCGCTCCCGATCGCGCCGATGGTCAACCGTTCGCGGAAAAACAGCGCTCCACCTGCAAAGGCAAACAGCGGCTGCAGCGTCACAAGCACGACCGAACTGGCGACGGATGTATAGTCGAGCGATTCAAACCAAAGAATAAAATGAAATGCAAGCAACACCCCGGAACAAAGCGAAAACAGCCAATCACGCCGGGAGATGCGCCGGAGCTCATTCATATGCCGGAAAACAAACGGCGTCATGATGACGACAGCAAAAAAGAGCCGATAAAAGGCGATGATCGCGGACGGCGCCTGTGACCATTTGACAAAAATGGCCGATGTCGATACGGCAAGCGCGCCGATGAATAACGCCGCATATGATTTCGCCGTGCTTGGCGGCTTCATGTTTCCATCTCCTTACCAACTCACTTTCTATGAAAAGGCGTGTGCGCCCTGAGCTGCCACTTTCATGCCGAAGGGAGAACCCAAATTGCTCACGAACGTTTTCTTACATTATACCATGAACGAGGTGAGAACAATGATGTTTGATCCGTTCCTCAAATTAGGGATTTCCGCCATCCTTGGGCTGATCATCGGGCTGGAACGGGAATTGAAGCGAAAACCGGTCGGCTTGAAAACGTGTCTCGTGATTTCCATTTCCAGTTGTTTGCTCACGATCGTTTCTATTGAATCAGCGTACGTCTTTCCGCTCAAAGACCATATTACAATGGACCCGCTTCGGCTGGCGGCGCAAATTGTGTCCGGGGTCGGTTTTTTAGGGGCGGGCGTCATTTTGCGCCGCGGCAACGACAGCATCACCGGGCTGACGACCGCCGCGATCATTTGGGGGGCGGCGGGCATTGGGGTGGCGGTCGGCGCAGGTTTCTATTGGGAATCGGCGTTTGGCGTCGCGCTTCTCATTGTGAGCGTAGAACTCATTCCGTTTTTGATCAATTTTTTCGGGCCGAAACAGCTGCGCGAAAAAGAAGTGCTGCTGCAAATCACCGTGGCGGATGCCAAAAACATTACGAAAGTGATCGAGCATTTAAAACAGCAGGATATCAATATTAAAACGATGCGTATTAAAGACGTTGAGGAGAACGAACATTTGCTGAAACTAAGGGCCGTCATTGACCAAAAGCGCTCGACCGCCGACATTTACTACGCCATCCGCTCAATCGCCGACGTCGTCCACGTCGACATTGAAAGCGGCTGATGAAAAAAACGATTGCCAATGTCCTCGCCGTCATATATAATGGAACATGGACAAATGATCCATATTTTGTTTGGGGCATTAGCTCAGTTGGGAGAGCGTCGTGCTGGCAGCGCGAAGGTCACCGGTTCGAGCCCGGTATGCTCCATTCGCAAAACCCTTGCGCAGCAAGGGTTTTCTTTCAAACAAAGTCGGATGCATATCACAATTGTTGATTATCCACTATGCATCAATTTGACTGTGCGCAAGCCTTCCTGCCTTTTCCCTCGAACAAGGACGCCGGTTCTCCAGCTCATCAACACTTCCAAGAAACTCCCACATTTTGTTAATATGATTGGAAAGGATGGAACAATCATGAGTGAGCAGTTGCTCAAACAAATTTTGAATCAGTTTCATCAGCTTAACGAAAAGCTCGTTCAAGGACTTGACCAGCTCAACCAACGGCTCGGCCGCGAGACTCATCAGCTTAACGAAAAGTTTGACCAGCTCAACCAGCGACTTGACCATGAGATCCACCAGCTCAACGGAAAATTTGACCACCTCAACCAACAGCTCGGCCGCGAGATTCATCAGCTTAACGAAAAGTTTGACCAGCTCAACCAGCGACTTGACCATGAGATCCACCAGCTCAACGGAAAATTTGACCACCTCAACCAACAGCTCGACCGCGAGACTCATCAGCTTAACGAAAAGTTTGACCAGCTCAACCAGCGACTTGACCATGAGATCCACCAGCTCAACGGAAAATTTGACCACCTCAACCAACAGCTCGGCCGCGAGATTCATCAGCTTAACGAGAGGTTGGATCAAGTGGAAAACAACATGGCGACAAAAGAAGATGTGGCTGACCTTCCTCTCATCAAGCGGGCTGTTCTGGACGCCTCCGATTCCATCAAACGGTTAGAGGAAATTCAAGAAAACCAGCAGCGCATTATCGATTTGCTGTCCGCCCGCTCCATTCAACACGAAGCTGAACTGAAACGGATCAAGTAGGCCCCGCTTCTCGTTCAGCCCGGCTTAGGTGTTCATGCCATCCTCACGGAGATGCTCCGTCTGGATGGTCTTTGTATTTTTTCAACCTCTCCTCAAGCTCTCGGCGCGCTTGTTCGATGTCAAAATCGTCGTCTTCCGGCTGGCTGTAATCCATCTTCAGCCAATCTGGCACGATCTCGGTGCGGATCGGTTTGCGCATCGTTCTGCCGCCATCGGATGAAGACAGAGATGATCGCTGCTTTAGCCGCTGTTCCCGAAACGCCAACCGTGCGGCGCGCACTTGGTCCACGGTGCGATACCCTTTTTCCGTCCAGTCCCGCAAAATCGTTTCGACGTACACCCACCGTTTTGCGCCGTTTTCCACCGCGATTTTCAATGCTTCCAAGACCAGCTCTTCGGACGTCTCGTCCACCCACACGTTGATCTTTTCCCGCAAATAATCGCCGATCACCCCAAATCCGTTCTCCTCATAGAAGCGAACGATCTCCTTGTATGTGCGCACGCGCGCGTCTTCTTCGTCTTCTTTTTTCATCTCTGACGTCATCTCTGAAGTATTCTCTGGTATGGATGTGGTCAAATTGAGCGGCTCGACTGGCCAGTTTGAACAGCTGGACTGCTCATTTTGAACAGATGGATCGGCGATGCCGCCCGTCGTCTGCTCATGTTGAACCGTCGAAACCCCATCTTGAACCATCAAAGCGCCATCTTGAAGCATCGAAACGTCATCTTGAACGATCGTCTGTTCATCTTGCCCGCCCAGCGTTTCTTGCGTCCATTCAGCCAGTTTGTCATAGTCGATCCGGTACCATTTCGTTTTGTCAATCTTGGAACGGTTAAAATTCGCCGCGACGATGATCCCCATTTTTTCAAGCTTAGTGATGATCCGGCGAATCGTGCTTTCCGACCAGAACGGGAATTGTTCCTGCCAATCTCCGTACGTGTTGTACACCCACTTATAGCCGTCGTGGACGTGTTCGCTTTTCTCAAGCCAGTAATGCAGCTGCTGCACGACGATGCTTTCATTCAACCCGATCGCCATAGCCAGTTTGGGCAAAACGATCAGCGGTTGATCATCCAAAAGCAAGGCGGCCATGCCATCCTCTCCCTCCTCCAACATCCTCTATCGAGGAAATAGTTCCTCATCGTTTCACTTTTTTGATAAACTTTATCGTGAACGAAAGCAAACGGCCTAAGAACGCGATAACCGCCATGTAGGCTTCATTTCGCATGGAAAAACAGCAAAAATCGGCATAAAATGCGCGACGATGCGTTGAAAACCATCATCGCGGCTGCTTCGTTCTTGTTTGAGAGGGACGGTGTGCGAGGACGAAACGCTTTTTCGAGTGGAGGGATCGTTTTTGAAACAAATCGCCATGCTCTTGTTTTGTTTGCTGTTGATGTTCCCAATTTCCGCTTTTGCCCACCCTGGCGAGCTTGATGAGTTGGGCGGGCACTTTCGGAACGGCGACTGCGTGTATTTTCTGCATGAGCCGACCGCGTTGGCGAAGCAGGCGAAAACGAAAGAAGAGCTTGTCCGGCTTATTCAGCAATACAACGGCAACGAGAAGTGCAAACGCAATCTCACCCCAGACCGAATTGACCTGGACGGCCATGCCCTTGGCGGGAAAAACGGCGCTTCACTGCGCCTTGGCCGTACATATCCGGCTGAGCTTGTCGAGTGCATCGACGGCGATACGGCGAAATTCCGCGTCAACGGGCACGTGTATACGACGCGATTTTTGTTTATCGATACGCCGGAGAGCACGATCCAAGTCGAACCGTATGGGAAAGAAGCGAGCCGGTTTACGTGTTCCCGCCTCCATCAAGGGAACATTACGCTTGAGACCGACGGAGACACGTTGTTTGATAAATATCAACGGCTGCTCGCCTGGGTGTGGGTCGGCAAGCGCCTGCTGCAAGAAGACCTCGCCAAAGCCGGGCTTGTTGAGGACTTTTACGATTATGGCACATACAAATACGAATCTCGCGTCCGCAAGGCGTACGAGGAGGCGAAACGAACCGGAGCGGGCATGTATGGCAGGCACGCCGCTAGCGAGAGGGTGGGAGGCGGTTCGGAAACGATGCCAAAGACGACACCGGGAACGAAGCCGCAGACCGGTAAGGAAACGGGTGAGACCGATCACCCGCCGGCCTTTGAGAAAAAAACACCGCCGTCGGAACCATCAGGCCATCCGATTCTTTATACGCTGCTCGGCCTAGCCGCGGCCGCCGCGCTCTATTGGCTCATTCGCCAGTTGAAATGATCAACGGCCGGTGATCTAACGAATATCAGGCTTTGCAGCAGTGTTTTTCAAATTGAGAAACCTTGCAGCACCCCCGTTTCATCCCTTGCGATTTCTCGCAAATCGAGCGAATCAGTCTTCTGGCGAAAAGAAAAAGCCTGTCCCCATCGGGCAGGCCTTTTCTTCACTGTTTCAATCTTGTTTTTTTCCTTTCTCCCTCATTGCCTCGGCAACAGCTCTTCAATGCCATCCGGGCCGCTTTCCATCCGCGCTGGCGCCTCGTCGAGCCGCCGAAACCCGTATTGTTCCAGACGCATGATTTGTTCATCGGTCAAGTCGGTGTACGCGACAACGGATGGCGTGCCGGACGACTTGTAAATCAAATTGCCGGTCACCGGGCATTGAAACGCATCAGCGACAAATCCTTCTCCATCTTGGATCGTAAACAGCCGAATCGGCATGACGTTCATATCCTTCCCTCTTTCCGTTCATCCTCATTCTTATGACTTCCCCGCCTCCCCTCATTCTATACAAGCCGTTTGCCGACAATGACCAAATCGCGTTCCACACCGTCCAGTTCAGCCACGCGCGGGAAATAGCCCCACCGTTCAAATCCGAAGCGGGAAAAGAGCCGCAAACTCGGTTCGTTATGGGCAAAAATAAAGCCGAGCAGCGTCTTGATCCCAAGCGACGGCGCTTGATCGATCGCCCGCTCGAGCAGCTTCGTCCCAAGCCCCCGGCCGCGGTGCGTTTCCGCGATGTAAATGCTTACTTCCGCCGTATGGCGGTACGCCGGGCGGCCGTAAAACGACTGAAAGCTGAGCCAGGCGCAAACCGCGCCGTCATCCTCGACGACCCAAAGCGGGCGATGGTGCGGATTATGGGCGGCAAACCACCCCTGACGGCTTTCGACCGACACCGGCTCCAAGTCCGCCGTCACCATCCGGCTTGGGATCGTTTCATTATAAATGCGGACGATGTGCGGCAAATCCGCCGCGGTTGCATCGCGAATCAAAAACGATTCCATTGTGCATCCCCCCACCTTTATCCATAGGCATTTCGTTTCTATAAGCAGGAAAAGCGGGAGTATAATCATAACGTATGTACAGACAAAGGAAGGGGAAAAGATATGAAACGCCAGCTTGTCGTTTATCTTGTGTCGCTCGCCGCGTTTCTCGGCCCGTTTACGCAAACGATTTACACTCCTATTTTACCAGAAGTGAGAGAGGCGTTTGCGACTTCTTCATTCTTGATTAACTTGACCATTTCCATTTTCACGTTTTTCTTAGCCATGATGCAAATCGTTTACGGGCCGCTCACTGACCGGAAAGGGCGGCGGACCGTGCTGCTTATGGGCATTGGCATCTACATCGCCGCCTCGCTCGGCTGCTTTTTCTCCACCTCCATTTACGCGCTGTTGCTGTTCCGCGCCTTGCAGGCCGTCGGCATCGCGGCCGGGTCGGTCGTCGCCGCTACGGTCATCGGCGACTTGTTCACCGGCAAAGAGCGTGGGCGGGCGATGGGGACGTTTCAAATGATGGTCTCGCTCGGTCCCGTCGTCGGGCCGATGGTCGGCGGATTTTTGGCGGAACATGTTCCATTCCGCGCCGTCTTTTTGGCGCTTGTTGCCGTCGGCAGTTTGGTCGGCCTTGGCAACATGTTATTTTTGCGGGAAACAAAACCGGAGACGGCCTCCTCGGCCCCGTTCGGTCTCGCGGATTTTGCGGCGGTGCTCCGCCATCGCGCCGGGTCGTCGATCGTCCTGCTTGGCTTTATCCAATATTATTCGCTGTATAACTTTCTCGTGTTTTTGCCCGGCATCTTGACGGACCGGTACGGACTATCGGCGCAGGAAAAAGGGACAGTGTATTTGGCGATGTCGTCCATGATCGTCATCGGCAGCTTCCTCGGCGGGCGCATTCAAGGGCGCTGGCCGGAGCGGCGCATTATATTGGCGACATCGTATTTGACAGTGCTGTCGATTTTCTTCTTTCTGCTCGTCGCCCAACGGTCGCTTTCGCTGCTCGTTGTCGCCATCGCCCTGTTCGGATTGTTTTTAGGCCTGTCGCTTCCGGTGCAGACGACCGTGCTGACAAACGTCTTTCAAGCAAACCGCTCGACCGCCATTGGCGTGTACAACTTTTTTCGCTACATGGGAATGGCGTTCGGTCCGATGGCCGGCAGCATGCTGTTTGCCGCCGGCGGCTACCGTCTCGTCTATGCGGTCGATGACTTGCTTTTTCTCGCCTGCGCCTTGTTATTGGCCGTGCGCATCTCCCGGGCGTACAAGCAATCCCCTTCCGCCTGACGGGAAGGGGGCATCGCCTAAAAAAGAAGGTGTCCCCCAAGGATCAGGACACCTTTTCGAATTATCGGATATACGCATAAAATCACTGCCGGGACACGGTTTTGTTATGTTGAACGGAAAACCGCCTTTTGCGACAGCCTCTTTTATCTTCCATTTTGCGCAGACCGCGGTCCAAACATCAGTGGGGTTTCACCGTTGGAACGACGGGCTCGCCTGCCAAAAACCGGTGAATGCACCGGTGTTCGCAGGCATCTCCACCTTCAAATTCCGTTATGGATTCGTTTCATCCCGCTCTTCCGTCAATTCCGAAACCGGCACGTCCCGGCGTTCATTGAGCCGGCCGTCACGCAAATGGACGGTCGCCGTTTGTTTTTCCTCATCATACCCGTCAATCCATACCGACACTCCGTTATAATACACCGGAATATCGGCAGGGGAAGAAATGATTTGTTTGACACGGTTCATGTCCATGATGGCTGTCCCCTTTCTGTTATGTTCCGTTTCCTAGTATGGAAAGGAATAGGAATGTTTATACAAAAACGGCTCACACTAAAAAAGACAAAAGCAAAAGAGGGGTGGACGATGAAACCAATATCGTATTGGCGCTGGCCGCCCGTGCTTCGCCTGTTTGTCTCGGCGAGCGCGTTGATCGTGCTGTTTGGCGCGCTGATGCGCTTCATTGAACCAGAGACGTTCCGCACCGTCTTTGACGGCATTTGGTGGGCGATCGTGACGGCGGCGACGATCGGCTATGGCGACATCGTCCCGAAAACGGTCGCTGGAAAACTCGCTGCCATTGGGCTCATTGCCCTTGGCACCGGCATCCTCACCGCTTATTTCGCTTCCGTCTCCGCCGCGGCCGCCGCCCGGGAAACCGCCTTTACAAGCGGACAACTCCGGTATACAGAGCGCGGCCATGCGGTGATCGTCGGCTGGAACGAGCGGGCGCGTGAAGTGCTGCTCCGCCTGGCGCGGCAAGACGCATCGATGCGCTTCGTCTTGATTGACGCCACCGTTCCTTCTCACCCGCTCTCGGACGTTCCGGTCCACTTTATTAAAGGGTTGGCGAGCGACGATGCGGTGCTCGAGAAGGCCAACATTAGGGAAGCGCGTTTTTTGCTCATCACCGCTGATCCGCATAAAGCGGAAGCGGAAGCCGATAAAGATACAATTGTGACGCTGCTTGCCGCCAAAAGCCTCAACCCGTCGGTGTATGCCATCGTGGAAATTCTGACGAGCCGAAACGTCCAGAACGCCTTCCGCGCCGGGGCGGATGAGGTGATTCAGACGAACTTGCTGGCGAGTTTCGCCATGACCGCCAGCCTTCGCTCGCCGGGCGCCGCCAGCGTGTGGGAGACGGCGCTCCACCGCCTGGACGGACAGACGCTGCGCCTCCTCGAGCCAGACGAACAGCAAATCGGCCAGCCGTTCGCCGCCGTTCAACAACAGCTGCTCAAGCAAAACGTGGCGCTGCTTGGCGTCATCCACGGAGATCACAGAGCGATTTCCGTTGCCCCGGACCGCCCGATTCAACAAAGCGACCGCCTGTTCGTGCTTGCCCCTTAATCGAGCAGGCGGCGCTCCAGCTCTTGGACGAGCGCCTTTCCGACGGAAATGTACCGCTCGGGAACGGTCGCGTCCGGATCTTGCGGCTCGGCAAACTGATTGAATGAAGCGCTGATGTTGCCGACATCGGCAAAATCATCGATGCCCCGTTGGTATTTATGCGCAAGCAAAAACGGCCGTCCAAGCTCCACCGTCGTTCCGTGCGAATCAAGCTGCCCGTCGACCGCCTGAAACGGCACGCGCAAAAACTGGTAGCCCAAATCATCCACAATTTTGTAGTCAAAATAGCCGTGGTCGTAATCCCAGCCGCCGCCGATCGTGTACCCGAGCGGCTTCAGCTGCTCTTCCAAATGATAAAGCTGGAACTGTTTCCCTTCCAATCGGGATGGAATTTCAATCATGGACAATCCCTCCTTTCTTTTTATCGTTTCCCGTTTAGCGGCAATTATTTGCCACGTGACGAGATGGAAAACAAAGCGGTCAAGAAAACATTGACGATCCCCAAATGGTTAAATGATGCGGCAGAGTCAGAAGGAATTAACTTTTCACAACTTCTGCAAATTGCCTTCAAAGAGCGCCTGGGAATGGTGAAAAAAGGTGAACGAGACGCAAAACGTTAAGACGAAAAAGCCTCTTCCTCCGCAAAGGTGGAAGAGGCTTTCTTTTCCCTGTTATTTCAACCGTTTCTCCAGCTCTTCTTTCAACTGTTCGTACCCCGGTTTGCCCAACAGCGCAAACATGTTTTTCTTGTACGCTTCCACGCCCGGCTGATCAAATGGATTCACCCCAAGCAAGCAGCCGCTCATGGCGCATGCTTTTTCAAAGAAGTAGACGAGGTAGCCGAACGTATATTCATCGAGCTTCGGCAACGTGATGACCAAGTTCGGCACGCCGCCGTCCGTATGGGCAAGAAGCGTCCCTTCGAACGCTTTCGTGTTGACGAAATCAACCGTTTTTCCCGCTAAATAGTTCAGTCCGTCAAGGTCGTTTTCTTCGGCTTCAATGATCAGCTCATGACGCGGTTCTTCCAGCTTCAACACCGTTTCAAACAAATCGCGGCGCCCTTCTTGAATGTATTGGCCGAGCGAATGCAAATCGGTCGAGAAATCGGCGGAAGCCGGGTAAATGCCTTTTTGGTCTTTTCCTTCGCTTTCGCCGAACAGCTGCTTCCACCATTCGGCGAAATAGTGCAGCGCCGGTTCGTAGTTGACAAGCAGTTCGATCGTTTTCCCTTTGTTGTACAAAATGTTGCGGATGGCCGCATATTGGTAAGCGGCGTTTTCCTCAAGCTCCGAGGAGCTGAAATCGTCGCGCGCTTTGGCCGCTCCTTCCATCATGGCGTCAATATTCGCGCCGCTTGCGGCAATCGGCAATAGCCCGACCGCCGTCAGCACCGAGTAGCGGCCGCCGATGTCATCCGGAATGACAAACGTCTCGTACCCTTCCTCATCGGCGAGCGTCCGAAGCGCGCCGCGCGCGCGGTCCGTCGTCGCGTAAATGCGGCGGCGCGCTTCCTCTTTGCCGTATTTCTCCTCCAGCAGCTTGCGGAAAATGCGGAAGGCGATCGCCGGCTCGGTGGTCGTCCCCGATTTGGAAATGACGTTGATCGAGAAGTCTTTCCCTTCCAAGAAATCGATGACGTCTTTCATATACGTCGAGCTGATGTTGTTGCCGACAAACACGATTTGCGGCGTTTGTCGCTTTTCTTTTGGCAAGGCGTTGTAAAACGAATGGTGCAGCATCTCGATCGCCGCCCGCGCGCCGAGGTATGAGCCGCCGATGCCGATGACCAGAAGGACGTCTGAGTCCGATTGGATTTTTTTCGCCGCCTCCTTGATGCGCGCGAATTCTTCTTTGTCATAGTCGACCGGCCAGTCAAGCCAGCCTAAAAAGTCGCTCCCCACGCCAGTTT
Organism: Geobacillus jurassicus NBRC 107829; assembly: GCF_001544315.1. Classification (GTDB taxonomy): domain Bacteria; phylum Bacillota; class Bacilli; order Bacillales; family Anoxybacillaceae; genus Geobacillus; species Geobacillus jurassicus. The sequence goes on from NZ_BCQG01000005.1 coordinate 12,257, forward strand.
TTTCATGAAGCGAATGGTGCGCGACTTTCACCGCATCGCGCAAGTATGTAAGTTCATGTTCGCCAAAAAAAGCCAGCGCTTTGGAATAGTCAAAACGAATGTGGGTCATCGATGTCCGCCTCCCCTTCAAGAATCATTGCCTTCTTTCACTTTAGCGGAATAAACAAGGGAAATCAAGCAACCCACTTTTTTGGAAACGGATTCATTTTTCGCCATGTTCGCCGCGCCAATTTCCTTGAGTGGCGCCTGGAAAACTGATGATTTCTTGAACAAGGCCTAGAAGACCGGTGATTTAATAGGAAATTCGGTTGAACAGGGGGATTTCTGAATTTGAGAAACCTTATGAAATCGGTCTTTGTCTGAACGAAAAACAGGCAATGCTCAAGGAAATCATTGTTTTTCACCGGACCTCTAGAAAATCGGTGATTGAACAGAACATGCGAAAAGAAGGGTTATCGGCGGATAAAAAATTAACGAAAAAACAAACGATTCGCATTTCTTCTCATGTGAACCACCCTTTGTTATAGGATGGTTTTTTGTTCTTATATATACAATTTATCCCAAAAAGGAGTTGACGTATATATTTTTTTATGATTATTTTGGACTAGTACGTATTAAGGGGGATTATTTTGTTATGCTATTTCAATTTTTGTACTCGCTTGTCATTACGTTTTCTTTGTACGCCCTTATTGAACGAAAAGGAAAACGAGGGGAAAAGATACTATTTTACACATGTATTTTCGTTTCCCTGTTTCTTTTATCCCGATTGTAAAAGTTATGAGTGATGAAAGCCTTCCTGTTAGGAGCGTTTCCGGGGTTATGGTGATTCTTCCCTTGACTCGAAAGATCGACTTTTCACCGGCTTTTTAGGCGAACGCGGAACATGGGAAAAGCGCCGGCTCAAGCGGATTCAGCCGCCAAGCCGGCGCCATCATCAATTCATCAGTGAAACCACCGCATCTCCCCCGTTAAAGGGAAGCGCGCAAAATGGCGAGCACATCATCGCGGTTCAACGTTTTGAAACGGCCGAACTCGCCAAACGCCATCGCTTTATCGGCCATCAGCTCCAAGTTTTCCTCGCCGATGCCATAGTCCGCAAGCCGCGACGGCGCCCCGAGGCTCGACCAGAAGGCGCGCAGCCGCTCAATGCCTTCAAGCGCCACATCGCGCTCCGACTTGCCCGCCGGATCGACGCCAAAAACGCGCACCGCCAATTGTGCGAAACGGCTGACGTTTTCATCGAGCACATGCTTCATCCAGTTTGGGAACAAAATCGCCAAGCCGCCCGCATGCGGAATATCGTACACGGCTGAAACGGCGTGCTCAATATTGTGCGTCGCCCAATCGCCGCGGACGCCCATTTGCAAAAAGCCGTTTAAGGCGATCGTGCCGCAATACATGATCGTCTCGCGCAGCTCGTAGTTTTCTAAATCGTTCACCAGCTTTGGCGCCGCCTCGATCACTGTCGTTAACACCGCTTCGCACATCCGATCTTGCAATGGCGTGTTCGGTATATGGTGGAAATACTGCTCCAACACGTGCGACATCATATCGACAATGCCATAAACCGTGTGATCTTTCGGGACGGTTAGCGTATACGTCGGGTCCAAAATCGAAAATTGCGGGAACGTAAACGGACTGCCCCAGCCGTATTTTTCTTTCGTCTCCCAGTTTGTAATCACCGAGCCGGAATTCATCTCCGAGCCGGTCGCCGCCAGCGTCAGCACCGTTCCAAACGGCAGGGCGCCGGTGACCGTTGCTTTTTTCGTGATAAACTCCCACGGATCGCCGTCAAATTTCGCCCCAGCGGCGATCGCTTTCGTGCAGTCGATGACGCTGCCGCCGCCTACGGCAAGCAAAAACTCGATGCCTTCCCGCTTGCAAATGTCCACTCCTTTTCTTACGGTCGAGACGCGCGGGTTCGGTTCAACCCCCGGCAGTTCGACGACTTCAGCGCCAATATCCCCCAAAATCTTCATCACTTCGTCATACAGCCCGTTTCGTTTGATGCTTCCGCCGCCATACACAAGCAGCACTTTCTTGCCGTAACGCGGCACTTCTTCTTTGAGCTGTTCGAGCTGCCCTTTTCCGAAAATGAGTTTCGTCGGGTTGCGGAATATAAACTCTTGCATATGTATGCCCTCCTTCCCCTATCTATTATGGCGGCGCCCCCCACCGATTGTAAAGCCAACTGCTTTGGCGGCAAACGATGCATATTTTTCAAGGCTGCGATTCATCCTATAAGTGAATAAAAGCGATTTTCCAAAGGAGGCGAACAAGGATGGGAGCATGGCAGCGAATTGCGCTATTGTTGACGATCATCGGTGCCATTAACTGGGGACTAATTGGTTTTTTCCAATTTGATTTAGTGGCCGCTATTTTCGGCGGTCAAGACGCCGTTTGGTCACGCATGATTTACAGTCTTGTCGGCATTGCCGGTTTGATCAACTTGGCTCTGCTGTTCAAACCGGCTGAAGAGCTGGAGCGTGCGGAACCAAAAGCAACGCGCACATGACGAAAAGCAAACGGGACACTCACCGCCTGGCGGTGGGTGTCTTATTTTTTGCAAGCTGCTTCCCGCCCCGAAAGAGGCATGGACTCTCGCCGTTTGGCGGTGAATGCCTTATTTTTTCGGCAAATCTTCTTTCTTTGACTGCTCGATCCATTCGCGCAACTTTTCTTTCAATGGGCGAAACCCCGACTGGAGCGGCATTTTCAGGCGCACGCGGCGCATTTCCTTGTCCTTGGCAGGTTCGAGCGCTTTTAAGGACAAGCTCGCCCGCCTCGCCTTTTGATCGACATGAAGCACCTTGACCATCACTTCGTCACCGACATGGACGTAATCGCGCACATCTTTCACAAATTGATGCGAAATTTCCGAAATATGGATCAGCCCCTGCATGCCGTCGTCAAGCTGGACGAACGCGCCATACGGCTGGATGCCCGTCACCTTCCCTTTCACGATCGATCCTCGTTTTATCGTTGACAAGCGAAACACTCCTATTGGTGAATTTCATCTATGTTTCTGTATTATAACATAGACTGAAGGCAAACCCCAAAAAAAGATGCCCCGCCAAACGGCGGAACATCACTCGTTACAGGCGCGCTAAGAACCGTTTCATTCGTTTAATGGCTTCTTGCAGCTGTTCAAGCGATGAGGCGTATGAACAGCGGATATAGCCTTCCCCGCTTTGGCCGAAGACGTTGCCGGGGACGACCGCCACTTTTTCTTCGATGAGCAGCCGCTCAGCAAACTGCTCCGATGTCAAACCGGTCGGCTTGATAGATGGGAAGGCGTAAAACGCTCCGCCCGGCAAATGGCACGGCAATCCAATTTCATTGAGCGAGGCAACAAAATAGTTGCGCCGCCGCCGGTAGCTGTTGCGCATCTCGACGACATCGCGCTCCCCGTTGCGAAGCGCCTCAAGCGCCCCGTATTGCGCCATCGTCGGCGCGCACATCATGGCATACTGATGGATTTTCAACATCGCCTGCAAAATCTCTTCGGGCGCTGCGGCAAACCCGAGCCGCCATCCGGTCATCGCAAACCCTTTCGAAAAACCGGAAATCAAAATCGTCCGCTCGCGCATGCCGCTAACGGCGGCCATGCTCATGTACACCCCTTCATACGTCAGCTCGGCATAAATTTCATCGGCAACAACGAGCAAATCGTACGCCTCAGCCAGACGGGCGATCGCTTCAAGCTCCGCCGGGCTGAGCACCGTTCCGGTTGGATTGTTCGGTGAACAAATGATGACCGCCTTCGTCCGCTCGGTGATCGCCCGCTCAAGGTGCACCGGATTGAGCTGAAACTTGTCTTCGCCAGACGTGTGAACGGCCACCGGCTTCCCACCCGCGAGCACGACAAGCGGCTCGTAGGCGACAAAACTTGGTTCGACGATGATCACTTCATCGCCCGGGTTGATGATCGCCCTAAGCGCCAAGTCGATGGCCTGGCTCGCCCCAACCGTCACGAAAATTTCCGTTTCCGGACAGTAGTCGACATGAAACTTGCGGCGCAAATAGGCGGCGATTTCTTGGCGGAGCTCCAAGAGCCCGGCGTTGGCCGTATACGACGTATAGCCTTGCTCGAGCGACAAAATGCTCGCCTCGCGAATGCTCCATGACGTGACGAAATCCGGCTCGCCGACGCCGAGCGAAATGACGCCGTCCATGCTGGAAGCAAGGTCAAAAAAGCGGCGGATGCCGGACGGCTTCAAGCCCGCAACCGTCTTGGACACGTACTTTTTTCTCGTTTGCGGCTTCATGGCGACACCACGATGCGGCGATCTTGATCTCCTTGGTCAAATACGATGCCGTCATGTTTGTATTTTTTCAAAATGAAATGAGTTGTCGTCGAAATGACGGAATCGAGCGTTGACAGCTTCTCGGAAACAAATTGAGCGATTTCCGCCATCGATCGCCCTTCGATCACGACCGACAAATCATATGCACCGGACATTAAGTAGACGGATTTCACTTCCGGGAACCGGTAAATGCGCTCCGCTACCTCATCAAAGCCGACGCCGCGCTTCGGAGTCACCTTGACATCGATCATCGCCGTCACCCCTTCGCGGCCGTCCGCCTTCCGCCAGTCAATGAGCGCCGTATATTGGACGATCACTTTCGCCTCTTCCAGCTTTTTGACGAGCACTTCCGTTTCCTCGACCGGCAAATCGACCATCTTCGCCAGCACATCGATCGGCGTTCGCGCGTCTTTTTCCAATATTTCGATAATTTCCAGCTCTTTATCGCTCAGTTTCACACAACATCCCTCCATTTGATCGGTCGGTTTCGCCAAGCCGGCGCCCCCGCTGCCGGGCGTTATGACGGGAGCGGACAGGACGCCGTTTGCTTCAGCTCAAGCAGCCGGCGGGCGAGTTTTAGGCAGTGGGGAAAAGGAATCAGCTCGTCAAAGGCGAATTCATATATGGACTGAATGCGGGCGGCCAACGTGCGGGCGTCTTCCGTATCATACACCGCCTGGAGCACGCTGGCCGCCTCGACGTCGTAGGCGTCTTTTCCAAGGCCAAACGGATCCCAGGCGCCGATCGTCTCAAGAAGAAGCCGATTCAACTGTTGTCCGTCCATGTCGCCGCCATCCACCTTCTTTCTTGATGCTATGATATAACCAATTATAAGCCATCGATTCGAAAAAAAGAAGGGAGAAGATGCAACCATGTTTCCGTTTGACCGCGTCATCGACCGCCGAGGTACGCTCTCAGTGAAATGGGATGATGTCCATCGGGTGTTCGGCTGCGAAGACGTATGGCCGATGTGGGTCGCCGATATGGATTTTCCCGCGCCAAAAGAAGTGCAAGAAGCGCTGCAGATCCGAATCGAACACGGCGTGTTCGGCTACACCGTCATTCCCGATTCACTCAAAGAAGCGGTGTGTCAATGGCTTGAACGCCGTCATGACTGGACGATCGATCCGTCTTGGCTCGTGTTTGCCCACGGCGTTGTGCCGGCGGTCGCCGCCGCCATCGAAGCGTTTTCTGAACCGGGGGACCGCGTCATCGTTTTTTCCCCGGTCTACCGGCCGCTGTTTGATCTCGTCCGCCGCCATGACCGCACGCTCATATTCAGCCCGCTTCGCTTGACGGAAAACAACTACGCCATCGATTGGGACGACTTGGAGGGGAAGCTGCCCGGCGCTAGGCTTCTCATCCTTTGCCATCCGCACAACCCAGGGGGCAAATCATGGACAAAAGAAGAGCTCAAACGGCTTGGGGAACTTTGTTTGAAACACGGCGTCTTCGTCCTTTCCGACGAAATTCACGCCGATTTAACGTTTCCGCCAGCCAAACACACGCCGTTCGCCTCGCTTCATCCGGAGCTGGCCGCGCAAAGCGCGACGTTCCGCGCGCCGACGAAAACGTTCAACCTCGCCGGCTTGCAGGCGGCGGAAGTCATCATTCCCGATGAATCGCGGCGCCGGGCGTTCCGCCGCGTTCAGCAGCGGCACGGTTTTTTTACATTGAATACGTTCGCCATCATCGGAGCGGAAGCGGCCTATCGCCATGGCGAGCCGTGGCTTGACGCCTTGCTCGATTACTTGCGGCAAAACATCGACATGACCATCGCCTATTTGGCGGACAAGCTGCCGCAGCTTCGCCCCGTCCGTCCGCAAGCGACGTATCTCGTCTGGATCGACTGCCGCGGCCTTGGTCTCCCTGGGGCGGAGCTGAAGCGGCTGCTTCTTGAAAAAGGAAAAATCGCCGTCGAGTTCGGCAGCAAATTCGGCGAGGAAGGAAGCGGCTTCATCCGTTTGAATATCGCCTGCCCGCGCCCGACGCTCGAAGAAGGGCTGCGGCGGCTGGCGATGGCATTGCACTAAAATCAAAGAAAGGCCGCACCGGTCGGCCGCTGCGTTGTGCCAAAAACGTGAAACAGGGGCTCTCGCGAGAGCCCCTGTTTCACGACGATTTGATTTCCCCGCAGGCGATCCGTCCGCCCGCATCTCCGGCCGGCTGGGTCATGCCGTCGTCTTTCTTGGCATGAATGACGATCGACGTTCCGTCTTTTGTGAGCAGCGAACCTTTTTCTCCTTCTTTCAGCGTCACGTGGGGCGCTGTCAGCTCTACATGGACCGTGCCGTCATCGTTCACAATAATGTTCGGCAAATCGCCGGCATGCGCCCCTTCCGGATGGAGAAGGCCATGCTTTTTCCCGTCCGGATTGTAATGACCGCCGGCCGACTGGAAATCAGGCGGCTTGCAGCTTCCCTTTTCATGGATGTGAATGGCGTGCTCCCCCGGCGGGAGGCCTTCCAAATCAAGCTTCAGCCGCACCCCTTCCGCTTGCTCCGTCAGCGCGATCGTACCGATCGAGTCGCCGTCCGCATTGATCATCTCCACCGTCCGGCTCGTTCCACCCTCTTGGCTGCAGCCGGACAAGATGAGCACCGCAGCGAAAAGGATTCCATATGTTCCCCGCAACACCGAACTCCCTCCAGCATAACATGTGTTATCCACCAGTATTGCCGGAGGAAGGCTGGTTTATACCCCCGGCGGCTGCCCAGACTCGTCCCTTTTTTCAAGCAGCTGTTCTTCAAGCCGCTTCGCTTCCTTCTCCTGCCGCCGGGAAATGACGATGATGAGCCGCATCGTGAACACCGCCATCAAGAAGAAGACGGCAAACGAAATCGCCGCGGGAATGTATTCGCGTTTGTCTTCCGGGAAGTATAAAAACAAATTCAACACCGATGGCCACATCACGAAAACAACCTTTCTGCCGCAAAATTGTCCATTCCCATTATAGCACAAAAAAGCCGCTGCCAACGCAGCCGGCTATAAAGCGAATTTTTTCCGCAGCTGGGTCAAATCGATCCGTTCCCCGATCGTCGGCGGTTTCGTTTTCGCCAAATATTTTTTATCGTTTTCCACCAGCCGGAAAATCGTATACGCGGTGAACGCATCATCGAGCGCGCAATGGGCTTTTCCAACCGCTTCATTGCCGTACTCTTGCACCGCCTTGCGCAATCCGGTTTGATTTTTGTTGCCGAAAAACCGCTTATACTCCATGGCTAAATCACGGTGCTCGCCAGTGAATGGGAATTCCACTTGCGCCGATTGGCAGTTTTCCCGCAGCACTTTCATATCCATGCTTCCCCACGTAATAACGGTCGTCGGGCGTTCACGGTCATATTGCCGAAGCAAAGAAACCAACTCATAAAAACTCATTCCGCGGTCAATTTGCTCTTGTGTGATATTGAGAAACGACTTGCACCGTTCGGTGAGCTGCGGAAAGCGGAGCGGCTTCACGTAAGAAGAAAATTGACCTATAATCTGATCATCAACGACCGCGACAAGGCCGACTTCAATGATTTCCGGACAAAACCCGTTCGGGCTCGTTTTCGTCTCCGGCATCGTAAATTCAAAGTCGAGAAACAAATATTGCGGACTGTCCATCGTCGCTTCCCTCCTTTCTTCCGTATGACTCCAAACCGTCTTACTATTATTATATCACTCAGAAGAGATTGTTTATTTCTTTTTTCAGAAAATGGCGAAAAAGAGGCGAATGCCGTAGGAGTCGACGGGCGCTCTGACGAAAAAGAAAGGGGTGGATCCCTTCACGGGATGGTTTTCCTCTCTCTTCCTTTTGTGATATGATCAAAACAAGGAGGACGGATGCCGTGAAAAATGTCGTCATTCATCAAATCGTCACGTTCATTTTCACAGAGGACCAGCTGCGGGCGTATTGGGAAAAACAGAGGGGCGCGACGCCGTTTGGCAGGCTGGACGATCGCGAGTACATGAAGCTGGCGGAAGACATGCTTCAACACTCGTCGCACAGCCAGCTCGAACAACATGTGCTCGGCGGCCGCTGGCGCATAAAAGAAGAAGCCGAGGGAAACGTGATCGCCGAAGACGAATCGCGCGGCGACAGGCATGTCGAGATCATTGACACCGACGCTCCAGCCGAACCGAGGCGGCGGATGTTGATCGATCGGATGCGCGAAATCGAGTGTCCGCATTGCACGTTCGCCTTTTACGTGCGACGCGCTGTCGACGGGCGCCGCGATTGGACATGCCCGTCATGTGGGACGCCTTTTCATGATACAACATCGCAGCAGAAATAAGGAGGGGATCGCCAATGGATCATGCCGCATCCGACGTGTCCAACGTGCAGTATGGTTTCGCCATCGCCATGTTCTTGATTACATACGCCATCATCATTTCCGAAAAAATCCACCGCGCGGTCATCGCCTTGCTCGGGGCGGCGCTCATGGTCATCTTCGGCATCGTCGACATCGAAAAAGCGTTCACCCACCATATTGAGTGGGGAACGATCACGCTGCTGATCGGAATGATGATCTTGGTCGGCATTACGAGCAAGTCCGGCTTTTTTCAATACATGGCCATTAAAGCGGCCAAGCTCGCGAAAGGCAGCCCGGTCCGCATTTTGGTGATGCTTTCACTGTTGACCGGGCTGTTGTCGGCGTTTTTGGACAACGTGACCACCGTCCTGCTCATTGTGCCGGTGACATTTTCCATTACGCGCCTGCTTCAAGTCAACCCGGTGCCGTATTTGATTTCGGAAGTGCTCTTGTCGAACATCGGCGGCACGGCGACATTGATCGGCGACCCGCCGAACATTATGATCGGTTCGGCGAACAAGCATCTCGATTTCAACGCCTTCTTGTTCAACCTGACACCGATCGTCATCGTGATCGCCATCGTCACGGTCGCCCTGCTGGCGTTTGTTTACCGCAAGCAGCTGCAAACCGATCCAAAGTTGATTCAAAAGCTGATGGAGCTTCGCGACGCCGATTATATTCAAGATGCGAAGCTGATGCGCAAATCGGTCGCCGTGCTCGGGCTGACGATCGTCGGCTTTATTCTTCATTCCGTCATTCATGTCGATGCGGCTGTCATCGCCATGACCGGGGCGGTCGCGCTCATGCTCATCGCCGTGCCGGAGCACGAAATTGAGGATGTCTTTCATTCGATCGAATGGGGCACGATTTTCTTTTTCGCTGGACTGTTCGTCTTGGTCGGCGGGCTCGTTGACATCGGCCTGATCAAATCATTGGCCGAAAAAACGCTCGAGGTCACCGGCGGCGATATTTCCACGGCCGCCTATTTCATCCTTTGGCTGTCCGGCATCGCTTCGGCGACGATCGACAACATCCCGTTCGTCGCCACGATGATCCCGCTCATTCAAGATATGGCCGTCGGCATGGGCTTATCCCCGGACGCCCCGCAAATCGACGTCCTTTGGTGGGCCTTGTCTCTTGGCGCCTGCCTCGGCGGGAATGGGACGCTCATCGGCGCCTCGGCGAACGTCATCGTCGCCGGCATGGCGTCGCGCGAAGGGCACGGCTTTACATACGTTGATTTTTTGAAAATCGGCGCGCCGCTGACGCTCATCGCCTTGCTTTTGTCGCACGCCTATTTATGGCTGCGCTATTTGTAGCGCCACGCCTGCGCGGACGCAGAAAAAAGGAGCGAAACCGAATGAAGGTTTCGCTCCTTTTTTGATATTCGCACATATCGTATTATCGATTCCATTTTTGTAAAGGAGGCTCAAGCGGCCATGTTCGCTCATTTCCCGCGGATGCCGGCCAGCCCGTATCCCCCGATCGACCCGGCGCTCTTTTCCCAGTCCGCCGCCACGGCGCAGGCGCTGATGAACGATGCCGCCGCCGTTTTGAAAAAACTCGCCGAATCGCGCTCGTTCGCGGCCTCAGTCATGTCGGCCGCCCAAGAAGGAAAAACGGAGGAAGTGAAACGCCTGATCCGCTCGCTCGGCATCCGCTCCAAAACGGACGTGTATTTCAATCCCGACGGCATCCGTCTGACGCTGTCGCCGCCGCCAGGCGCGTTTCCGTGCTGCCAGCTCGTTGTCGGCTTGCGCTGGAACGTGTTTCCGCCTTTTGGCGGGTAGCCTTCGCCATCACGGCGGCGGGCGAAATGGGAGAAAACGGTTCGCAGGAAGCCTTCGCTTTTCGCATTCGCCGCTTTGGCCGCGGCTTGGCGATTGGCGGAAATCCGTTCAAGACGGTCGCGCCCGACGCGGCAACGCCGCTTCCAGACCATGCACGGCGCTGGAGGCGGCGTTGTTTGCGACTTGCCGCGCCAGGCAAAGCAGGCAGACAACCCTTTTCACACACAAACGGTTCTTGATCCGGCCGCCGACCTTAGTAAACCAAAAAAGACGGCGATCGTCTCATCACCGTCCAGCGCCAACGCCCCAACGAACTTGCCGGGCATCGTCGCCCGACAGCCCCTTCCGTTTCCTTTGTGCATCCGATTACGTGCGTCGATAGATGACATCACCGACAATAATCGTGATCAAAGAAATCAACATCGTCAATTTGACCACCTTGTAGTCTAAAAAGCGCAGCACTTGTTCTTCAAACATGTAGACGAAAAAGAAAATGATCATCAGCACGGCAACAAACAAGACAAACTTTTTTTTTCGATTCATGGAAACCGATTCTCCTTCATCAGAATGTATCCAATACATTGCCCGTCGTTTTGATCATATCGTCGGAAATATATACTTTTTTCAGATTGGTGCGCTTGCTGTCACTGTAGACAAAGTGATACGCGTCATATATATATTGATCATAATAATCACTTTGACACTCCACACGGCTAAAGCCGTGGGATTCTTGGGTCGTTCGCATCCTCATCCATTTCTGGTTCAGACAACGCCCAAGTTCAGGGGTGTGTCATCACCCCGTCCCATCGGGTTAAGATGTACCCCAATGGGCGGCGCACCTGTGACCAGTGCGCTAGGTTAGGCGCTCAAACCCGAAATCGCTTTGGCGATGTTGATCGCGCCATTCAAGTCGGCGTGGATGGTGTATCCGCACTTTTGGCATCGGAAGTGGATGCCGTTTCGGTTCGCTTTCTCCCGATGCCCGCATCGGCATGTTTGACTGGTGTAGGTCGGATTCACCCACTCCACCCGAATGCCCGCCATTTCGGCTTTGTAGGCAATCATCGTTTGCAGTTGATGGAACGCCCACGAATGAAGATTTCGTCCTGCTTCTTTGGCCGAAGCGGCTCGTTTCCGAATCCCCGCCAAATCTTCCATCCGAATCACGCCAACACCGTTGGCAAGGGCAAAACGGACGATTTGACGGCTGATTTTATGGTTCATATCCTTCATCCAGCGGGACTCTTTATCGCCGATTTTGCGAATCATATGGAGCTTCTTCGCTTTTCCTAATCTCCTTCGCAAAGCCGCGTATCGTCGGCGTATGAAGGCGCATTGGCTCCCTTTGAAAAACCACGATTTCGTTCCCACGCTGGCAACGGCGATATAGCGAAGCCCAACGTCAACCCCCATCACCTTTGTTTCGTGCCGCGGCTTGGCTTCAAATGCGACCGCGATCGCCAAGCACCATTTCTTTCGCTTTTTGTAGAGCTTGGCCGCCCCTTGTTTGGCGGTTCCATGGATCAGCCGATCCAGCCATGCTTCTTGATAGGGGCGCGTGACGACAGGCACGCCAATTCGCTTCTCCAGTGTGGGGAAGGAAACCGTGTAGAACGCTCCTTTCTTTTCCACCTTTATGTTTTGATTGTTAAAGCAACACCAAAATGTTCGGAACTTCTTTGCCTTTTGTTTTTTCTTTTGGGACTTCACTTCTCGAATCGTTTGATTCGCGATAGCAGAAGGAAACTTTTGTGACGAAAAGTCTTTGAATATCTTGCTCGTCGCTTTGTTTAATTCAGGATGATGCAATAGCCAATTCGCAAATTCTGTGTTCCATTCTGTCATTCGCTCGTACATTTCCTGCTTGGCTTTCGTTGGGTTGTGCAGTTCCAGCCTGAGTGTGATCGTGGGCATGGATTCACCCCCTTTTCTTTTGAGATTCCACATAGCGTTCAGTTGTTTTCGTTCTTCGATATTGTTGTTCTATATATCAATTATATCCGTTTAACGATTATACTGCGACACTTAAAGATAAAAATGGCTGCTCGAAGCGATCCAATTAAGGATTGCCGAGCAACGCCGTCTTTCATCCCACGATTGAAACCGTGGGCTTTCAGACGTTTTTTCTGTAATACCGTATGATTTTTACTGTCGTCCAGTACGGTTTTATATAAGTTGCAATTTTGTTTTACATGGCATTGTTCGCTCTTCTTGTCACCTTGTCAGCTTGTCAGGTGATAAAGACGGGACATGGAGATCGGAAATTCTTTATTGCAACTTATATATAGTTGAGCGCTAGCGCTCAACTAGCAGCACCACGGGTTTAATTTTCATCTTCAAGTGACCGATCAAGGACTGCCGATGGGATACGTGGTGACGGAAGCGTCCTGTCACGATCGAACCGCAGCAGAAACCGTCATGACTCAAATTCCTCATCCCTTTAATTTGGGAGACAAGGGATTTATCAGTAGCGAATTGCAAAAAAAGTTGTATAAAGCGTACCAAATCGCCTTTTGGACTCCATCTCGCAAAAACCAGAAACATCGCCCATCGGCATCATGGGAGAGATGGCTCAAACAAAAACGTAAAGTCATTGAAACGGTGTTCTCTGTCCTCGTTGACCAGTATCGTATCACAGAAATTCGTGCCAATTCGATTGCGGGGTTTGAGGTAGCACTAGATGGCATTTTGTTGGTGTATTCACTTGTAACACTTGGGCTAGTTGAGCGTTAGGGTTCAACTAGCACCACGAGTAAAAGACAATATTTTCTTCATAAAACAATCTCCCTTCACGAATGATATTAGTTGATCACCCATATTCCTTTCGGTTGACAAAGAGGATCAGTCTTACAGATCTCTTCTTGATTGAAGAAAATATGGATTTTTGACACATTCCCGATCAGCCGACATATCGCTTGTCAAGTACAGGTTGCGGTGATGAACCAATATATGAAATACAAATCCCTCCTCCACTTTTATATATTTACAATTATATTTTATCGGAAATTTTAAAAAAAAAAAGAGTCCCTATTACCATTTTTTAAAAGCCCTAGTGTGACCAGCGAGTAAACCAACAAGATGTCGTCGACACCTCAAACTCGGCAATAGAATTCGCCCGAATGCCGTGGTAGGGGGGCACGAGAATCGAAAACACCATCTCAATGACTTTGCGTTTTTTCTGATCCATCCTTCTCATGCCTTGGATGTACTTTTGATTGTGTCAAGATGGTGTCCAAAACGCGGTTGGATGTTTTTCGCACCGCCACCACAACAATGGCCTGTATGAAAGCGGCGACATTCCATACGTGGGGACATTTGCATCCTTTCGATATCAGTGAAAAAGTTTCGTTATGAACGTCTATCATAAACACAACAACTCGAATGTTTCCTCACCCCTTTCCACCCAACACGACGAGCGATGGCCATTTCGCCATCGCCCGTCGTCCGGCCTCTCTTCGACAACCATGTTCCCGTCCATCCGCGCACAATCCTTCACTGCCTTCACGCATTGCCGTTTTCATCCATCGGCTGCCGCTTCCCGATTTCCGCCGGGGTGCGCAAATCGCAGCCGTCGTCGTTTTTGCTCGTATGGATGATGTCTTCGTTCGCCCCCATTTTGCTCGCCCATCTCAGCTCCTCGTCCGGGAGGAACCGCTCCATCGCCATCCTCCTTCCTTTGCGCAGCCGCCCTGGCTGCCCCGTTTTTGTTTAGCATTCCCGAAGGCATATGGCATCATCCATTGAGAGAAAAAGGAATTGACATGATGCCGATTGTTCTATATGATTTTGTTAACGATAAAAAACAAGGGGGTTTACATATGAGCGAACAACGCGCTTCGCTTCGACCGATTGACATGACGCTCGCCGCCATGTTCGTCGCCTTGATGGCGATCGGGGCGAACATTACGTCATGGGCGCCGTTTCTTGTCGTCGGCGGTGTTCCCATTACGCTGCAGACGTTTTTCTGCGTCCTGGCCGGCGCGGTGTTAGGGCGGCGGCTCGGCGCGGTGGCGATGATCGTCTATATGCTCGTCGGCCTCGCGGGCGTTCCAGTGTTTGCGAAGTTCAGCGGCGGATTGTCGATGATTTTCCAACCGACGTTTGGCTTCATCCTTTCGTTTATCGTTGCCGCTTATGCGACCGGATGGATCATCAACCGCGGCTCACAGCCGGCGGCAAAAGCCCGTTTCGTCATCGCCGCACTCGTTGGCATGGTGATCAACTATGTCATCGGAACGAATTGGATGTATATGGCTTACAAATTATGGGCGGAAGCGCCGGCGGGACTTTCGTACGGAATGGTGTGGAGCTGGATGCTCGCGCCATTGCCAAAAGACATTCTCCTGTCGATCGTCGCCGGCTTGATCGCCCCAAGGCTTTGCCGGGCGATCGGACGCTCCTCAGCTGCCGGCCGCTCGGCCGCCTAAACGCAAAAAAAAAGCGCGCCTGTTTTGGACAACAGGTGCGCTTTTTGTCAGAAAAACAAGCGAAGAATTTGGTACACAAATCCGGCAATCAACGCCGAGATCGGCAATGTAATAATCCAGGTGAGCACAATGCGGCGAGCGACACCCCATTTGACTCCTTTCACCCGTTGGGCGGCGCCAACCCCCATGATGGCGGAGGAAATGACGTGCGTCGTGCTGACCGGCAAGTGGAACATCGTCGCCGAAAGAATGACGAGTGCGGACGACAAATCAGCCGCCGCTCCGTTGATCGGGCGGATTTTCATAATTTTTCCACCCACCGTTTTAATGATCTTCCACCCGCCGACGGCCGTTCCCAATCCCATGGCCAAGGCGGCAGAAATGCGCACCCATTCAGGAATGTCGGTCGTCGCGTGGTATCCGCCGGCGATTAATGCCATCGTAATGATCCCCATTGCTTTTTGAGCATCGTTTGTTCCGTGCGTATACGCCTGAAACGCCGCGGTCACAATTTGAAACATCCGAAAGCCCCTCGTCGTGCTGTATAAGTTGGCGTTTTTAAAGATAAAACGAAAAATGCTCATAATGATAAAGCCGACCCCTAACGCCAAAAACGGGGAAAGAATCAGCGATTGTAAAATTTTCAAAAATCCGCCATAATTCAAAATCCCAACCCCAGCCGCGGAAATCGCCGCCCCGGCGACCGAACCGATGATCGCGTGCGAAGAGCTGCTCGGAATGCCGTAATACCACGTGATCAAGTTCCAGGCAATTGCTGATGTCAACGCTGCTAAAATAATGAGCGGCCCATTTTCTAGCGCAAATGGGTCGACAATGTCTTTCGTAATCGTTTTCGCGACGCCGGTAAAGGTGAGCGCGCCGATAAAGTTCATCGTCGCAGCCAAAATAATGGCTTGACGCGGCGTGAGCGCCCTTGTCGACACCGATGTCGCGATGGCGTTGGCCGTATCGTGGAAGCCGTTGATAAAGTCAAACGCCAAAGCGAAAATGACGATGAGAATGGTTAAAATCAGGATCGTATCCATAAAAACAACGTCCCCTTTTATGCGTTGCGCATGATAATCGTCTCTAACGTATTGGCGACATCTTCACAACTGTCGGCAATCTCTTCCAACATTTCGTAAAGCTCTTTGTATTGAATGATTTTAATCGGGTCTTTTTGCGTCACAAACAAGTTTTTGATCGACGCGCGCAAAATTTCGTCGCACTTCGTTTCATAATCCTTAATTTTAATGGCGTGCTGGCGCATATCGAGCAACTTTTTGTTCGAAAGCAACTCGAGGGCATGGACGATTTCAATCGTGCTTTGGTAAATATAATCAAAAAACTTCACCATATGTTCATCGATGTCCGTAAATGAAAACATTTCAAACCGGGCCGAGCATTGTTCAAATCCGTCAAGCACATCGTCCATTTTCATCGCCAGCTGGTGAATGTCTTCCCGCTCGATCGGCGTAATGAACGTTTTGTTCAATTGGACGACCAGTTCATGAATGAATGAGTCGCCTTTTCGTTCGTACTCTTTCATCACGCGGGCAAATTCTTTCAAATCGCTTACGTTGCGAATTTTATACTCAACAAAATATTGGGCCGCTTCCTTCACATTTTCCGAAATCGTAAACAACATGTCGAAGAAAACGTCCTTTTTCGGCGAAAAAATCATATCGGACACCCTCCATTTGCGGAATCAAAATCACCGCTACTTATTGTAACAATTTAAAATCCATTTACAATACAAAAAGAGAAAATTTACAATAGATTTACACTAACTTTACATTTTGTTCGCTTTTCCTGCTATGTACTATAGTAGCGTGCCAAACAAAAGCCGAAGCTATGCACGTCCGCTTCGGCTCGTTCGCTGCCGGCATACCGCCTTCACACTGGGCGCCTCTGCGCCAAGGCAGCGCCTGTCGATCGGCCTGCCGGCGTTCGTTTTATTCAAACCGTTCGACAAACGCGGTGAGCGTGCGCACCATCACGCCCGTCGCCCCAGCCGGGCCAAGGTCGCCGTCTTTCTTTGTGGCGGCCGTTCCGGCGATATCCAAATGCACCCACGGCGTATCTTCCACAAATTCGCCGATGAACGCCCCGCCCATAATGGCATGTCCTTCCCGCCCCGGAGAATTGTTCAAGTCTGCGATTTTGCTGCTGCGCACCCGCTCGCGGTCGTGTTCTGTAATCGGCAGCCGCCAAATGAATTCCCCGGTTTCCATCGACGCTTCAAGCAATTGCTCAAACAGCTCCTCATTGTTCGTCATCGCCCCCGTTTTGTCCGTGCCCAGGGCGACGATCACTCCGCTCGTCAACGTGGCGACATCGATGATGTAATTCGCGCCGCATTGTTTCGCATACGTCACCGCATCGGCCAAAATGAGCCTCCCTTCGGCGTCCGTATTCCGCACTTCAATCGTTTTTCCAGACAAGGACGTGATGACATCGTCCGGCTTGAACGCCTCGCCGCTGATCATATTGTCGGTCGCTGGAATGACGGCGAGCACGTTTTGTTCCGGCCGCAGTTCGCCGATCGCTTCCATCGCCCCAAGCACCGCCGCCGCGCCGGCCATATCGGTTTTCATGTCAATCATGCTGTCGCGCGGCTTCAAGCAATAGCCGCCCGTATCAAACGTCACCCCTTTGCCGACAAGGGCGATCACGTTTTCCCATTGCTCTTTTCCTTGGTATTTTAAGACGATCAGTTTGGGCGGCTGTTTTGAGCCTTGGTTGACGGCCAAAAGCGCTCCCATGCCGAGCCGCTCCATCTCTTCTTTTTCTAAAATTTCATAGTCAAAATCGTACCGGTTCGCGAGCTTCACGGCATAATCAGCCAAATCCGACGCCGTCAACAAATTCCCCGGCGTATTGACGAGCGTGCGCGCCGAATTCGTCGCCTTCCCGTACACCGAGCCGACAAACAAGCTCGCCTCAATTTCCACCGCTTCGGCCGCCGTGTAGACGATGAGCGATTTGAGCTGGTAGTCCGGTTCTGACTTTTTCTGCTTATACCCAGGGAATTCATACGTCGCCAAATAATACGCTTCCGCCAAGGCGTGCGCCGCTTCGTTTCCATCGACAGCCTCGGTCGTAAACGTGTCAAGCGCGACCCCGCTTTCGTCCGCTTTTCCTGCTTCAACGTGCGAAACAGCTTGCCGAACGTCTCGCGCAGCCGCTCAAACGTCAGCTCTTCTTTTTTGCCAAGGCCGACGAAATACAACCGTTTCGCCCCCGTCGGCAAAAATGGATGAACGCTGGCGATGCGCCCCCGCTTCGCTGAAATATCGCCTTCTTTCCGCAGCTCGGACAGCTGCCCGCCAAGACGGGCGTCGTACTCGCCGGCAAGGCCGCTGAAAGGCTTTGCCCCTTCAAACAAGCCGATGACAAGCGCCTCATCCCGTTCCTCAACCGACGGCAATGGTTTTACCGTAAACATCGTCTCATCCCTTTCCATCGTCATTCATTCCCATCTTCAATTATAGCGAAATCAAGCTATTATTTCGATTATCTAATTTTTCTTCTAAAAAGACGTGAAACAAAAAAGGAAAAAACATCGGAAGAGAAGAATGAGTAAATGACGCGTATGCGAACGCTGAGAGGTGGAAGATTGTTGGGAACACCTGCTCCACGGCAGGCGGTGGACCAAGCCATCCCCGTGCGTCCCATAGTTCCGCTTGTCCTCCCTTGCGCCGATCGCGTGGACGCGGGGGCTTCTCGGTTGGAGATGATAAACCCGTTGGAAAGGATGAACGCCGATGAACATTGTCTCCCTTTGCCCAAGCAATACCGAACTGCTCGCCTATCTCGGCCGTCTCGATGATGTCGTCGCCGTCGACGATTCTTCCGACTGGCCGCCGGAAGTGAAGCGGCTGCCGAAAGTCGGACCGGATTTGCGCATTGACATGGATCAAGTCGAAGCGCTCAAGCCTGATCTTGTTGTCGCGTCGTTAAGCGTGCCCGGCATGGAGCGCAACGTTGAGGAGCTTGAACGCCGCCGCCTTCCTCACCTCGTGTTGGCGCCAAATTCGCTCGATGACATTGCCAATGACCTCCTCCGGTTAGGAGAAGCGCTTGGCGAAACGAAAAAAGCGGCTGAACTTGTCCGCCGCTATTATGACGTGCTTGATTGGCATCGCGAGCGGGCAGCATCGGCCGAACCGGCCCGCCTCTATTGGGAATGGTGGCCTCGTCCGCTCTTCACCCCGGGCGGCGCCAACTGGCTGAGCGAATTGAGCGAACTCGCCGGCGGGCGCAACATTTTCGCCGACTTTCCTCAAGCGAGCGTCCAACCGGAATGGGACGACGTTCTCGCCCGCAATCCGTCGCACATATTGCTCGTTTGGGTCGGCGTGCAGACAAAAAAAATGAGCGCAAAAGCCGTCAGGGCGCGCCCGAACGCGGAACAGGCCGAGGCGGTTCGCGCCGGACGCATCCACATTTTGGAGGAAGCGCTTTATTGCCGACCGTCGCCGCGTCTGCTTGTCGGGTTAAAAAAACTGGCGCCGCTTTTGCATCCGGCGCTGTTCCCTCCCGCTGACGACAGCGATCCGCTCCTTTGCGGCTGACGGGCGGGAGCCCTCTCAACTTTTTGATTCCAAATACTGCTGGCGAAACACTTGCATCGTTTCATCTTCGTTCAGCCGCTTCAACTCTTCCTCTGACAGCGTGCCATCGCCTTTTTGCACGATATAGACGTTGACTTTTCGTTTTCCCCAATATTTATATACATCTTCGACGGTTTCATAGTATAAGTCAATGCGATGGCCTTTGATCGCCCCGCCTTTGTCAGCGACGACGCCGAACCCGTAGCCGGGGATGAACAAAATCGTACCGATCGGAAACACGGTTAAATCCGCCGCAATCGTCGAATAAAGATCGCGTTTGACGCGGACGCCGGAGTACGTGATGCCATACTCAGGGTGATCGGGCGTTTTCCCGGTCGATTCAATGCCGGCCGTATAGCCGGTGGCGACCACCTCGACGGACGGATATTTTGACCAGTCAAAATGATCCTCAAGCCGCGGAACAGCGCTTTCACCGGTTTTCGCCCGCCCTTTCACCCCCCAATTTGGCTCATGATCCATCGATAAAGCGCTGGGAAAGGGATGGAGAACCGTTTTCGCGTCAACCCCGGAAACGGACTCGAATGTCGCGAGCAACGCGGCAAGAAACAGCAGCGTCATCGCGGTTCGGCGCACCAACTGCCTGAACCCATTCAATGCTTCTCAACTCCTCTCACATCTCTATTTATCTCCATCCGAAATCGAAATATTCATTGCAAGCAGGACAAAAAAACGAAAAAATCCGTTTGCGGGAAGACGTCTGCGAACGGCCTCCGTGGGAAAACCGCGCGCAAAGCTTGCGCGTTTGGCCGAAAACATCCGCGAACCGACGTTGTGATCCGCTCATCAGCGCTGTTCACAAAAAAACGCCTCTGCCCAAGGCAGAGACGCTTGAAAACATTCGATAATCCTTTCGCGCTTTTTCCATTAGAATGCGTTTTGCATTTCGAAGATGCTTTAAAACATTTGATACCCTTTCGCCCTCAACGTGCGGATCGCCCATCCGGCGCAAAGAGCGCCGGCAAAGCCGCTCGACAAAATCAACAAGTCCGCCGCCGCCAGCGAAGCCACTTTCCGGCCGAGCGCCGCGAACGCATCGGACGGCGCGGTAAAATAGCGGGTAAACGGCACATCGTCGATAATGAAAACCGCAATCAAAGGAAAGCAAATCGCCACAATCCATGTCATGCGCAGCAACATATTCACCAAAAAACTGATGCCAAAAAATAACACAAAAAATAAAACCATCGAAATCAAAACGACCGGCAAACTCATTTGCATCCGCCCTTCACCTCCCATACACCCTTTTTCAGTGTACTGGATTGGGCGGATGACAGTCAATGTTCGTTGTCCTCTTCCTGCTCGCTTCCCGTTCCTTGGCAACCGTAGCACGTTTCCGATCCGCCCAAGAGCAGCTGGACGTATCCGTGGCCCTCGCAGTACGGGCAGGCGTTCACTGTCAGTGTGTTTCTCATCGATGTTCCCCTCCACTTCTTTTTCGTTAATATATCAAAATTTTCTGTAAAAACAAACGCTGATTCTCCCCTGTTTTCGCTTGTGTAAGCGGATACATCAACCATTCGCTTTTATTTTCTCGACTATTCTTTTAATTTTGACGATTCGAAGTAAAGGCGGTATTTCGTGTACCCAAACGGGTCGCCCGGGTTGAGGCCGTCGTGCAAAGAAAGGGAAGCCCACGGCTCGAGCGCCAGCAAATAGCGAAGCAAGCCCGATGTATTTGGGTCGTCACGGAGCTCTGCTTTGCTTAAAAACGCGGCCGCATACAACTCCTCTGTCTGCACAACGATGTCGCGCGAGAGCGGGCGCAAAAGAAAAATGGCCATATTGTCGCTGATCTCCCCGGCGATGACGCCGGTGCGCAAGCCAAGAAACGCGACCGGTTCAGCGTCGATCCCCGTTTCCTCCTTCACTTCCCGAACGGCTGCTTCATCAAGCATTTCCCCAGGCTGGACAAACCCAGCCGGCAGCGACCATTTGCCTTTTAGCCCGCTGTATTTTTTCTTGACGACGAGCCACTCCCCGTTCTCGTTGATGACCAGTCCGGCGGCCGCAATCCAAACGTTTCCTCGCTTGTTGTCCATCGTCCTCATCCTTTTCCCATGTAGTGATGCACCGTTTGTATTTCGACAATCAAGCGGTTGATCCCTGTTTCTTTGCCATGCAAAAAGCTCCCGCCATCACGGGAGCTTTTCCGATCGATTAGAAAAATTTAAATTTGCCTTTTTTCATCACCAGCGACGAACCGCCGATCAAATACAAGGCGCGGTTGTCGATCACTTTTTTCATGAAGCTCGCTTTTGTTCCCCACAGCTTTTTGCCGAACACGACGCCGATCGCATCATCGTGGCCGAGCGAGCAAACCGTCCCTTTAATATCGGGCTTAAACGGCTCGAGCTCCCCTTGCCCGCGGATGAGCACGGCCAAGTTTTTCGCGCACAGCTGGCCTTCTTGCATGGCGATTTGCGCCGTCGGCGGATACGGGCGGTTCGTTTCTTCATCAATCACGAGCGAACAGTCGCCGACGACAAAAATATCTTCATGCCCAGGAACGCGCAAGTACGGATCCACTTTAATGCGCGCCCGCGCCGCCTCAAATCCAGATTCCTCGATGACGCGGCTGCCGCGCACGCCGGCCGCCCAAATGACCGTGCCGGCTTTAATTTCTTCCACATCATCGCCTTTGGCGACAATGATGCCATCCGGCGTGCATTCTTTAATCGCCGTGCCGATTTTAAACTCGACCCCCTTGCGCTCAAGCTGGCTGACCGCGTACTCGACGAGCTCCGGATCAAAGCCCGGCAGCGCGGTCGGCGCCGCTTCCACGCAAATGATGCGCACTTTGTGCGGATCGATGTCATATTCGCGGCACAGCTCAGGCATCCGGTTGGCGAGCTCGCCTAAAAATTCAATGCCGGTAAATCCCGCTCCGCCGACGACGATCGTCAACCGCTCCTCTTTCTTTTCTTCTTCCGCGTTGTATGTCGCGAATTGGTATTCGATATGTTCGCGAATTTGCCGCGCCGCGTCGACATTGGCGATCGAAAACGCGTATTCCTTTAATCCTTTGATGCCGAACGTTTCCGATTCAAACCCGAGGGCGATGACGAGGTAATCGTACGTCAGCTCGCCGTTTTCAAGCAGCACTTTTTTTTCGTTTGGAACAATTTTCGTCACCGTGTCTTGAATAAATTTCACTTTGTTCCGGTCGATGACATCGCTGATCGGATAGCGAACGCGGTCATGGTGCAGCGTGCCGGCCGACGCCTCATGAAGCCATGTCGTCTCATAATGGTAGTCGTGCTTGTTCACTAGCGTAATATTCGCCTCATTCGCCCCGATGAGCTTTTGCAGGCGGACGGTCGTCATCAGCCCGCCATAGCCGGCGCCTAAAATGACAACGTTTGGTTTTCTCACTTGAATCACTTCCATCCTTTTTCATTTTTTTCGCATTCGTTTGTTATAGCTTTTGCGGCCGCCCCCGTTTTTATTGAGCAGAGTTTGTGAAACAATTCACGTTAATCGCCAAAAAAATGTCGAGGGACTGTCACAAAAAATTAACAATCTCTCCACAAACCATATTAGTCCTTTTTCTTCGCCTTTTCAAGCTTTTTTTCGACCGATTCGGCTGAAAAATTCCCATCATAACAGCGCCTGTTTATGGTAAAATAAACGTGTCATGCCATATTGTGCGGGGAGGGATGTCGGTGAAAGAAGATCACACCATCTATGACGTCACGATTATCGGCGGCGGGCCGACCGGGATGTTTGCTGCGTTTTACGGCGGGTTGCGGCAAATGAAGGTGAAAATTATCGAAAGCCTTCCGCAGCTTGGCGGGCAGCTGGCCGCGTTATATCCGGAAAAATACATATACGATGTCGCCGGATTTCCGAAAGTGCGCGCCCAAGAGCTCGTCAATCAGCTGAAGGCGCAGATGGACATGTTTTCACCGACCGTCTGCTTGAACGAGTCGGTCGACACGCTCGAAAAGCAGGAGGACGGAACGTTTAAGCTCGTGACGAATCAACAAATCCATTACTCGAAAACGGTCATCATCACCGCCGGAAACGGCGCTTTTCAGCCGCGCCGGCTCGAAATCGAAAGCGCTTCCCAATACGAAGGAAAAAACTTGCATTACTTCATCAACGACTTGGAGCAGTTTTCCGGAAAGCGCGTGCTCGTCTGCGGCGGCGGCGACTCGGCCGTTGACTGGTCGCTCATGCTTGAACCGATCGCCGCGAGCGTCACGATCGTGCATCGCCGCGACAAATTCCGCGCCCATGAACATAGCGTCGAACAACTGATGAAGTCCAGCGTGCAAGTGAAAACACCGTTTGTGCCCGTCGAACTCGTCGGCGATGAACGCGGCATCCGCCAAGTCGTCCTCGAGCATGTGAAAGAAGGAACGAAAGAAACGGTTGAGGTTGACGCCGTCATCGTCAACTACGGCTTCATTTCTTCACTCGGCCCGATAAAAAACTGGGGGCTTGACATCGAAAAAAATGCGATCAAAGTCAACTCGCGGATGGAGACGAACATTCCCGGCGTGTATGCGGCCGGCGACATTTGCACCTATGACGGAAAAATCAAGCTGATCGCCTGCGGCTTTGGCGAAGCGCCGATCGCCATCAGCAGCGCCAAAACGTACATCGACCCGACAGCGCGGATGCAGCCGGCGCACTCAACATCGCTGTTTTGAGCGTGACATCGTTTCTCTCTGTCCTTTTCGGCCGATCAAGGCGCTGTCTTACCCGCTGTTTTTCTGTCGAGAAAGAAGCTGTCTCAACAGGCCGCTCTTCACCATAGCACATCCAGCAAGTTTTATGCGTATATACGGCAATCAAAAAGAGGGTGTCCCAAAACGATCGGGACACCTTTTCTGATTACGATCAAACAATCGCGAAAAAACGATATGTTGTGTTTTGTTTAAGAAAAAACAACCTTTTCGGTCAACCCCTTCTTTTTCATGCGCCGCGCTCCGGCGAAGCCGTTTCGCCCTGATCGCTTTCAACCTTGGCCGCCCGCTCCTTCTCAAGCAGCTTGACTTGCCGATGCAAACTGAACAAACGCACCCAGCCGAGCATGCCGACAACCAAACCGCCAAGGACGGCCGAACCTAAAATGACGATAATGAGCGGCAAACGAGTTTCCCCGACTAAATAATGGATCGTCACCTGCTCTACATTCGCCACGGCCAACAGCGCGACAATGAGCGCCAACACGAGCGCCAATATGACATTCAGTTGTCCTCTCATCCTTCTTTCCTCCCTTGGCGGCAGCTTCCCTTCAGCGGCCGCTGATCATTGCGACGGCGCGGGCCGTTTGCGTTCGCTGAGCGGATTGGCGGCGATCATCTCATCCGCCCGCTTAACATTGCTCCGGCGTGCCGGCATTGGTCGCCGTGCGGAACGATGAGCCGCAACCGCACGTCGCGATGGCGTTCGGGTTGTTGATCGTAAACCCGCCGCCAAGCAGCGACTGTTTGTAATCGATGACCGTGCCGCGCAAAATCGGCGCGCTGTCGCGGTCAACCAAAATTTTGATGCCGTGTTGCTCAAATTCGATGTCGTCATCGCGCCGCTCATGGTCAAACCCCATGCCGTACGACAGCCCGCTGCAGCCGCCGCCATGGACGCCGACGCGCAAATACGCGCCTTCTTCTTCCTGCTCTTTCATCATATCTTTGATTTGAAACGCTGCTGCTTCTGTCAGCGTAATGACCGCCTCTGCCATCATGACCCCTCCTTTAACGGTTGACACTCGCCGAAAACCTTGGCTGGTTTTCAGCAGGTTCGCCAGCTTTCACCCGACAGTGCGGATGTTGCAAATCCCCCTTCATCTTGTTCCCATCTTACTTATAGTATACCGTCTTTGCCTTTCGATGCTCAACCGTTCCGCCCGCCCCGGTAGTAATAAACGCCGGTGCACACGGTCTCCGCCGGGCCGGTCATAAGCACGCGCCCGTCATGCCCCCAGACGATCGTTAAATCGCCGCCGGACAGATGGACGACCGTTTCTTCCCCGCGCGCCGTTTTGCCGTTGAGCACCGAAGCGACGACCGCCGCGCACGCTCCGGTCCCGCACGCCTGCGTCACGCCGGATCCGCGCTCCCAAACGCGGAAATGGAGCTCATGTTCATTCACGACCTCGACAAACTCGACGTTCACCCCTTCCGGAAAGCGCGGATCCTTTTCCACGAGCGGGCCGAGCGTCGTCACCGGCGCTTTGTTGATGTCATCGACGTAAAAAATGACGTGCGGATTCCCCATGGACACCGCCGTAATTTCATATTCGCCCCCGCCAATGGCAAACGGCTCGGCGACGACCCGCTCCGTTTGCGGTCCCGCCATCGGAATGGCGCTCCGCGCAAGGCGCGGCTCGCCCATATCGACCGTCACGCTCGCCACTTCGCCGCCTTCTACCGCCACGCAGGCTTCCACAAGCCCAGAGAGTGTTTCAATCAAAAAGGAGCGCTCGCGGACGATCCCGTGCTCATACGCGTATTTGGCCACGCAGCGCAAGCCGTTGCCGCAGTTTTTCCCTTCCGAACCATCGCTGTTAAAAATGCGCATTTTGACCGGCGCTTTCTCCGACGGGCAAATGAGAATCAAGCCATCCGAGCCGATGCCTGTGTGGACATCAGCGACGCTGCGGGCGATCGCCGGCAGCTCCTCTTCCGGCAATGTTTCCCGGAACAGATCAACGTATATGTAACTATTACCCAATCCATGCATTTTCGTAAACGAAAACGAACGCACACGGCTCCCTCCTAACCATTTTTTTATTTCATGCGTATATTGAACGCATCAACTGGACACAATGAGAATATCCCCCGTTTTTTCATATACATGGAAGAGGATGCCGCATCGCTGGGCATCCTCCTTTTTTTCGCTAAAACATCGGATTTTCCTCGAGATGCCGGTAAATATTTTCGACGAGCTGCTCGGGCGTTTCACCGCTGACAAACTCGCCGTTGACAAGCGCAAACAACGTTTCCGCGCAACGGGTGCAATAGCTCAAACAGCTATATTCGATGATGTCCAAGTTCGGGTCTTTTTCCAACATTTCCATCGCTTTGTACGACCCGCTCGCTAAGTTGCTGATGCAAAATTCGATGATCGGCAAAATCATGCAATGTTCACCTTCCTGCTTCCCATCGTAGCCGTTTTACGGCGCGGCGTCAACGAACATGCTCGTTCGATCGAGGAAGCGGAAAAATTATTGTTCTTTTGTCACAATTTCGTTATACTTTTCTATGGCATTGTCGGCTTTAGAAACTCGACAAAAGGGGATTTTTCGCTATGAGACAGCTTGTATTGCTTGGCGGAGGATACGGCAACATGCGCATTTTGCAGCGCCTCCTCCCGGATGGAGTGCCAAACGACATTCATATTATCCTCATCGACCGCGTTCCGTACCATTGTTTAAAAACGGAATATTACGCCTTGGCCGCGGGAACGGTCAGCGACCATCACATCCGCGTCCCGTTTCCGGAACATCCGCAACTGACGTACCAATTCGGCGAAGTCGTCTCGATCGATCTCGACCAGCAGCTCGTCCATTTAAAGGATGGAAGCAGCGTCCGCTACGACGATGTCGTGATCGGTTTAGGCTGTGAAGACAAATATCACGGGGTGCCGGGCGCCGAGGCGCATACGTACAGCATCCAATCGATTGATAAAGCGCGCGCCGCCTATGAAGCGCTGAACAACTTGCCGCCGAAAGCGACGGTCGGCATCGTCGGCGCTGGCTTGAGCGGCGTCGAGCTGGCCAGCGAACTGGCGGAGAGCCGCCCGGACTTGCACATTAAACTGTTCGACCGCGGCGAGCGCATTTTGCCGATGTTTCCGAAACGGCTGAGCGATTATGTGGAAGGCTGGTTCGTTGAACACAAGGTGGAAATCGTCCGCAACTCCAACGTCACGAAAGTCGAACCGGGCGTCTTGTACAACCACGACGAACCGGTGGAATGCGACGTCATCGTCTGGACGGCCGGCATCCAGCCCAACCGCGTCGTCCGCGAGCTGAATGTCGAAAAGGACAAGCAAGGCCGCGTCGTGCTGACCAAGCAACACCACATTCCGGGGTATGAAAACGCATACGTCGTCGGCGACTGTGCGAGCCTGCCGCATTCCCCGAGCGCCCAGCTCGCCGAAGCGCAGGCCGAGCAAATCGTCCAAGTGCTGCAAAAGCGGTGGAACGGCGAAGAGCCGCCGAATGAATTCCCGCCGATCAAATTAAAAGGCATTCTCGGTTCGCTCGGCAAAAAGCACGGCTTCGGCCTGCTCGCCGACCGCCCGCTCACCGGCCGCGTGCCGCGTTTGCTGAAATCAGGCATTTTGTGGATGTACAAACACCACCACGGGTACTGAATCAAGACAGCGCAAAACAACCTCAACCTTTTCGATCGAGCGACACTTGCGGAAACATTTCAACATCGGGCAGACGTTGCATACGGATGTTCAATGCACATAAAAAGGCGGAGCTTATTCCGCCTTTTTCCCTTCATGCGCCGATGGTCGATACCCTAATTTTTCCATTTCCGCGCAAATCACCTTCAGCCGCGGGTTGCCTTCAGCGACGACGTTTCCTTCGATCACGACAACTGGATACACCCAATCTTCCTCGACGATCGTCTGCGCGAGCTTCCGCTTCGCCTCATCATCGGCCGGCGGAGCGAAAATATCGACGTACGTCATCGTAAACGGCTGATCGGGATACTTGCGGCGCAGCGCGGCCTCGAGCCATTCGTACGTTTCTTTCGACGACGGCAGCTGCACGCATGACGGGCAAATCACGTCAGCGCCGTATACACAAATTTCAATCGGCTTGAATGTCATCTACGTCACCCTTTGCGAAAGCAAAATTTATCATTAGATTTTTTTTGTTACCATGATTATAATAAAAAGTAAAGAAAGGAGTCGATGGAAATGACGGATCAAGAAATTAAAGAACAAGTGCAAGAAGTTTTAGATAAACTCCGCCCGTTCCTGCTTCGCGACGGCGGCGACTGCGAACTCGTCGATGTGGAGGACGGCGTCGTGAAACTCCGCCTCCTTGGCGCGTGCGGCAGCTGCCCGAGCTCGACGATCACGCTCAAAGCCGGGATTGAGCGCGCCTTGTTTGAAGAAGTGCCGGGCGTCGTCGAAGTGGAGCAAGTGTTTTAATGCCAATAAAAATCCGAACAGCGGTCGGCTGTTCGGATTTTTTTATCATCTCCAACCGAGAGACCCCTACTTCCAGGCGGTCAGCGGGAGTAAGGACAGCGAAACCGTACAGAGGTGGCTTGGTCAACC
This sequence comes from Geobacillus jurassicus NBRC 107829, assembly GCF_001544315.1. GTDB lineage: Bacteria > Bacillota > Bacilli > Bacillales > Anoxybacillaceae > Geobacillus > Geobacillus jurassicus. The sequence continues at coordinate 40,965 of NZ_BCQG01000005.1, forward strand.
GCCTGCCATGGGGCAGGTGTTGCCAAGAATCTCCCGCCTCTTGGCGTTTGCGTAGGTGAGAGAGCATTCAAGCTTCAAGCGCCAGCTTATAGACGCGGCTGCCGCGCGGCTCGACGGCGAGCCGGGCGATTTCGCACGCTGGAAAATGCGGGCGCAGCCGCTGCGCAAGCCGCTCTCCTTGACCCGGTTCGGCAAAGACGAGCACCGTCGGCCCCGCTCCGCTTAACGCCGCTCCGATCGCTCCGTATTCCCCAGCCAGCGCCTCGGCTCGCTCGAGTTCCGGAACGAGCGGCTTGCGATACGGCTGGTGAAACAAATCAGCGGACATCATCCGCCCGACGAGCTTCCAATTTTTCGTGAGCAAAGCGGCAACAAGAACGTTGCTGACGGCGCTCGCCTCGACCGCCTGCTGCCTCGTCCATTGCTCCGGCAACTGACCGCGCGCTTTTTTCGTCTCCAACTCGTATTCTGGAATAATGGCGACAAGCTCCACATCCAATTGCGGAATATGGATGACATCTGTGCCCGCCTCGCGGTAGCAGCCGATGACCAACCCGCCGTACAAAGAGGCGCCGACATTGTCCGGATGGCCTTCGTATCGGGTCGCCAACTCCATCTTTTGCTCGCGCGGCAATTCAAGTCCAAGCAACGCGTCAGCGAGCTCTATGCCGGCGACGACCGCCGCCGCGCTGCTTCCCAGCCCGCGCGTAAACGGAATGTCGCTGTACACATCAACCGCACAGCTCGGCAACTGGCCGCCGTATACTTTTGCCGTCTCCTCCGCCACTTGATACACCAAGTTGTCCGTTCCGCGCGGAATGCCGCTTACCTCCGCTGTTCTTGGCGTAAACGACCACGCTGCCGCCAAGCGGACGTCAAGCGTCAAATAACGGGAGACGGCGAGCCCGATCGAGTCAAAACCGGGCCCTAAGTTGGCCGTGCTTCCCGGAACAACGATTTTCAACATCTCATCTTCCTTCATGTGCGGACAACCCCTTGCAAATGCTCAAGGACGATTTGCTCATCGTTCGGCAGCACGATCGGCTCGATCGCCGCTGTCTCCAGCGCGATGGCCGGGTCTTTCAAACCGTTGCCGGTAAGAACCGCAACGACGAGGCTGCCGCGCTCGATTTCGTTCCGTTCGCGCTGTTTGATGACCCCGGCGATGGCGGCGCATGACGCCGGCTCGGCAAAAATGCCTTCCGTCCGGGCAAGCCGCTTGTAGGCGGCCAAAATTTCCGCGTCGCTCACCTCATCGATTTTCCCGCACGACTCGCTCGCCGCCTCGACCGCTTTGTCCCAGCTCGCCGGGTTGCCGATGCGGATCGCCGTCGCCACCGTTTCCGGCTGTTCAATCACTTGATTGCGGACGATCGCCGCCGCCCCTTCGGCTTCAAAGCCGCGCATTTGCGGCAAGCCCGTCCCTTTTGCTTCATGATACTCCTTAAACCCTTTCCAATAGGCGGTGATGTTGCCGGCGTTGCCGACTGGAATGGCGAGCACGTCCGGGGCGCGCCCGAGCTGGTCGCACACTTCAAACGCCGCCGTCTTTTGCCCCTCGATTCGGTACGGATTGACCGAGTTGACGAGCGTAATCGGCGCCGTCTCGCTCAGCCGGCGCACCATCTTCAGCGCCTCGTCAAAGTTGCCGTCAATCGCAAAAATTTCCGCGCCGTACATGGCGGCTTGCGCCAACTTGCCGAGGGCGATTTTCCCATTTGGAACGACGACGAGGCAGCGCATGCCGGCGCGCGCCGCGTAGGCGGCCGCCGAAGCCGACGTATTGCCGGTCGAGGCGCAAATGATTGTATGGCTTCCTTCCTCTTTCGCCTTGGCCACCGCCATCACCATGCCGCGGTCTTTAAACGAACCGGTCGGGTTCGCCCCCTCCACTTTGACGTACAACGTAATCCCAAGCTCTTCCGACAACCGCGGCAGCGGGATGAGCGGCGTATTCCCTTCGCAAAGCGACAACCTCGGCGTCGCCGCGGTCAGCGGCAAAAAATCGCCGTAGGCGTCAAGCAGCCCTTTCCATGCCATTACCGTTTCTCCCCTTCCACGCGATATGAACTTTGCACCCGCTCAACGATTTCCAAATCGCCGAGCTGCTGCAAAATCTCTTCGTAGTCTTGCTGCGAGGCGTCATGGGTGACGATGACGATTTCCGCCAGACCGTCTTCCTTTAACGGCAGCTGCAAAATTTTCTCAAAGCTCACCCCGCGTTGCGAAAACAGCGTTGTAATTTTGGCAAACGCGCCCACTTGGTCTTTCACATGAATGCGCAAAAAGTATTTCGAGAAAATTTCCGCCGGTGTCTTCAACTGTTTTTCATATTGCGGAGACACCGCATAATGGCCGTTTACGCCAAGGCGCATATTTTTCATCACTGCGACCAAGTCGGAGACAACAGCCGTCGCCGTCGGCAAGCTGCCCGCCCCCGGCCCGTAAAACATCGTTTCCCCGACCGCTTCGCCATACACGTAGACCGCGTTGTATTCGTTATGCACGGACGCCAATGGATGCGAATCCGGAAGAAACGTCGGTTGGACGCTCACCTCGACCTTCTGGCCGTCGCGCTGAGCGATGCCGATCAATTTCATCGTGTAGCCGAGCCGCTTCCCATAGTTTAAGTCTTCCTCCGTCACTTGGGTGATGCCTTTCACTTGCACATCGTCCAAGTCGATGTCCATCGAAAAGCCAAGGCGGGCCAAAATGGCCATTTTTCGCGCCGCATCGAGCCCTTCGACGTCCGACGTCGGGTCGGCTTCAGCGAACCCGAGCGCCTGCGCTTCGGCAAGTACAGCCTCGTATGAAGCGCCGTTTTTCGACATTTTCGTTAAAATGTAGTTCGTCGTTCCGTTCACAATGCCCATCAGCTTCGTAATCCGGTCCGACGCCAAGCCGTCGACCAAGCTGCGCAAAATCGGAATGCCGCCGGCGACGCTCGCTTCGTAGAACAAATCGCACCGATATTCCGCCGCCACCCGAAGCAGCTCCGACCCGTAGACGGCCATCAAGTCTTTGTTGGCGGTCACGACATGCTTTCGTTGCCGCAGCGCCCGCAATAGCAGCTCTTTTGTTTCTTCAATGCCGCCCATCACTTCGATGATGACGTCAATGTCCGGATCATCGATCACCTCAGCGGCGCTTGTCGTGAGCAATGCCGGATCGACGGCGACATCGCGCGGTTTATGTACATCACGGACGAGGATTTTTTTCACCTTTACCGGGCAGCCGACTTGATGCATCAACTTTTCTTGGTGGTTCTCAATAATTTTGACGACGCCGCTCCCGACCGTTCCTAATCCTAGCAATCCGACAAAAATTGGCTTTTCCATCTTTCCCGCCCCTTCTGTTTATGTACAGTAGACATTTGTATTTTTATAGTAGACATTATAAAAGACGATCGATCATTTGGCAATGAAAATTTTTACGAGAGCCGGTTCACCGGCGTCAGCGGCGGCCGGCCTTCGAGCACGGCGATGATGTTGTCGCGCGCTAATGTCATCATGGCGCGCCGCGTTTCGTATGTGGCGCTGCCGATATGCGGCAAGGCGACGACGTTCGGAAGCGAGACGAGCGGATGATCGGCAGCGACCGGCTCTTTTTCAAACACATCCAGCCCGGCCGCGGCGATCTCCCCCTTGACAAGCGCCTCATACAACGCCTGTTCGTCCACGACCGCCCCGCGCGCCGCGTTAATGAAAATCGCGGACTTCTTCATTTGCCGGAACGCCTCGCGGTTGAACAAATGGCGCGTCTCAGAGGTGAGCGGCGTCAAGCAGACGACAAAATCGCTCTCAGCCAGCAAGTCGGCAAATGGGCGGTAGATGGCGCCAAGCTCCGCTTCCGCCTCCGGGCGGCGGGAACGATTGTGATACAGGACGGTCATATCAAATCCTTTCGCCCGCTTTGCCACCGCTTGGCCGATGTTCCCCATGCCGACGATGCCGATCGTTTTATGATGGACATCCGCGCCGGCCAGCAAAAACGGGCTCCAGCTTTTCCATTTTCCTTCCTTCAAAAATTCAGCCGCTTCGACAAGGCGGCGGGCGGTGGCCAATAAAAGGGCAAACGTCAAATCGGCCGTCGTATCGGTCAATACATCGGGCGTATTGCAAACGAGAATGCCGCGCTTCGTTGCCGCCGGAACGTCAATATTGTCATAACCTACCCCCATATTGGCGACAACTTTCAACGCCGAACCGGCAGACAGCACGGTTTCATCGATCGGATCGGACACCATCGGCAACATGGCCGTCGCTTTTTTCGCCTCCGCAATCAGCACGTCGCGCGGCACAGGCATATCTTCATGCGGCCACATCCCTACTTCGGCGATGACAGAGAGCGGTGTAATCACTTCCTCCGGCAATTTTCGCGTAATGAATACATACGGCTTCGTCATGATGCAGCCCCCACTTCGTTTTTTCTAAATCTTATCACAACTTTTGCGCAAAAAAAACGAGAAGTTGTCTCCCCATTCATGACACCGGCGGCAGCCACTCGACAGCCGGCAGGCGGATGCGTCCGGCGATGCCGACGATCTCAGCAAACGAAGCCATAAACCGTTCATACTCGTGCGATCGATCGAACAAGCGCCGCAACGCGCCCTCATGCCTCGCTCGTTCGTTCTCATCCGAAGCGGTATAATACGCTTCCACGCATTCAAAATACGGCAGCGGAAATAAAAGCCGAGCGTAAATCAGCCGCCAGGCAAACGGCGACAGCGGCATCGAATGCCCATAATCTTGGAAAAATTGCCGAACCGCTCGTTGACAATGAAGCCCGCGCTGCCGGTACAAATGGCGCACCCATTCAGCCAGATCACGCGCACAATGGTCATACACCCAATCTGTCGGCAGTTTCGCCTCCGTTCCATCCACCCAACCCGCTTCTGGAAGCCGCTCGTGGCAAAACGCCGCATAATCAATGCGCAGCGGTTCTTCGTCAAGCTCGGTGTCGGCCACATATTGCACCGCATTTTCCGCCATCCCTAAATAGTACGGAAACGACTCGATAAACAGCCGATCAAACGGCGACGACGGTCCAGAAGCGAGCTTGCTTGCCCAAAACGACTCCATTTGATCGATCCGCTTCGCCCATAGTTCCCGCCATTGGCCGATGCGCCGGCAGGCGATGATCGGCAGCGGACACGTCCTCCCGCATTCATGCATCACCGCCAGCTCCCGGCCGAGCGAACGAAAGCGGGCCGACGGAAGCGGCGCGCGAATGAGCGCTAACGGCTGCCCGTTATAAGAAGCGATATACGTTCCGGACGTCGTTTTGATCAGCTCCCCGATGCCGTCCACTCCTTTCGCCCGCAAATAGCGGCTCATTTGTTGGCGCTCTTCCATCTCCGCTTCGCTCCGTCCATCGGCGGCAACGATCAGAAAACGTTCCTGTTTATGCCAAAACGCTGTGTACATCCCTCTTCGTTCCAACCGTTCGACGCGCATGCTGTACTGTTCACGCACCCAAGCTTCCATCGCCGCGCCTCCTTCTTTCTTCCCTTTTCTCAAAAAAGCTCCATAAGCAACGTTTGCACTCCACCCGGGCATGAAAATGGCCAATGAAGGCCTGCGCATTTTCACAGAAAGGGGGCTATTTTTTATATATGCCAAGAGGCGAGGAAAAAGCCGATGAGCATTTTTCTTTATATGACGGACGTATTTATGACATGATACATATATATAGAAAACGACTTTTTAAGGGAAATAGGTGACAGACTAATGAGTGAATTCACAATGAACAACTTGGAACAAACGGCTCGGCGCTGGCTGGAAGAACGAGGGGTGACAGTAGAAAAAATCGCGGAACTTGTCTATTATTTGCAAGCGAAATATCATCCGGACTTGACGATGGAGGAGTGCATCGAAAACGTCAACCGCGTCATTTCCAAACGCGAAGTGCAAAACGCGATTTTAACCGGCATTCAATTGGATAAACTTGCCGAGGACGGCCGGCTTGATGAGCCGCTGCAGTCGATTATCCGCCGCGATGAAGGGTTGTATGGCGTCGATGAAATTTTGGCGCTGTCGATCGTCAACGTGTACGGGTCGATCGGATTTACGAACTACGGATATATCGATAAACAAAAGCCTGGCATTTTACAATACTTAAACGACAAATCAACGGGCAAATGCAATACGTTTTTGGACGACATTGTCGGCGCCATCGCCGCGGCGGCATCGAGCCGCTTAGCGCACCGGGCCGCCAATGCGGAGTAAATCGAACGCCGCCGCCAATGGCGTCTGCTCTTAAAGCGTGGAAACGAATGCCGAGCAAATCGAACGCCGCCTGCCACGAAGGCAAGGCGGCGTTTTTACAAGCGGTCGAGCCATTCAAGCAGCGAATCGGCCGTATACGTTGGCTGCCGTTCATAGCGGGCGAGCATCTCTTTCGTCGTGACGCCCGTATGGACTAAAAGCGTATCGATGCCGGCATTCATCCCCGCCATAATATCGGTTTCGTAATAGTCGCCCACCATGAGGACGTTCTCCCGCGGGACACCGAGCACTTTGAGCGCCTGCTCCATAATAATTTTTTCCGGCTTGCCGATAAATGTCGGCTTCACTTGCGTCGATACAGCGATCACCGACGTCAGCGCGCCGTTGCCCGGCAAAAGCCCCCGCTCCGTCGGCAAAGCGATGTCACCGTTCGTTGAGACGAACATCGCTCCGTTGCGGACGGCAAGACACGCGACAGCGAACTTTTCGTACGTAATTTGCCGGTCAATGCCGATGACGACGACATCCGCATCTTCGCCGGCAAAACGGAACCCTTTGTCCGCCAAGGCAGTGCGAATGCCTTCCTCGCCGATCACATACACGGAAGCATCCGGCTTTTGTTCAAAAATGTAATTCGCCGTCGCCTGGCTTGTAGTAAATACATGCTTCTCTTCCGCCGGCACGCCGAATGAACGCAATTTTTCCGCCACTTGCGCCGGCGTGCGCGATGAGTTGTTCGTCACAAACAAATACGGAATGCCGCGGCGGTGAAGCTCATTGACGAACTCACGCGCCTCGGCGATGCATTCCGTGCCGCGGTACATTGTCCCGTCCAAATCGATGAGGTAGCCGTTGTAACGCTTCAATGATTTCGATCCCCTTTCTTGTCATCCGTCAATTGCGAAACGCCGACACCGGGCCGAGCTCACTCTCCAGGTAAGCGCGCACCGCCTTCGGATACGCCTCAAGCGCCGGCAAATGTTCGTTCAGATCGGCAAGCAATTTCTCATGGTCCACGCGCGTATACTCGTGCACAAGCATTTTCCGATGGGCAATAAACGCTTTCAACCGATCGGCATCCGCGGTTGAAATCACTCGTTCATCCGCCAAAATGTCGATGATGTCGTTGTAGCTGCCCGGGTCGCGCATAATAAATCCATCGATCATGGCGTTGCCGACGTCCAACACCGCTTCGATGACGACATGAGCGATCCGCTCGAGCGCCAATCGCTGCAACGGCTCGTCCCAATTGGCTTTCGCCTTGTAGCGAGCGAGCATTTGTTCCATGCAGCTGAGCGTTTCTTCCAGTTTCTTGCGGTCGACAAAATACATCCGTCATCCCTCCTCGTTTCTTTGTGCGATTTGCTGTCTCCCGTTTTCGCCGCCTGTCTGCTATGATGGACATAGACGAAAAAACAGGGAGGCTTGGATCATGGGCGAACGGTTTTATTTATACGACGACACCGTCGAAGCCGCGGTCCGCTTCGTCAGCTTTGTCGGCGAACGGCAGCGGTTTGATTTGGCGCTCGTCGAGACCGACCGTTTTTACGGGAAATGGCTCGTGCTTGATTTGCAAAGCAACCGCTTTGCCATTCTCGGGCGCGATGATTTGGAGGAGCCGGGCTATATTGAGCACGCTTACCAGCTCAATGAGCAAGATGCCAATGATTTGCGCGCCTTTTTGGAGGAGTATCTCTCATAACCTTCCTCGGTTTCGGGCATCTTATGAAACACCAAAGCAGCAAGGAAGGTGAGACGAATGGCGGAACGGGAAACATACGCCGATTTTTCCGTCGTCGAGAAACAGCGCAATTTCTTGACCGCCGAAGAGTTCCCAGAAGGGCCGTACGGCTCGCCGCGCCGCGACGACGCGCCGGTCGAAAACAAAAGCACGCCTTGGAAGGAAGGCCAGCGGCATTACAGCGCCTTCAACTACGAGTTTAAATCGTTCCACCAAAACATTCCGAGGCGCGACCCGGCCGCCCACCCGCCGCATGATGACCCGCGCAACAGTGAACAGTTTCCGTACAATGAAACGGAAGAACAGGCTTGACGTTCAGCGGAACAACGAAAGAAACGGGGCAGCCGCCAGCCTATGGCGGCTGCCGCCTTTGCCGTTTCGCCATGCGGCGGCGATGAGAATGGCGCAGCGTCGTCTTTTTGTCTGTCCGCGAGCCGTCTTCCCGCCTGCGAGCATTTCGCCGCGCAGCGGTTTCTTGCGCCTCCTCTTCTTCCGGCACCGCCGCACCGCAGTCCGCTGGCGCGGTTACCGTTTCACCTTGCGCAACACAAAATACGCACAGCCGAAATTGCAATATTCATACAAATATTCGGACAACGTGCTGATTTTCGTATCGTACGTCGCCTTTTGGTTATGGTCGTCAAAAAACCCGCGCAGCCGGAGCTGGTTGTATCCCCAATCCCCGACAATGTAGTCATACTTCGCCAAAATGTCCGCATATCGGGCGCGAAAGGCTTCTTCATTAAAGGCGTTTTTTACATTTTCCACCAGTTCGTAACAATGATTGTTAATGCAAATCACTGTTCTCACCTCGCCTTTCCACTTCCATCATAAACGATGCATCGCACCCAATCAATTACTGTCATCGAACCATCATCCGTGTGCCACCCTAAAAGCGAAGGGGGTGCTGACGATGAGACGACCATGGTTGGCCGTTGCGTTTGGAACGGCCGTCGCCCTCGCCGGCTGCGCGCAGACGGCCGAGGACGAAAACACCGACATTTACAAGCGGAGCGGCAACACGATCAATGTCGCCGACCGCAACGAGCTGTACAATGAAAACGGGGTGCCCAACGGCGATGACACGCCGATGAACAACTTCGGCTACGTCCGCCATCAAAAAAGCCCGATCCTCGGCGATGCGAACGGCTACAACGACATGCCGTCATTCAACCGCGAGAAAGCGGCTGATTTAATCAGCAAATTGTGCACCCAGCTGCCGGGCGTCAAAGACGTCGCCACGCTCGTCACGGATGAGGAAGTGCTCGTCGTGTATGACGCGGACACGAACAACCGGCAGCAAACGGCCGATCAAGTGAAAAAGACGGCGCTTTCCGTCGTTCCCCGCTACTACCATGTGTATGTCGCCGACAATCCGCAGCTGATGAAGGACATCGAGCGCTTCGGGCGCCTTGATTCGAATACGCGCAACATCGACCAAATTCTCGATGCGACGATTCAGCGGATGTTGAACTATCCGCAAGGGAAAAAACTGAGCGACGGGGAAAATGAAAACGGCGAAATGATCAACGAAACAAACGATGAACTGGACCGCGATTTCCGCGACGGCACGCCGCGGGCGACGAAAGCGGGGCGCTAGGGAAAAGAAACGGTCTGCCTTCTTGATGAAAGGCATGACCGTTTCTTCGCGTTCATCCGGCCGGGATGATGCTTTCAGCCGCTGGAACAACGCTTGCTTTCGCGCCGTTCGTTGGATGTTACGCTTTCAACTGCCGCGCTTTCGCCGCTTCATTCACCTGCTCATCGGCATGGTACGACGAGCGGACGAGCGGGCCGGCTTCACAATGGCTGAACCCTTTGCTCAACGCGATTTCTTTCAGCTCTTGAAACTCATCCGGATGATAATATTTTACGACCTTCAAATGTTTTTTCGTCGGCTGCAAATACTGGCCGATCGTCAAAATGTCGACATGGTTGGCGCGCAAGTCGTCCATCGCTTCAATGATTTCTTCTTTCGTTTCCCCAAGGCCGACCATGATGCTCGATTTCGTCGGAATGTCCGGCTGCAATTCTTTCGCGCGCCGCAAAAACTCAAGCGAACGTTCGTACGTCGCGCGGGCGCGCACCCTTGGAGTCAAGCGGCGCACCGTTTCGATGTTATGGTTTAAAATGTCAGGGCGGGCATCCATCAAAATTTTTAAGTTTTCATACACCCCGCCCATATCCGACGGCAGCACCTCGATCGTCGTAAACGGGTTTTTCCGGCGGATGGCGCGCACCGTTTCGGCGAATACCGCCGCCCCGCCGTCTTTCAAGTCATCGCGGGCGACGGCGGTGACGACGACGTGTTTTAAGTTCATGATGCGGACCGATTCCGCGACGCGTTCCGGCTCCTGCCAATCAAGCTCCGTCGGCAGTCCGGTTTTGACGGCGCAGAAGCGGCAGGCGCGCGTGCAGACGCTGCCTAAAATCATAAACGTCGCCGTCCGCCGTACGGCCCAGCATTCGTGAATGTTTGGGCACTTCGCTTCCTCGCAAACGGTATGTAAACGGTTTTCCCGCATCAGCTTCTTTAAACCGATATAATTCTCGTTCGTGTTCAGCTTGATTTTCAACCAGTCCGGCTTGCGGACGTGTTCTTCTTTCGTCGCCATCGTTCTCACTCCACTTGTCGATGATTGTTCATTCCCCATTATAATGAAAAGAACGGAAAAACACAAAAAAATCGTCCAGCGGATGGTTTCCTTCTTTTAACATTTATGAAATTCCCGTTTCTCCCCAAACTAAACATATGAAACGGGCGGAAAGGGGGAATACGCGTGCATCGATGGCTTGCCGCCATATCGGCGGCAGCGATGCTGTGGATCGCCGCCGGCGCGGCTTCCGCGGCGGAACAGGAAGAGGCGGTGTATGAAAAGCGGATGGAGCTGTACAAAAAGGCGGAAGCCGTCTCGTTGATCCCGTGGTATTACTTTGCGGCCATTGACCAGTATGAGCGAAACGTCCGGCAAGTGCGCCGCGACCTGCCCAAGCCGGCCGGCGTGCTCGGCATTTATATCAAACCGGAAGTATGGGCCGGGCCGCTGAACAAAAATCCACACGATACAGACCCGTTTTCCATCTCCCAGTTCGGCGGCCTTGGCGTGGACGGAGACGGCGACGGCTATGCGCGGGCCGACGACGATGACGATGTGATCATGGCCATGGCCCGCTATTTGCAGACGTACGGCATCGATCACCGCCATATCAAAATCGCGCTTTGGAACTACTACCAACGCGCCAAAACCGTCGATATCATTTTAGGAAAAGTAAAAATTTATAAAAAGTATCAGACGCTGAAGTTGGACGACCATGTCTTTCCGCTTCCGCTGCGGGCCAATTACAGCTACCGCGATACATGGGGCGATGCGCGCGGCTGGGGCGGACGGCGCATCCACGAAGGAACCGACATTTTCGCCGGCTACGGCGTTCCGGTGCGCTCGACGTGCTACGGCATCGTCGAGCTGAAAGGGTGGAACAACTACGGCGGCTGGCGCGTCGGCATCCGCGACATCAACAACACGTACCATTACTTCGCCCATTTGAACGGGTTTGCCGCCGATCTTCGCGAGGGGCAAATCGTCGAGCCGGGGACGATCATCGGTTCGGTCGGCAGCTCCGGCTACGGTCCGCCCGGCACAGCCGGAAAATTTCCGCCCCATCTTCACTACGGCATGTACAAAGACAACGGCTATGCCGAATGGGCGTTTGACCCGTACCCGCACCTAAAAGCATGGGAGCGGGCCGAGCAGCAACAACGGCGCCGCTAGCCGCACGGGCTGAAGCGCCAAAACAAAGAAGGCGGACCAAAAGAGCCGGAATCCCTTCTTTGATTGCCCTATATATGCAGAACACAACTGCGGGAACACGGTTGCTCTATGTTGAACAAAGAACTGCCTTTTAAGACAGCCTCCTGAAAAGGCAAACCGCACATTCACATATCGTTAGCCCGAAAGTGCGCCGCCGATGTTTCCGACCGTTCGTCAACTGCCGGCTGGCTCCGTAAAAAAGCGTAAACGTCAACGTTTCAAAAAAGGATGGCAGCAGAAAGGCTGATCCCCAAAGGTGGATAAACGCCTTCGGGATCAGCCTTTTTAAGCGGCGATGCGGCTGCCCGAATCGGCTTTCCGCAACGTTTCTACCGCGTTTCTTTCCTCAATGGCCGCCCAAATACGCCTGTTTCACTTGTTCGCTCGCCTGCAGCTCGCTCGCCGTTCCCGACAAGACGACGCGCCCCGATTCAAGGACATAGGCGCGATGCGCGATCGAGAGCGCCATATGAGCGTTTTGCTCGACAAGCAAAATCGTCGTCCCCGACTCGTTGATTTCCTGAATGATGCGGAAAATCGTTTTGACGAGCAGCGGCGCGAGCCCCATCGACGGTTCGTCAAGCAAGAGCAGCTTTGGACGGGCCATGAGCGCGCGGCCGATGGCGAGCATTTGCTGCTCGCCGCCCGAAAGCGTTCCAGCCAGCTGCTTGCGCCGCTCTTCAAGGCGCGGGAACAGCTGAAAGACTTTGGCAAAGTCTTGTTGAATGCCTTCTTTGTCTTTGCGCAAAAACGCGCCGAGCTCCAAGTTTTCCTCCACCGTCATATTGGCGAAAACGCGCCGCCCTTCCGGCACGTGGGAAATGCCTTGCTTGACGATCGCCTGCGCCGCCTTGCCGGCGATCGAGGCCCCCTCATACACAATGTCGCCGTTTTTCGGCTTCAACAGCCCGGAAATGGTTTTCAGAAGCGTCGTTTTCCCGGCGCCGTTCGCTCCGATCAGCGTAACGATCTCACCCTTGTTCACCTCAAGCGATACACCTTTCAACGCGTGAATGTTGCCGTAAAATACGTCAATTTGATCAACTTTCAACACGGTCACGACACCTCCTCGCCAAGGTAAGCCTCGATCACTTTCGGGTTGCTGCGCACTTGTTCCGGCGTGCCTTCGGCGATCAGCTGGCCGTGATCCAACACGTAAATGCGCTCGCATATGCCCATGACAAGCGACATGTCATGCTCAATCAATAAAATCGTCAAGGCAAACCGCTCGCGAATAAAGGCAATCAAATTCATCAATTCCTTCGTTTCCTGCGGGTTCATGCCCGCGGCCGGCTCATCTAAGAGCAGCACCTTCGGCTGTGCCGCCAGCGCCCGGGCGATCTCGAGCCGGCGCTGCTGGCCGTACGGCAAGTTTTTCGCCTTCTCATGCATCACTTCGTCCAATTGAAAAATTTTCAAAAACTCGATTGCCTTCTCTTCCATTTCCTGTTCGCCGCGGAAATGGGACGGGAGACGGAGAATGGAGCTCGCCATCGAATGGCGGGCGTGCGCATGGTAGGCGACTTTCACGTTGTCCAAGACCGACAGCTCGCCGAACAGACGAATGTTTTGAAACGTCCGGCTGATCCCTTTGCGTGTAATTTTATACGGAGGCAGGCCGTTTAACGTCTCGCCGTCAAGCACGATCCGCCCTTCCGTCGGCACATACACGCCCGTCAATAAGTTAAACAGCGTCGTTTTCCCGGCGCCGTTCGGACCGATGAGCCCGACAAGCTCTCCTTGATAAAGCTCCATCGTCACACCGGAGAGCGCCTTCAGCCCGCCAAACTGGATGCCAACCTCTTCGGCTTTAAGCAACGGTGTTTTTGCTGCCATGATTCATTCCTCCTTCCGCCGCCTTCCGCCATTTGAAGAGCGAAGACAGTTCTTTCGTCCCCATCAGCCCGGTTGGACGGTACAGCATCACCAAAATCAAGACGATGCTGTAAATGATCATCCGCGTTTCCGGATAGTTTTGCAAGAACGTCGAAACGATCGTCAACAAAATCGCCGCGACCGCCGCGCCGGATAGGCTGCCGAGCCCGCCGAGCACGACGAAAATCAAAATGTCAAACGATTTTAAAAAGCCGAAGTTCGACGGCTGAATGATGTAAAAGTGGTGGGCGTACAGCGCCCCGGCGATGCCGGCGAAAAACGAGCCGATCGCAAACGCCGCCACTTTGTAATACGTCGTGTTGATCCCCATGGCATCGGCGGCGATTTCATCTTCGCGAATCGAGATGCACGCCCGCCCGTGCGTTGAGTTGGTGAAGTTGGAGATCACAAGAATCGTCACAAACAGGCAGGCGAACACCCACGGCCATGTCGTCATATGCGTCACCGTCATGCCGCTCGCCCCGCCGACGTAATCGATGTTCAATAGCGCGATGCGGACAATTTCGCCAAACCCGAGCGTCGCGATCGCCAAGTAATCGCCTTTTAAGCGCAAGCTTGGCACGCCGATGATGAGGCCGGCAAGCATCGCCGCCACTCCGGCCGTCAGCACGCCGACCGCAAACGGCATCTGCAGTTTCATCGTCATAACCGCTGAAGCGTAAGCGCCAACGGCGAAAAAGCCGGCGTGTCCGATCGAAAACTGCCCGGTGATGCCGATGATTAAATGAAGGCTCACAGCCAACATGACGTTGATCGCCATGAAAAAGAGCGTGTTGACGTAAAACACATTTAATGTTCCGCTTGCAATCAGCCACTGTACAACGGCGAAAAAGGCGAAGGCCAGTATGACGGAAACCCAAAATCCACGCGTCCGCTTCCAAGTTGCCATTGTCCCCTACCATCCTTTACACTTTTTCTCGTACGTTCTTGCCAAACAATCCGGCTGGCCGGAAAATGAGGATGAGAATTAAAATGATGAACGCCACCCCGTCGCGCCAGAGCGAATAGCCGAGCCCGCTGACGAGCGATTCGATGACGCCAAGCAAAAGCCCGCCGACCATCGCGCCCGGAATGATGCCGATTCCGCCCAGCACGGCGGCGACAAACGCCTTCAATCCCGGAAGAATGCCCATCAACGGTTCAATCTTCGTATAATAAATGCCGAAAATGACGCCGGCCGCCCCAGCGAGCGCTGAACCGATGGCGAACGTGGCCGAAATCGTATTGTCGACGTTAATTCCCATCAACCGGGCCGCTTCCGCATCATGGGAGACGGCGCGCATCGCTTTCCCGATTTTTGTCCGGTGAACGATGAACTGAAGAAGGACCATCAAAACGAGGGACGTGCCGAGGATGAACAGCGACTGGCTGCTGATGACAACACCAAGCAGCTCCAAATTGCGGTCCGGCAGCAGCGTGCTCGGATACGCCTCCGGCTGGGCTCCGCGCAAATAGATCGTGACGTACTCAATGAGCAGCGAAACGCCGATCGCCGTAATGAGCACAGCGATGCGCGTCGCATTGCGCAGCGGCTTGTACGCAATCCGCTCAATAATCATCCCAAGCACGGCGCAAGCTGCCATCGCCAACAGCAGCGCCGGGAAAAAGCCGACGCCAAGCATCGTGACGGCGTAAAAACCGACGAATGAACCGACCATAAAGACGTCGCCATGGGCGAAATTGATGAGCCGAACGATGCCGTACACCATCGTATATCCGAGGGCGATGAGCGCATAAATGCTGCCTAGAGAAATGCCGTTGACCAGCTGTTGAATGAGTTCCATGTCTGCACGCTCCTTAACGAAAACTCGTTCTTTGGCCAAACGAAAGGCCGGACAGGGGATCGCTCCCCCGCCCATCAGCCTCTGTTTGACCGATCATTACGGATTGACTTTTGTTTTGAACTGTTGCTGCCCGTCTTTGTATTCCAAAATGGCCGCCGATTTGACCGGGTCATGGTTTTCATTGAGCGTCAACGTGCCGGAGACAAGCTGCAAATCTTTCGTTTGCGCCAGGGCGTCTTTAATTTTCACCGGATCAGCGCTGCCAGCCCGTTTAATGGCGTCAGCCAAGAAGTAGGCCGTATCATAGCCAAGGGCGTTAAAGGCGTCCGGCGCTTTGTTGTATTTCGCTTTAAACGCTTTGACAAACTCTTGAATTTTCGGATCCGGGTCGCCGGACGAATAATGGTTTGTGATGTACGTATTGTTCAAAGCATCTTTTCCAGCGATCTCAACAAGCTTCGGCGAATCCCAGCCGTCGCCGCCCATGATCGGCACGTTCAAGCCAAGCTCGCGCGCTTGTTTGACGATGAGGCCGACTTCTTCATAATAGCCCGGCAAGAATAAAAATTCCGGATTGGCTGATTTAATGCGCGTCAGCGTCGCGCGGAAATCGGTGTCTTTCGCGACATACGCTTCTTCCGCGACGATTTTGCCGCCGCCTTGTGTGAACGCCTCTTTAAACGAAGCAGCCAGCCCTTTCGAATAGTCGCTCGAGCTGTCGATCAAGACCGCCGCGTTTTTCACTTTCAAGTCATTCAGCGCAAATTTTGCCGCCACCGTTCCTTGGAACGGGTCGATAAAGCACGTCCGGAACACAAATTCGTTCACTTTTCCATCTTTGTTCGTGATCGTCGGGTTCGTGCCGGTCGGCGTAATGAGCGGCACTTTGTTGTCCTGCGCTACTTGCACTTGGGCAAGCGTATTCGTGCTCGTCGCCGAGCCGATGATGGCGACGACTTTGTCTTGGCTGATCAACTTGATCGCGCCGTTGGTCGCCTCGGCCGCTTCCGATTTGTTGTCGACTTTCACCAACTCAAGCTTTTTGCCGTTGATTCCTTCTTTGTTGATTTCCTCAAGCGCCAAGTCCAGCCCCTCAGCGATCGACTGGCCGTACGAAGCGACCCCGCCGGACAGCTCGAGGTTGGCGCCGATTTTAATCACATCGCCGCCCCCGCCTCCGCCGCCGTTCCCGCCTGAAGAACTGCCGCCTTGCTGGTTGCCGCCGCAGCCGGCCATCAAGCCCGCTGTCAGCATCAACGAGAAAAAGACTCCTGCCATTCTTTTTTTCTTCACTTCTGTTCCCCCCATTGTTCAAAATGTTCTGTCACTAAAGCGCACCGCCTTTCGTCCCAGGCCATACGGACAAGGCCTGCCCGCCTTGTGCGCTCGTCCGCTGCGCTGCTAAAAAGCGCAACGGCGTATAAAACGGGTCAGACTGTGTTTTCTCTTGCTTCCCCTCCTCTCCAATCTCTATGTAAATAATAAAACTATTTTCAATTTAATATAATATTACAAAATTTGATGACATTCGTCTAGCTCTTTTCTTTTTGAATAATAAAAAGCTGTTTCGCTTAAAGGAAAAACAAGCGAAACAGCAGTATGGAAACGGGCAGCTATAACATTTTTTGTATATAATATTTCCATGTTTCTACTAAAAACTCGATTGATTAACGTTTAGGCAGTTCAATCGAGGGGGTAAGCGGCCCTCCGTTTTTGTTGTAAAATTGCGGCACTTCTCCCGGAATGAAGCGCATCACAACTGGAATATCCGTTGTCACATTGGAAATTTTCGATGCAAAAGGAATGACGACTTGGATGTCGACCGATACATGAATGTCAATTTCAATAAAAAAACTGTTAATATCATAGGCTCGAATTTCTTTCGTCACTTCCGAGTCGACATTGCCAACGATCTGAAACTGCACCGGAATGCGCGGGCCGAGATTGGCTAAAAGCGCATTGTTCGTCACTTGCCCGAGCGGAATGTAATAAATGATGCCGCGGCTGTTTCCAGTGCCGGACTCGACTTCGGGAAGCACCATTCGTTCAATCCGTCCTTCTGTCGCCGCCTTTAAACTTTCCATCACATGATCGTCCGTTTCCGATAAGATGCGGTTGATCACTGCGGTGTCAAAATCGACCGACACAATTTTGCCGCTGGCGTCCTTCTGAACCGTGACCAGCTGCCGAAATTCTGGATTGTCTTTTTGAAACTGCTGCTCAATGGCGTTATTGATCACCAAGTTGGCAATCCGCTTCGTTTCCGTTTCGGCGATTTCCATCAGCACCGGCTTAATGCCTTTATTCACAATCCAAAGGCTTGCCGCCGTCGAAACCATAAAAAAAACGAACGTCAATAAAAACACATAGCGGAACGGGAGCGGCCCTCTCCGCACGAATCGGGGGCGCAGCAAAATGAAAATCCCTCCTTTACAAGCTATATGTATGCTTGCAAGGAGGGAGATTTTCACCGCATTTTCAACAGTGCGTCTTTTCCTTTCATTCCCTGTTCAATGCCGAGCTCCAAAGCGGCGACTGTCACCGATTCCAGCGGCGCCTCAAGCAGCTGTTCAATCGTGCGCACCCCGACCGCCCGCCCGGCGATAATGCCGCGATCGCGCAATTTCTCATTCAACAGCGCCACATCGAGCGCCCCGCACATAATGTACCCTTTTTCACTCGCCACCGCCAACAAATTCGTTTTCGGCAGCTGGACAGACACAGCAATAAACGGATGCCCCTCTATGATGATCGGCTTCACTTCGACCATCGCCGCAGCCACACTCCTTTCCATACTCCAATGTATGAAGCATGAAAAAAGAGGTGCCTGCCTATTGGGCCAATTTCCAAGCGAGAAGATCGCGCAAAAACTCGGGCATGTAATACGTTTTCTCCGCCGCCCGCTGAATCTGCGGATAAAAATGGCCGATCGCAAACATATCGATCGTCGCCACCTCATACGTGCGATCCGGATCGAGCAGCTCGCCATTGATCGTAATGCGGCGGATATGCCATTGCCCATCCTCCTCGAGGTCGGCCTCAATGTCCACGCCGTCGTACACCATTTCCCCCATCACTTCGCCGCGGAAGCCAAATCCTTTAAACCGCAAATGCTTCATCCGTTCCGTGTTGGCCTCAAGCATAATCTCTTTGAGCTCCGCACCGCGCAGCTTCACCTTGCACGGGTTGAGCGGATGCGGGCAAATGCGGTGCAAGTCTTTTTTCGTCACGGGACCTTTGGAAAGCGGCGCCAGCAGCACGCCGGCGTTGACCATCCCGATGTCCGCCTGGCACCATTCACGCAAAGCGGAAGCGAGCAAATTCGCGAGCGGCGACGGAGCGAACCAGTCCAGCGGCAAGTCATCATGGAGCACAGCGACTCGTTCCGCTTCGAGCCGCGCCAAGCTTTCCTGCTCAAGGCAAACAAGATGGCGCTCGACCTCTTCGGAACGTGGCAATGGTTCGACATCCACGACCGTCGCGGATGCCCTGGACAGCCGGTTTTGGTTAATCTCCAGCTTGACAACCCCGACATATTTTCCGTATTTCCCCGCCGCGCAAAGCAGCGTTTGATTCAATGTTTTTCCTTCTGGAAAGACATGGTGGGTGTGAGCGCCTAAAACAATATCCACGCCCGGGATCGTCGCAGCGATTTTTTCATCCTCATTCACCCCAAGATGGGACAGCACAACGACGCAATCCGCCTGCCGCTTCACTTCCTCCACCGCCGCCGCCAACATGTCAAACGGCGGGGCGACTTTCCAACCGAGCAGCTCGTAAAATTTCACAAACGGAGCGGTGGCGCCAACAACCCCAACGCGAAACGTCTCCGTCGCCGGGATGACGACATACGGAAGCGCCCAATGCGGACGCGCGCCATCGCGGCGAAACAAATTGGCGACAACGACCGGAAACCGAGCCCGTTCGTACAACGTATCCAGTTCATCATGATCAAGGGTGATCCCTTCGTTGTTGCCAATCGTCACCGCGTCGTACCCAAGCCGATTGAGCAGCTCAACATTCGCCTTTCCCCGCGTCGCCTCGGTAATCGGGTGAACGCGGTCGAGAAAATCGCCGACATCAAATAAAAGCATCGCCTCGTTGCGCGCGCGATGCTCTTGCCGCCGCTCCGATAAGAAGCGGGCGATTTGCGGCCAATGTTCAAAATGGCTGTGCACGTCGTTCGTATGGTAAATATAAATGGTTTGCTTCAATGCGCGCCCCTCCTCCATTACGCCAAACTCCCCCATACAAGCCGCATCCCAAGCAGCACGAGCACGACTCGAAGCACGACGACAAGCGTCCGGCTTGGCATCCGCTTATTGATCCACGCCCCGGTTTTCGCGCCGATCCATACGCCGGGAATAAGGGCAAGGGCAAACGTCCATTGCACATTCCCCATCACGACATGAGTCGTTGAACCGACGATTGATGACAAAAAAATCATCAACATCGACGTGGCGACCGCGACATGAGGCGGAAAGCGAAACAGCACGATCATCGCCGGCACCATGAGCGATCCGCCGCCGATGCCAAACAAACCGCCGAAAAAGCCGACCACAAACGCAATGGCGATCGCCGCCGCCGGATGATAGCCGTAAACCGCCGTCTCTCCGTTCCGATCCATATACGTGCGTGTCACCCGCTGCGCCCACCACTGTTTTTTCAATGTTTCTTCCGCTTCTGTCTCAGGAATGGCTTGCTCCCGTTCATTCTCCGTCGCCGCCGCCGTCTCGTCAGCCGAGCGCTTCGTTTTCTTCTGGCTCAGCGACAAAAACAGCGACATGGCGATTAAAAACAGCCCAAAATACAACGAAAAATGAGCGACGCTCAGCGTATTGTTCACCCAGGCGCCGACAACGGCCCCGGGAACGCTGCCAAGGCAAAAGAGCAAGCCGCTTTGATAGTCGACCATTTTGTCTTTCATATACGACAATGTGGACGATAAGCCATTAAAAATAATGACGACAAGCGACGTGCCGACCGCCACTTGCGGCGTCACAGCCGAGAGCCAGCCGAGCGCGCCGAAAAACAAAAGCGCAGGCACGATGATCACCCCGCCGCCAAGGCCGGCCAAACTGCCGACCGTCCCCGCGATAAAGCCGATCAATAAAAGCAACATATATGCCATTTTGTCTCTCCCCCCGCTTCAAAACAAACCAAGCTGCCGCGGCGCAAGGCCCGTGTACTCAATGCCAAGCAAATCGATCAATTGTTTGGCGTTGTCGGCGGCATCGCCGCCGGAGTTGTTGTTAAACAGCACGTAAATCTGTTTCGTTTTTTTCTTTAATGCCTCTATATGGCTCACCCACTCGCGCAGCTCGCGCTCGTTGTATCGATACAAGTAGCGGACGGCGCGCCAGTTGTCCCCGGCCGTCGCCTTGTTCCACCCATGGACATTCCGTCCGTGCAGGCGGATGAGCGTCTTTTCCCGGTCGGTCGGATGCAAAACGGTCGGCACCGACCCTTCCCCCGCCTGCGGCTCGTCGCAAATCGTGTGGATCCAGCCTTCCTCTTCCATAAAACGGAGCGTTTTTTCATAAAAGCGCGGCGAAAACCACGACTGATGGCGGAATTCCAACGCAACGGGCACGTCCCCCATGCGCGCCTTCACCCAGCGCAAGTACGCCACATGCTCGCGCCGGCAGTCAAACCAAGGCGGGAACTGAAACAGCACCATCGCCAGCTTGCCCGCTTCTTGAAACGGCGCAATCGACTCCAAAAACGCGGCAAACATCGCTTCCTTGCTTTCATAAGGAATCGGGCCGCGCTCATGCCCGGTCATTCCTTGGTACGCTTTGACGATGAACTGAAACGACGGCGGCGTCTCGCGAATCCATTTTTCCACGTTGGAACGCGGCTGAATGGCGTAAAAATACGAGTCTACTTCGACCGTCGGAAAATGGGCCGCGTATTGCAGCAACTTGTCTTTCGCCGCAAGGCCGGGCGGATACAAGCTGTCATGATCCCCCCAGCCGGTCAGTCCGATGTAAATCATCTTGATCACCAATTCGGTCGATTTCCAGCTATTTTAACTATACCATATGCGCCACCGGCGTGAAATAAAAATGACCGCCGCACCACCAAGGGGCAGCGGCGGTTCATAAAGAACAAAAAAGTCAATATTTACAATTCATGAACCATTGCGATATAATGACAGTCATTGAAACATTCTGACAATGGTGGTGACCGTCCATTGATCCATGTGTACCCGTTTCTTCTCTTGTCGATGTTTTTGATTGTGCTGCCCGGCCCCGATACGGCGGTGGTGACAAAAAACACGATTTCCGCCGGGAAGATTGGCGGCTTGAAAACCGCGCTTGGGGTTTGCTGCGCCCTGTTTCTCCACACTGCCGCAGCGTCGCTTGGGCTTTCCGCCATCATTATGCAATCGGCCTTGCTGTTTTCCGCCTTGAAGTATATAGGAGCTGTGTACTTAACGTATTTGGGCGTCAAAGCGTTGTATAGCGTCGTGAAAAACGGCGAAGCCGCCGGCATGGAAACGGGCGTCAACGATGGAGGAAAACAGCCCGCCTGCTTCCAGCAAGGGTTTCTCACCGATTTTTTGAACCCGAAAGTGGCGGCCTTTTTCTTAACCTTTTTGCCTCAATTCGTTGCGCCGGGCACGCACTCCTTTGTTCCGTTTCTCATCATGGGAGCCGTTTATACGGCCATGACGGCTTTATGGTTTTTTCTTTATATTTATTTCATCAATTATATTAGCGATTTCATGAAACGGCCGAAAACGAAGAAATGGATCGAAGGAATCACGGGCGCGGTCATGATCGGGTTTGGCATCAAATTGGCGCTTGAAAAAGTCCACCGTTAAATGGGGGCAGGCCGCAGCCAAACGAAGCTGCCCGACATGCTAAACAAAATGCAGGGGAGCGCCCGAGCAAGAGCGCTCCCCCTAAAAAACATGAATCCCCCGTGAAGGGGTGAAACGACCTGCGACGCGGCAGGCAGCTTATTAGTGGGGGCCTGCCTTAACGCTTCCGGATGTGCGATTCATCCGATCATTGGAAAGAATAAGCACCAGCCGCGCCCCGTTTTGTTCTGTTCCGATATGTTCTCCAAGTTCACCCACAAAGACCATACGGGTGAAACACCCGCTCACAGGTGCTCCACCCTTGATCCATCAAGCTTATCCGATGCTTCCTTCCATCTCGAACTTGATCAAGCGGTTCATCTCGACTGCGTATTCCATCGGCAGCTCTCTTGTGAACGGCTCGATGAAGCCCATGACGATCATTTCCGTCGCTTCCTGCTCGGAAATGCCGCGGCTCATCAAGTAGAACAGCTGCTCTTCCGACACTTTCGACACTTTCGCTTCGTGTTCGAGCGACACGTTGTCGTTTAAAATTTCGTTGTACGGAATTGTATCCGATGTCGACTGGTTGTCGAGAATCAACGTGTCGCATTCGATGTTCGAGCGCGAGCCGGACGCTTTGCGGCCGAAATGAACCATCCCGCGGTAGGTGACTTTGCCGCCTTGTTTTGAAATCGACTTCGAGACGATCGTCGACGATGTATTCGGCGCCAGGTGGATCATTTTCGCCCCGGCGTCTTGGTGCTGGCCTTTGCCGGCGATGGCGATCGACAGCGTCAAGCCGCGCGCCCCTTCGCCTTTTAAGATGACGGCCGGATATTTCATCGTCAGCTTCGAGCCGATGTTGCCGTCGATCCATTCCATTGTCGCGTTTTCTTCGCAGACGGCGCGCTTCGTCACCAAGTTGAAAACGTTGTTCGCCCAGTTTTGGATCGTCGTGTAGCGGCAGTACGCGCCTTTCTTCACGATGATCTCGACGACTGCGCTATGGAGCGAGTTCGTCGTGTAAATCGGCGCTGTACAGCCTTCGACGTAATGGACGTGCGCCCCTTCGTCGACGATGATGAGCGTTCGTTCAAACTGCCCCATGTTTTCCGAGTTGATGCGGAAGTACGCCTGAAGCGGCGTATCGACTTTGACGCCTTTCGGGACGTAGATGAACGAACCGCCCGACCAGACGGCCGAGTTGAGCGCGGCAAATTTGTTGTCCGTCGGCGGCACGACTTTGGCGAAATACTCGCGGAACAAGTCTTCGTTTTCCTTGAGCGCCGAGTCGGTGTCTTTAAAGATCACCCCTAATTTCTCGAGGTCTTCTTTCATGTTATGGTACACAACCTCGGACTCGTACTGCGCGGACACGCCGGCTAAATATTTTTGTTCCGCCTCTGGAATCCCTAATTTATCGAACGTCGCTTTAATCTCCGCCGGCACTTCATCCCACGAGCGGCCCGATTTTTCCGTCGGCTTGACGTAATACGTAATTTCATCGAAATCGAGGCTTGACAAGTCGCCGCCCCATTGCGGCATCGGTTTGCTGTAGAAGATGTCGAGCGCTTTTAAGCGGAACTCGAGCATCCATTGCGGCTCGTTTTTCATCCGCGAAATTTCTTCGACGACTTCGCGCGTCAATCCGCGCTGGGCGCGGAAGACGGAGACGTCTTTATCGACAAAGCCATACTTATATTCGCCGATTTCCGGCGCTTTTTTCGCCATCTCGGTTCACCTTCCTTCATGTTCATGATTGTGCAGCCCTTTTTCGAGCGCTTTCCACGCCAACGTCGCGCATTTGATGCGAGCGGGAAATTTGGAAACGCCCTGAAGCGCCTCGATGTCGCCAAGGTCGACGGAATCGTCGTACTCTTTCCCTTGGATCATGTCGGAAAAAATGTGGGCGAGCCGAAGCGCTTCCTCCACCGTTTTTCCTTTGATCGCCTGCGTCATCATCGACGCCGACGACATCGAAATCGAACAGCCTTCGCCTTCAAACTTGACGTCGGCGACTTTTCCGTCTTCGACTTTCATCGTCAAGTGGATGCGGTCTCCGCACGTCGGGTTGTTCATGTTGACGTCGACGTTCGTTCCTTCAAGCACCCCGCGGTTGCGCGGGTTTTTATAATGGTCCATAATGACTTGGCGGTAAAGCTGATCCAACGGATGGTTAGAAGACATGGCTGAAGTACTCCTTCGCTTTCTGTAATGCCGCGATGAACCGATCGATTTCTTCTCTCGTATTGTACAAGTAAAAGCTTGCTCGGGCGGTCGCCGTCACGCCGAGCCATTTCATGAGCGGCTGGGCGCAATGGTGGCCGGCGCGGATGGCGATTCCTTCGGCGTCAAGGACAGTCGCCACATCGTGCGGATGCACCCCTTCGATGTTAAAGGTGACAAGCCCCGCCCGCTCTTTCGGGCCGTAGACGGTGACGCCTTCGATATCCGCCATTCGTTCAAGCGCATATTGCGCCAGCTCATGCTCATGGGCGGCGATGGCGTCCAAGCCCACTTGTTCAAGGAAATCGATCGCCGCCCCCAGCCCGATCGCCCCGGCGATGATCGGCGTGCCGCCTTCAAATTTCCACGGCAGCTCTTTCCACGTTGAGTCATACAGCTCGACAAAATCGATCATTTCCCCGCCGAACTCGATCGGTTCCATCTTCTCTAACAATTCCCTTTTTCCATATAATACACCGATTCCGGTCGGTCCGCACATTTTATGGCCGGAAAAGGCCAAGAAATCGCAATCCAGTTCTTGCACATCGATCTTCATATGGGGGGCGCTTTGCGCCGCGTCGACGACGATGACCGCCCCGCGCTCATGGGCGATGCGAGCGATCTCCCGCACCGGGTTGACCGTGCCGAGCACGTTGGACACGTGGGCGATGGCGACGATTTTCGCCGCCGGCGTCACCGTCGCTTCCACATCGCGCAAATCGATCGTCCCGTCCGCTTGCAGCGGAATGTATTTCAGCGTGGCACCGGTTTGTTTCGCCAGCTGCTGCCATGGGATTAAGTTGCTGTGATGCTCCATGTACGTGATGACGATCTCGTCGCCTTCTTTGACATTGGCGCGCCCGTAGCTTGCAGCGACCAAGTTGAGCGAAGAAGTCGTGCCGCGCGTAAAGATGATTTCCTGCGCCGATTTGGCGTTAATAAAGCGGCGCACTTTTTCGCGCGCCCCTTCATACGCATCGGTCGCCTTCGTCCCGAGCGTATGCACGCCGCGGTGGACGTTTGAGTTGTATTCGCGGTAATAGCGATCGAGTGTTTCAATGACCGGCAACGGTTTTTGCGATGTCGCCGCGCTGTCAAAATAAATGAGCGGATGGCCGTTGACTTGTTGGTGCAAAATCGGAAACAACGCGCGAATTTCATTGACATTCATGATTGAACTTTCCTTTCAATCACTTCGATTAATTGGTTTTTCACGCCTTCAATCGGAATCGCTTCGACAACCGGCGCCAAAAAGCCGTGGATGATGAGTCGTTCCGCGTCGCGTCTCGGAATGCCGCGGCTCATTAAGTAATACAATTGAATCGGATCGACGCGTCCCACCGATGCCGCGTGACCAGCCATGACGTCGTCTTCATCAATGAGCAAAATCGGGTTCGCATCGCCGCGCGCTTTTTCGCTCAGCATCAAGACGCGCGACTCCTGCTCAGCGTTTGACTTCGACGCGCCGTGCTCAATTTTGCCGATGCCGTTGAAAATCGAGGTCGCGCTGTCGCGGACGACGCCGTGTTTTAAAATGCTTCCTTCTGTATGCTTGCCGTAATGAATAACGCTGGTCGTAAAGTTTTGCACTTGCTCGCCGCGGCTGACCGCGACCGTTTTCGTATCGCCGAACGAGCCGTCGCCGACAAGGCGGGTGATGTTCTCGGAGACCGTGTTGCCGTCATTCATCAGCCCGAGCGCCCATTCGATCCGTCCGTCGCGCCCAGCGATGCCGCGCCGATTGACATACGTCGTTGTGCCTTTTGCCAAATGGTCGACGGCGGCGAAAAAGACGCGCGCATTCGCTTGGGCAAACACCTCGGCGACCACATTGGCGACCGCTTTTCCTTCCCCGCTGGCCGATATATAGTTTTCGACAAACACGACGCGGCTGTTGTCTTCCGCGACGACAATGACATGGTTGAATAGGGCGATGTCGTCTTCGTCTTGAATATAGACCGCCTGAAGCGGCGTTTCAATCTCCACGTTTTTCGGGACATAGACAAACACGCCGCCGTTCAACAACGCCGCATGGAGCGCGGCGAGGCGGTGCTCATCCGGCTTGACCGCCGTCATAAAATAGTTTTTCAGCAAGTCGCCATGCTCGCGCGCTGCTGTGAAGATGTCGGTGAAAATGACGCCTTTTTCTTTTAATTCATCGGACAGCGACACGTACGCCGACGTATGGTTGCGCTGCACGTACAAGTTTTTCGTTCCTTCGCCTGCTTCAATGAGCGCCTTGACCGCTTCCGGCAAATCGTCAAGACCATCATACGGCGCGCTGTCGACCGTGTGGCGGGCGAACTCGGTGAAATTCCATTTGTCGATTTTCGTCTTCTCCGGTTTCGGAAGCGGCAGCCGCTCCGCCAGCTCAAGCGCCTCAAGGCGCCGCGCCGTCAGCCAGTCCGGCTCGCCATGCCCGCTTGAGAACGTGCGGATGTATGTTTCATCGAATGGGATTTTCGTTTCTGTCGCCATAATCCTCCTCCTAACGCTTACGCTTCTTGTCCGACCGTTTCGTCTTCGATGCCAAGCTCTTTTTTGATCCAGTCGTACCCTTCCGCCTCAAGCCGCTGCGCCAGTTCCGGACCGCCGGATTTCACGATGCGTCCTTGCATCATGACGTGCACGTAATCCGGCGTGATGTAGTTCAATAACCGTTGGTAGTGAGTGATGATCAAACAGCCGAATTCGCTGCTGCGCATTTCGTTGACGCCTTTGGCGACAATTTTCAGCGCGTCAATGTCCAATCCGGAGTCGATCTCGTCCAAAATGGCGATTTTCGGCTCGAGCATCATCAATTGCAAAATTTCGTTCCGCTTTTTCTCCCCTCCCGAGAATCCTTCGTTCAAGTAACGGTGCGCCATATCCGGGTTCATTTCGAGAAACGCCATTTTTTCATCGAGCTTGCGGATGAATTTCATGAGCGAAATTTCGTTGCCCTCGCCAAGCCGGGCATTGATCGCAGCGCGCAAAAAGTCGGCGTTCGTCACTCCGCTGATTTCGCTTGGGTATTGCATCGCCAAAAACAGGCCGGCGCGCGCCCGCTCATCGACTTCCATCTCCAAGACGTTTTGGCCGTCAAGCGTAATCTCGCCCTCGGTCACCTCATATTTCGGATGGCCCATAATGGCCGATGCCAGCGTCGATTTCCCCGTCCCGTTCGGACCCATGATGGCGTGGATTTCCCCGCCTTTGACTTCCAAGTCAACTCCTTTTAAAATTTCTTTTCCCTCCACGGATACGTGAAGATTTCGAATCGTCAATACTGCCATGCAGCATACCTCCAATTCCCGCTTGAAAGTAATCGTAGCTCGCTCGTCTTCTAGCGATCGCTCATTCTCATTTTATTCTCATTACAATTTTATAACAGATGAAAAATGTTCGCAACTTTTCCGCTGCCTTTTCCACTATGCGCATGTAAAAAAATCGGAACGTAGGCGGCGTCTTTTATTTATTTTACACGAAAACCTCGAGCTTGTACGAGTTTTTGCAAAAAAAAAAGACTCCATTGCCGGAGTCTAATGGACCGTCCGCAGCTCGCGGAGGCATTCTTGCACGAGCGTCACCGTTTGGCTCATCGCCGCCCCGCCGCCAAACGCGGCCGCCACCGCGCATGCTTCCAAAATTTCTTGTTCGGACGCTCCTTCATCGAGGCAGCCTTTCGTATGATAAATCGTGCAATACTCGTCTTGAGTCGCCACGCTGATGCCAAGGGCGATCAATTGTTTTTCTTTTTTCGACAGCGCCCCTTCGGCAAAGCAGGTGTCGGTGAATGCGTTGAACCGCTCGGCGACCGCCGGCAGCTTTTGCGTAAACGCTCCGATTCCTTCCTTGTAGTGGCGAAGCGCAGATTCGACCGATGCATGTGTTCCGTTGTTCATCTCCATTTTCCTCCTTTGTTCTTTTCCGCTGTTAGTATGCATGGAGGAAAACGAAATTAAACAACGAATTGTATTGGGAAAAGGAGGGGAGACAGCTATGGCCCGTTGGTTTGTCTTTTGGCTGACTGCCGTTGCCGTTTCATTCATCGTTTGGCTGGGCATCGCCGCCATGTGGAACGAGCAAGGAGACGCAGCGCTGAGTCTGGCGGCGGTTATCATGTTGCAAAACTGCGCAATCATCGTGATGCTCGCCGCCGTGTTGGCGCGCTTAGGCAAAAAGAAATAACGGAAGCGAAAAGCTCCCGTTATTGATTGTTTTCCGCCGCTGGAATGACAGCGCCGTGGTATTTTTCTTTGATGAAGTCTTGAATTTCTTTCGATTGCAGCACTTCGACAAGCGTTTTAATTTCTTTCCGGTTTTCATCGCCTTTGCGCACCGCAATAATGTTCACATACGGATTGTTTTTCGGCGACTCAACGGCGATCGGGTCTTTCGCCGGATCCAAACCGGCGTCGAGCGCATAGTTGGCGTTGATCAGCACCGCATCGCCCTCGCCGTTTTTGTAAATTTGCGGCAGAAGCCCGGCGTCGACATCGGCCTTAAATTTCAAATGTTTCGGGTTTTCGATGATGTCATTGACCGTTGCTTTCGTTTTATCGACGCCCGGTTTCAATTTAATGAGCCCTTTTTCTTGCAGCATCGATAAAATGCGGCCATGGTCGGCGACCGAGTTGCTCATGATGATCGTCGCGCCATCCGGCAGTTCTTCGATGCTTTTGTATTTTTTCGAATACAGGCCGATCGGCTCGATATGAATGCCGCCGGCGTTGACGAAATCATAACCGTATTCTTTCTTTTGCGATTCTAAATACGGGATGTGTTGGAAGTAGTTGGCGTCGATTTGTTTATCCGCCAATGCTTTGTTCGGCAAGATGTAATCTTGGAATGTGATGATCTCCAAGTCGATGCCTTTTTTCTTCAAAATCGGTTTCGCTTTTTCCAAAATTTCCGCATGCGGCACGTTCGAAGCGCCGACTTTTAGTTTGACTAAACCGCCGTCTTTGTCCCCGCCGGCCGCGTTGTCATTATTGTTGCCGCCGCATGCCGCCAAGGCCAACACAAGGATGGCAGCGAGCAAAACACCCAACCATTTTTTCATCGGTCGTTCCTCCTTTATCGTTTATCAATTTTCGAAGTGACAAAGTCACCGATAAACTGAATGACAAAGACAATGATAAGCACCAATACGGTAGCGACAAACGTCACATCGTTATGGTTGCGCTGGAACCCTTCCAAATACGCCAAGTTCCCAAGTCCGCCGGCGCCGATGACCCCAGCCATCGCCGTATAGCTGACGAGCGACACCGCGGTGACGGTAATGCCGGAGACGAGCGCCGGCAACGATTCCGGCAGCAGCACTTTCCAAATAATCGTCCACGTTGAGGCGCCCATCGCTTGGGCTGCTTCGATGACGCCTTTATCAATTTCGCGAAGAGCGATTTCGACCATGCGGGCATAAAACGGCGCGGCCCCAATGACGAGCGCCGGCAGCGCCGCATTCGCCCCAAGCATCGTCCCGACGAGCCATTTCGTAAACGGAATGAGCAAAATAATTAAAATAATGAACGGAATGGAGCGAAAAATATTGACGAACGCGGCGATGACCGCATTGGCCGCCCGATTCTCCCATAGGTTGCCCTTTGATGTCAAAAATAAAAGCAATCCGAGAATGATCCCGAGGACGAATGTGGCCGCCACCGCCACCCCGGTCATATACAGCGTCTCGACCGTCGCCGCCCACATCGTCTCCCATTGCACGTTCGGCAGGAGGTTAGCGAGCATCGTGAATCACCTCCACCGCCACTTGCTGGCTTTGAATGAAATCCAGCGCCCGGCCGATTTCATCGGGCGCGCCGTTCATATGCACAAACAGCACGCCATAGGCGCCTTGGTGAGTTTGCGAAATTTTCCCTTGCAAAATATTGACATCTACATCAAACTGGCGCACGACTTGAGCGATGAGCGGCTGGCCGGCGGCCGCGCCGACGAACGTCAACTGCGCAATCACCCCGTTCGGGTATTGGCCAAACAAATGGGAAATCGCTTCTTCCGTCTCCTCGGGCTCGATCAGCTGCTTGACAAACCGTCTCGTAATCGGTTGCTTCGGATGGCGGAAGACGTGCAGCACTTCCCCTTGCTCAACGATTTTGCCGCTTTCCATCACCGCAACGCGGTCGCAAATTTTGCGGATGACGTGCATTTCATGGGTGATAAGCACAATCGTGAGCCCGAGCCGCTTGTTGATGTCGACAAGCAAGTCTAAAATCGCATCGGTCGTCTGCGGGTCCAACGCCGATGTCGCCTCATCGCAAAGCAGCACTTTCGGATTGTTGGCGAGCGCCCGGGCAATGCCGACCCGCTGTTTTTGCCCGCCGCTCAATTGCGACGGGTATGCATCCTCGCGCCCGGAAAGGCCGACGAGCTCGATCAATTCATCCACCCGCTTGTTCCGCTCCTCTTTCGGGACGCCGGCAATTTCCAGCGGAAACGCGATATTTTCCCGTACCGTGCGCGACCAAAGCAAGTTGAAGTGCTGGAAAATCATACCGATTTCTTGGCGCGCTTTGCGCAGCTCCCGTCCTTTCACGCGCGCCATATCGCGCCCGGCGACGATCACTCGGCCGCTCGTCGGCTTCTCGAGCCCGTTTAGCAATCGGATGAGCGTACTTTTCCCCGCGCCGCTGTAGCCGATGATGCCGAAAATTTCCCCTTCGCGAATCTCAAGCGACACGTTGTCGACGGCCGTGACCGAGCCGTTGGCCGCTTGATAAATTTTCGTCACTTGTTCTAATGCAATCATTGTTTCACCTTCCTTTCTCCCAAGGCGGCAGAGCGCAAAAAGAAAACCTTTCTGCCCGCAGAGAACAGAAAGGTATTGTTCACCATTCCGTCTCTTATCTCTCAAAGCAGGCCGCTTTGTGTGAATTGGCACCATTTCAGCGCATGCGCTGACGGTTGCCGGGCTTCATTGGGCACATCCCTCCACCTCTCTTGATAAGAGCGCAACAATCGCCTATTCAATTGATTACGAGTGTGATTGTATCATTGCCTGTCGAATCGTGTCAACATATTTTTTATCCGACGTGCCGATACGGCTTGGCCAAATGGAGGAGCGACTCAAGCAGCAGCATATGGCGGAAGCTCCCTGACACGTACACTTCACGCAGCCGGACGAGCTGCTGCAGCTTCAGTTCGCCGTTTAGCAAGGACGCGAGCGCCTCTTTGGAGCCGCGCACCGTCAATGTTTTCCGTTCATCGTTTTCCGCCTCGACAGCAGCCGACTCCTTGCCGATCATCAACAGAACGGTTTCATCTTCGCTTTCAAACCGAACGCACAGCTGCTCATCCGGCAAAATCGGCAACAAATGGCGCAATACTTGCATCCGTTCCACGAACTGCCCGACCAATTCACGCATTTCCATTGCGCATCCTCCCCCCATCTTCCTTTGTTTCCTTTATTTCCATTCAAAGGGGGGAGAATCCTTTACAAAAATCTCGACAGCCCCTTGGCGAAACAGCGCCGTTTTTGTCATTTCCCAAGAAATATGTCAAACGGCGTCAAAAAAAAGCAAATCGTCAGTGCGGCAAACGGTCTTGAATCACTTCGTACAAATACGGAACGGAATGAAAGGCATACCACTTGCCTGCGATCGTTCCACCCATAAAAAGAAGCAGGCAAGGGACGCTTTCAATTTTCCACTCGGCCGCCTGCTCGGGGATATAGTTAATGTCTGTTTCGTAAAACGGCAGCGCCGGAAACAACTGTTCCACCACCACAAGCATCCGCTTTGCCAGCTGGCATGTGCCGCACAGCGGTGTATACAAATAAAGGGCTAGGAGCGGCTCGTCCCCTACCACTCGTTTAACATCGTTTCGGTCAATCGTTTTCACTCGCCTCTTCCTCTCATGAGCGATTCGATGCGGACGTCGAAATCGGCGCGCAACAGCACTTGCGCCAAATGCCAATGCGGGGCGGTCGCCACTTCACGGTACGCCCGGTCAATGTAAATATGCTCTGCCTCTGGAAACATACGGCGAAACTGCCGGCGCAATTTTTCCCCCGCCTCATCGGCATCGGCCAACACGTATACATCGCATCCTTCCAGCTCATCAGCCAGCTCCTCAAGGCGCGCGTCGCTGATCGTGCCGTTTGTGCAGACGATGACGACCGGTTCGTTCAGCACCGCCGCCACCTTTTGCTTGTCCGATCGCCCTTCCACAATAATCACTTTTTCGATCCGTCGCATGTCCGACCCACCTAACTTCAAAGAGGATACTATATTGTATGCCCCGCGCCGGCCAAATGGTCAACTCCCCCCACTTAAAGCCTCATGGCTTTTGAAGTGGGGGCTTGCAACTCCCCAGAAGTGCAAGCGGCATGGAACCTCCTTCCTTCGAGTGAGATTGCATAAGGGTGGTTGACAGCACCCCGACCATACAATTGAAAAAGAAAAGCAACGGCCATCCACCGTTGCCTTTTTCCCATCATCCCGCTTTCCCGTCACAATCGACATCTTTTGCATCTTTTGATCCGGTTCAACGGTAGCGGTCGCGTCTTTCAACATTTTCATATCTGTTTGTCAACTCGACAGACGCCCCCGAAGCAGAAGGGCTGATCCGTCGCCCAAGCCGAGCGAGCCGCCGGTCAGCTTTTCGGTTCCCAAACGAGCAATATGGATGAACAGCGGTGCGGTGGCATCGTCAGCACGGGCACCGCTGCTCCATTGAACTGCTGTCTTGGTTAACGCCAACGACATTCATCTCCCGCTGATCGCTGCGCTTCGTCCTTCACGCGCTTGCAACGAGAGACTTCTTTCGGAAATCGGCAAAAATTATGTATATCGAAAGCGGCACGAACTTATCCTTCGTTGATCATCGCCTCGTACTGCTCGGCCGTCAACAAATTGTCGATTTCGCTCAAGTCGTTCGGTTTGACAACGATCATCCACGCTTTGTCATACGGCGATTCGTTCACATACTCCGGATTGTCATTTAACGACTCATTCACTTCGACAACCGTACCGCTGATCGGCGCATACAGTTCTGAAACGGTTTTCACCGACTCGACGCTGCCGAACGGCTCGTTCGCCGTAAGCTCCGTTCCGACTTCCGGCAGCTCGACAAAGACGATGTCTCCCAACTCCGATTGGGCAAAATCGGTGATCCCGATCCGCACGTTGTCTCCTTCGACGCGCACCCACTCATGCTCTTTCGAATAACGAAGTTCTTTCGGCGTGTTCATCGAATCCCTCCATTGCGACAAAATGTATTCTTTTTCATCATAACCGATTTTCAGCAAAAACTCACCGAATTCGCCCTATTTTGCAAAAAATTTTTTATGTCGCCGCCGGCGGACGCTGAGCGAAAAACGCCTCATACTCTTGTTCGCGAAATCCGACAACAACCCGCTCGCCATCCGTTAAAATTGGCCGTTTCACCAGCATTCCATCGGAGGCGAGCCAATCAAGCATCTCCTCTTCCGAAGCGCGATCGAGCTTATCTTTCAGACC
Organism: Geobacillus jurassicus NBRC 107829; assembly: GCF_001544315.1. Lineage (GTDB taxonomy): Bacteria > Bacillota > Bacilli > Bacillales > Anoxybacillaceae > Geobacillus > Geobacillus jurassicus. The sequence goes on from NZ_BCQG01000005.1 coordinate 74,914, forward strand.
GAGTTCGCGGTATTTCATCCCGCTCGTGTTAAAAAATTTTTTCAGCGGCAGCCCGCTTTGGCGGTGCAAACGGGCGAGCTCTTCTTTCGTCAGCGGCTCATCAACAAGATGCACCATCCGCACATGGATCCCTCGCTCATCGAGCCATTTTTTCGCTTTCCGGCACGTGCCGCACTTCGGATACCAATAGAGCGTCAACGCCATAGCCACCCCTCCCTTCAAATGATGGATCAACCAACCGCCGCGTGCCGCGCCCCTCTTTGAAATGATGGATCGACGATCGCGGCGCGGCAAGCCTGTCTTGGCGTCTGGCCCGCCCGAATGAAATGCCCATCAAGCAAAAAGTACCAAGCCGCAGCTTGGTACTTCCTATTATCACACAATATACCGTTCTGCTTCAATGAGCGCGGCGGCCGCTTCGCGTTTTTTCGCGATCACATTGATCGGCGTATGGCGCGTCAGCCGGCGGAGAGCGGCGAGCATCATTCGCAGCGTGTCGCCTTGTTCGACGGCGACGAGCGTTTCTTTCGCATGGGCTTCAATTTCATTGAACGCCTCTTGGCAGAAAATTTGCGTATAAAGAAGTTTTTGTTTGTTTTTCTCTTCCCCGCTCGCGTTGATCGCTTTTTCCGTGCGCAACAAGGCCGATTCCATCGCGTAAATGTTCGAGACGATGTCGGCAATGTTGACAAGCACTTCTTGCTCTTCTTCAATGCGCTGGCCGTATTTTTGCGCTGCTAAGCCGGCGACCATCAAGGCGATTTTTTTCGCGTTGCGCACCAAGTATTTCTCTTGTTCCAGCGCACCCGTCCCTGGCTCTTCTGCGGTCATCATCATCAGTTCTTCCTGAAGTTGCTGCGCTTTTTGGAAGAGCGGCAGCTCGCCTTTTAACGCCTTTTTCAAATACATGCCCGGCACGAGAAGGCGGTTGATTTCGTTCGTCCCCTCGAAAATGCGGTTGATGCGCGAATCGCGGTAGGCGCGCTCAATTTCGTATTCCTGCATAAAGCCGTAGCCGCCGTGGATTTGCACGCCTTCATCAACGATGTAATCGAGCACTTCCGTCGCAAAAAACTTGTTCAATGAGCATTCGATCGCATATTCGGCGATCGACTTCGCCACTTCCTTGCCATCTTTCGCTTTTTCCGCATCAAGCAGGCCCATCCGTTCATCGAACAAACCGACCGTGCGGTAAACCGAGCTTTCGGCGGCATACAGGCGCGACGCCATCGTCGCAAATTTTTCTTGTGTCAGCGTAAATTGCGAAATCGGCCGTTTGAATTGCTGGCGCTGATTGGCGTATTTCAACGTGATCTCAAGCGCCCGCTTCGCGCCGCCGACCGCCCCTAATCCAAGTTTATAGCGGCCGATGTTCAAAATGTTGAAGGCGATGACATGGCCTTTGCCGATTTCACCGAGCACGTTTTCTTTCGGCACCGGCACATCTTGCAAAATGAGCGTCCGCGTCGATGAGCTTTTAATCCCCATTTTCTTTTCTTCCGGACCAGTTGAAACGCCCGGGAAGTCGCGTTCCACGATGAACGCGGTGAAATGTTCGCCGTCGACTTTTGCATAGACGACAAACACATCAGCAAAACCGGAGTTGGTGATCCATTGTTTTTCGCCGTTTAAAATGTAATGCGTGCCTTCCGCGTTTAATCTCGCCGTCGTTTTCGCGCCGAGGGCGTCCGAACCCGATCCCGGCTCCGTCAAGGCGTAGGCGGCGATTTTTTCGCCGGTCGCTAAATACGGCAAATATTTTTGTTTTTGTTCTTCCGTGCCGAACAACACGATCGGCAGCGACCCGATGCCGACGTGCGCTCCGTGCGAAATCGCAAAACCGCCGGCGGGCGCCATTTTTTCCGCAATGATGGCCGAGCTGATTTTGTCAAGACCCAAGCCGCCGTATTCTTCCGGAATGTCCGCGCTGAGCAGCCCGAGTTCGCCCGCCTTGCGGAGCAATTTCACCGAACGGTCAAATTCGTGGTTTTCCAAATGCTCGAGCTGCGGAAGCACTTCATTGTTGACGTATTCTTCCGTCGTTTTCGCGATCATCTGATGTTCGTCGGTGAAATCTTCCGGCGTAAAGACGCGCTCTGCCGGAATGTCTTCAATCAAAAAGCTGCCGCCTTTTACGGCATTTTCGATCGTTTTGGCCATGATCATTTTCCTCCCCCGATGTATTTTATCGTGTGAGCGGCAGACGATGCCGCCCACTGGAATCCATCCGCCCTCGCGGATTACAGCAGCTCAAACACGCCAGCCGCGCCCATGCCGCCGCCGATGCACATCGTAACGATGCCGAACTGCACGTTGCGGCGCCGCATTTCGTAAAGCAAAGACAATGTCAGCTTCGCGCCCGTGCAACCGAGCGGGTGGCCCAGAGCAATCGCCCCGCCGTTGACGTTGACAATGTCCTCATCCAACCCAAGTTCCCGGATGACTTGGATCGATTGCGAGGCGAACGCTTCGTTCAGCTCGATCAAGCCGATGTCCGACAGCTCAAGGCCGGCCAGCTTCAACGCTTTCGGCACCGCCGCGACCGGGCCGATTCCCATCACTTCCGGCGGCACGCCGGCAACCGCGAACGACCGAAACTTGCCGAGCGGCTTCAATCCGAGCGACTCCGCTTTTTCGCGGTCCATCACCATGACCGCCGCCGCCCCGTCGCTCATTTGCGACGCGTTGCCGGCGGTGACGGTGCCGTTCACCGCAAACGCCGGGCGCAGTTTCGCGAGCGTCTCCATGTTCGTATCTGGGCGCACGCCTTCGTCTTTAGCAAAGACGATTTTCTCTTCGACGAGTTTGCTTCCTTCCACTTTGCGCACCGTCACTTCAACCGGCACGATTTCTTCATCGAACTTTCCTTCGGCGATCGCCTTGGCGGCGCGCTGATGGCTGCGCACGGCGAACGCGTCTTGGTCTTCGCGGCTGACGCCGTATTTTTTCGCCACTTGCTCGGCGGTGTGCCCCATCGACATGTAGTATTCCGGCGCCTCTTCGGCCAAGCGGGCGTTCGGGCGGACGACATGCCCCATCATCGGCACCATGCTCATCGATTCGACCCCGCCGGCAATGACGGTATCGGAATGGCCAAGCATCACCCGTTCGGCCGCATAGGCGATCGCCTGCAAGCCGGACGAGCAATACCGGTTGATCGTGATCGCCGGCACCGTATACGGCAGCCCGGCGAGCGCGCCGATGTTGCGGGCGATGTTCAGCCCTTGCTCCGCCTCCGGCATGGCGCACCCAATAATGAGATCGTCAATGTTTCCTTCATAGTTCCCCGCGCGCTTGATCGTTTCTTTCACGACGAGCGCTCCTAAATCGTCCGGCCGCACATGGGCGAGCGTCCCTTTTTTCGCCTTTCCGACCGGTGTGCGCGCTCCCGCGACAATAACCGCTTCTCTCACGCCAATCCCCCCTTGATCTCCCCCGCTTTAGTTGCGGAGCGGTTTTCCTTTCACAAGCATATGCTGCATGCGCGCTTGCGTCTTCGGCTCGCCGATCAAGCTCAAAAACGCCTCGCGCTCGAGATCGAGCAAGTATTGCTCGTCGACTTCCGTTCCGTATGGCACCTTGCCGCCGGCTAGAACATACGCCAGCTTTTTCGCGATTTTCAAATCGTGCTCGCTGATGTAGCCGGAATGGAACATCGACTGCGCCCCCAAGAGCATGGCCGCATAGCCGCTTTCGCCGGCGACCGGCACTTTTTTCCGAACCGGCGGCCGGTATCCTTCCTCATACATCGAAAGCACCGCCTGTTTCGCTTCATACAGCAGGTGATCGCCGTTCATCGTGATGCCGTCGCGGTGATTCAAGAAGCCAAGCTCGCGCGCTTCCGCCGCTGACGTCGACACTTTCGCCATGGCGATCGTTTCAAATACGCTGGCCGCGATTTTGACGTAGTCGATGTCCACGCCGCGCGGCAGGCTGTTCAACCGTTTGATGTACAGCTCCTTGTTGCCGCCGCCGCCCGGAATCAAGCCGACGCCGACTTCGACAAGCCCGATGTACGTCTCGGCCGCCGCCTGGATGCGCGAAGCCGCCAGGCTCACTTCCGCCCCGCCGCCCAACGTCATGGCAAACGGCGCAACGACGACCGGCTTCGGGTTGTATTTCATTTTGAGAAGCGCTTGCTGGAACTGGCGAACGGCAAGTTCCAATTCAAAAAAGTTTTCGTCTTGCGCCTCCATGAGCATCATCGCCAAGTTCGCGCCGACGCAGAAGTTTTTCCCTTGGTTGCCGATGACGAGCCCTTTGTAGTTGCGGTTGACTTCCTCAAGCGCCTCGTTGATCATTTGGACAATGTCGGCGCCAATCGCGTTGTTCGGCGAATGGAACTCGAGAAGCGCCACGTCGTCGCCGAGGTCAATGAGGCTGGCGCCGGCGTTTTTCTTGATGACGCCGCGCGCTTCTTTCAGCCGGCGAATGTGGATGACTTTTTCGTTTTCTTCCACTACTTTATAGCCGCCCGGCGCATAATAGAACAGCTGGCCGTTCTCCGTTTTATAGAACGATGCCACTCCATCGGCGAGCATGTCCGTGACCCAAGATGGAATGTCGCGCCCTTCCGCCTGCATTTTGCGCACCGACTTCTCAAGGCCGATCGCATCCCACAGTTCAAACGGACCTTGCTCCCAGCCGAACCCCCACTTCATCGCCTTGTCGATCGCCACGATGTCGTCGGCGATCTCCCCGACAAGGCGGGCGGTGTACAGCAATGTCGGCGCGATGATGTTCCAAAGGAGCGTTCCCGCGCGGTCGCCATCGGCATACACGAGTGTTTGCAGCTTGGCGGCCGTTCCTTTCGCCTGCTTGGCCATCTCCACCGCCGGGGTGACAAGCTTTTTGCGCGGCTCGTATTGCATCGTGACGTAGTTCAGCTCGAGAATGTCTTTTCCTTGTTTGACAAAAAAGCCTTGTCCGGATTTGCTGCCGAGCCAGCCGTTTTCAAGCATCGTTTTCATAAACTCCGGAACGCGGAACGCCTCTTTCTCTTCCCCTTCGACGTTTTCATACACGTTGTTGGCGACGTGGACGAACGTATCCAGCCCGACGACATCGAGCGTGCGGAACGTCGCGCTTTTCGGCCGGCCGATGAGCGGCCCCGTCACCGAATCGACCTCGCCGACGCTGTAGCCGCCTTGCACCATCTCGCGGACGGTGACAAGCAACCCGTACGTGCCGATCCGATTGGCGATGAAATTCGGCGTATCTTTCGCCATGACGACGCCTTTGCCGAGCACGTCTTCACCGAACGTTTTCATGTAAGCGACGACTTCTGGATCCGTATGTTCCGTCGGGATGATTTCAAGCAGCTTCAAATAGCGCGGCGGGTTGAAGAAATGCGTGCCTAAAAAGTGTTTTTTGAAATCATCGGAACGCCCCTCCGCCATCGCGGCGATCGAAATGCCGGATGTGTTCGAGCTGACGATCGTTCCCGGCGTCCGCACCTCGTCAACGCGGGCGAAGACCTCTTTTTTCACTTCCAGCTTTTCAACGACCGCTTCAATGATCCAATCCACTTCAGCGAGCCGATGAAAGTCATCCTCAAAGTTGCCCGTTTCAATCAAGGTGATGTTGTCTTTGGACATGAGCGGCGCCGGTTTTTGCTTGAGCAGCCTTTCCAGCGCCTGATTGGCGAGGCGGTTGCGCACTTGTTTATGCTCGAGCGTCCATCCTTTTGCTTCTTCCTCTTTCGTCAATTCCCGCGGCACGATATCCAACAGCAGCGTCGGAATGCCGACGTTCGCCAAATGGGCGGCAATGCCCGAACCCATGACGCCGGAGCCAAGCACCGCGGCGCGCCGAATGCGTTTTGCCATTCCTGTTCCCCCTCACACCATTGAATGAATGGTCATTCATTTTTTGATGAAAAAAATATCGTTGAAACCGCTCTCTATAACTAAATATATAGTATGTTAGTAATTTTCGCAACATATTTGCCGCACATTTTTCCCGACATCGCGCTCCGATTTTTGCCCATACTAAGGATAGGAGGTGAACCATCGATGGCCCGGTTAAAAAAAAATCCATCTGAGCGAGGCGTCAGCGCGGCAAGCGTCAAAGGAAACACCGGCCCGACGGTCGAAGCCGACGGCGGCGGCAAGCGGACAAGCCAAAATCAGCAATACAAAAAACATAACATGCAAGGGGACTAACGCTCATGGCGTTTTGTCCCCTTTGACCTGCACCAAGGACCGGCCGCGCTTGCCCCAAGGCGATGGCCATCTCGCATCGCTGAACTCCTCTCGCAGCCGCCAGCCTTTTCATTTTTGCACCTACTTGCGGATGATGCCCTTTAAGACGAACGCCACGTTGGCCGGTCGTTCGGCGAGCCGGCGCATAAAGTAGCCGTACCAGTCGGTGCCGTACGGAACGTACACGCGCATCGTATATCCTTCGCGCGCCAGCTGCACTTGGCGCTCCGGGCGGATGCCGTACAACATTTGAAATTCGAACTGGCTGTTTGGGATGTTGTATTCCTTGACGAGCCGCTTCGTATACTCAATGATGGCATCGTCATGCGTCGCCACGGCCGTATAGTTGCCGTTTAGCAAATGCATTTTAATGATCTTCTTAAAGTTCTCATCGACATCTTTTTTATCCGGAAACGCCACCTCGGGCGGTTCTTTGTACGCTCCTTTGACGAGCCGCAAGTTCGGGCGGTACGGCTTTAAGTCTTCAATGTCTTGTTCCGTCCGGTACAAATACGCCTGCAGCACCGTACCGACGTTGTCGTATTCTTTTTTCAGCTGTTTAAAAATATCGAGCGTCTTTTGGCAGCGCGAGTAGTCCTCCATATCGATCGTCACAAACACGCCGCGCTGTTTGGCCGCATCCAAAATGCGGCGCATGTTGCGCATCACAAGATCATCGGAAATATCAAGCCCCATCGATGTCATTTTCAGCGACAGCTGCGAGTTTAACTTCTCTCGGCTGATCGCTTCAATCGCCTCTAGGCAGTGGCTCGCCATTTCATTCGCTTCCTGCTCATTGTCGACAAATTCGCCCAAATAGTCGACCGTGACCGCCAGCCCTTTTTCGTTCAGCTGACGGATGACACGCACCGCTTCATCGATCGTTTCGCCGGCGACAAACCTGGAAGCGCCGAAGCGGAGGCCGTATCGCTTCGCCCATTTTGTCAATGTTTTATTTTTCGATAAGAAGAGGAAAAAATCGCGCATCAACTGCTCCACTGTTGCCAGCCTCCTTGTATGGAAACGCATTCACCATTCCTTATTGTACCACGTTTCCGTTCTATATGAATATGTTTTTTCAGAGTGATTTATTTTTTATTTATGTATAGTTTTCCACTCGTTGGACAATCTACAAGCGAACAACCAACGAAAGGAGCGAACAACGATGCAACAGCAACCGCAAATGAATCCGCAGGCGGCGATGCCCGAGCCGCCGCAAATGGTGTCCATGAAAGACGCCATGTACTTTTCCGATATGATGTCATGGAACTTGCTTGCGGCGAAAAAAGCGCACTTTTTCGCCTCGCAATGCCGAGACCCTGAAGTAGTGCAGGCGATCGAGCGCGCCGGCCAGATGCATCAGCGCCATTACGAAATGATGTTGCGCCATTTGCAAAACCCGCCGCAGCCGCCTGTGATGTGAAAGGAGGAACGCCGCATGAACACAAGACAAGTGCAAAACCCGGAGACGCAAGTGCCGAAAACGCCGCAAATGAATGAGCGTGATTTCTTGAACGATATGCTGGCGACAGAGAAATACATGACCTTGTCCTACAGCGTCTTTTTGCATGAAGCGAGCAACCAACCGTTATATCAAGATATGATGAACATTTTTACCGAAACGCAAAACTGCCAGCGCGACTTGTACAATTTGATGTTCAAAAAAGGATGGTACAAGCTTGAAGCCGCTGACCCGCAAAAGCTTCAGCAAACGTACCAGCAGTTCCAAGGATATACGAATCAGCTTCCTTATCAACGGAATGCGATGCAATAACAAAACGAGGGGATGTCCGGAACGGCAGGCGGACATCCTCTTTCTAAATCCGTTAAGAAGACAGGGCGCATATTCTTTCATGAACAGCCGATTAATACCACCAACCCGGGTACGGCGGATATGGTGGATACGGGTAAAACGGACGCGGAGCCAACGCGCCGCCGAGCAATCCTCCCAAGAAGCCACCGACAAACGGGGCGCCAAACAACAATCCTGGAAATAACATCGTTCCTTCTCCTTTCGTTTTTGAATGGAATGCTTTACTTTATTCATATGCGCCAATAAAAAAAGAGGGTGGGCCGTCTGCCCAACCCTTGCCGGTTTCTCACCACCAAATCGGGCCATACCACCACGGATAGAAAAACGGCGGGAACAATGCGCTCCCAAGCAAGCCGCCTAAAAAGCCGCCGAAAAACGGAGCGCCGAAGAAAAACGGGCGCGGCCGCCAAAATCCCCAGCCCCATGGCCGCCAAATGCGCTCATCCGCCATTTGGAGATGGTTCACCTTGCTCCCCCCTTCCGCCTGCTTTAGTCCCACTGTATGTATGAAAAACGCCCGTTGCCTAGGCCGGTACCCAAGAGGCGGGGAAAAAACTCTTGTGTGCCCAAACCGGCGGCGCCCGATCGGAGAGGAGGGCTGATCTGACAAGATTTCTCCATCTAGAAAAAGTTGGATGATCCGCCTTTTCCGTTGCATCACCGATCTGCCCGAAACGAAAACAGGCGGCTGTCCGCCGCCCGCGTTCACACAAGCTCCATGCGCACCTGTTCATACAAACAGGCGATCGAATCGAACAAAATGCGCACCGCCTCAGCCATTTCGTCTTCGCTCATGGAAAGAACCGGAATGAACGTCAACACCGGACCGAGCGGACGGATGACAAGCCCTCTCCGGCGCGCCTCGAGGATGATCCGGTGCTCCACCATGGCTGCGCGTGGAAACACCTCTTTCGTTTTTCGGTCTTTCACGATTTCAATGCCGCACATCAATCCTTTTTGCCGGATGTCGCCGACAATTGGAATTTCATACAACCGATCCAACCATTCGGCCAGCCGGCGCGCCTTCCGTTGCACGCTGTCAATCAGGCCGCGTTTTTCGATGAGCTCTATGTTTTTCAGCGCAACGGAACAAGTGAGCTGATTCCCTGTGTACGTATGTCCGTGGTAAAACGTTTTGTCTTCGTCCACATCGCCGAGAAACGCCGCATAGATCTCTTCCGTGACAAGAGTAGCCGCGAGCGGCAAATATCCTCCGGTGATCGCTTTTCCAAGGCAGACAAGATCAGGCGCCACCCCTTCCTGTTCGCAGGCGAACATCGTGCCCGTGCGGCCAAAGCCGACGGCGACCTCATCGCAAATGAAGAGCACCCCGTACCGGCGGCAAAGCGTCTCCACTCCTTTTAAAAACCCACGCGGATGGACAATGATCCCCGCCGCTCCTTGCACAAGCGGCTCGATGACAACCGCGGCGATTTGATCGTGCTGTTCCTCAAGCACCCGCTCAAGCTCGCGCAAACAATAGCGGACGATCTCCTGCTCGCTTCCGTATTCCTCCATGCGGTACACGTACGGCGACGGCACTTCGATCCGCTCAAACAAAAGCGGCGCGAAAATGCGGTGGAACACATCCATCCCCCCGACGCTCACCGCCCCGACCGTATCGCCGTGGTACGCTTCCTTCAACGAGACAAACTTGTTCTTCTTCGCATATTTGACCGGGTCGATGTTTTTCCAATACTGATAGGCAATTTTTAGCGCGATTTCCACCGCCGCCGCCCCGGTATCGGAATAAAACACTTTCGACATCCCCGGCCAATAACCAACGAGCGTCTTGGCGAGCAAAATCGACGGTACATTCGCCGAGCCAAGCAGCGTCGAGTGGGCGATTTTCGCAAGCTGTTCAGATAGCGCCGCATTCAACTCCGGATCGTTATGCCCGTGGACATTGACCCACAGCGACGCATAGCCGTCTAAGTACCGGTTGCCGTCAACATCGTACAAATAACTTCCTTGCCCGCGTTCAATGATCAAGGGGCGTTCTTTGGCATACTGCTTCATTTGCGTGAACGGATGCCAGACGTACTGCTTGTCCCACTGTTCCAATTGCTCATAGCTATACGCCAACGCCAAGCACCTCCAGCCATTGGTTCGCCTTTCCTTGGTCGATCCACTGCTCAGCTAGGGCTTCAAGTTCCCGCCTGGCCACCGCGGGAAGGAGCGGCACGACCGCCAGCACCGGCAGCTGAAGCAAGGCGGCGATCGTTTCCACGTTGTTTTGGTGGATGATCTCTTGCTCCTGAAACTGATTGAACACAAGGCCCAACAGGCGAATGCCTTTGGCGTTCGCATACGCCGCCGTCGTCACCGCGTGGTGAATGGCGCCAAGCCCGCAAAGCGAGACGAGAACCGCCGGCAGCTCATAATCGCGGACAAAATCGCTCGTCATATACCATCGTCCGCCGCGCTCGCACCACGGAACGGCCAACCCTCCCGCTCCTTCGACGAGCACCACATCATAGCGCTGCTTCAACCATTCCAACCGTTCGGCAATCCGCTCTGGTTCGATGGACGTGCCGGTCAACTTCGCCGCTAAATGCGGCGACATCGCCGGTTCCATATAGTACATGCCTTCTGATGCGGAAAGCTTCGCCACTCGTTCATACCAATATTGTTCGGCAAACGACACCCCGTCTTCGGCCAGTCCAGTCTGAACCGGTTTAAACACGCTTACGCTCATCCCAAGCCGCTCCAGCGCCAACGCCACGATGGAAGTGACGACCGTTTTGCCGATTTCCGTTCCCGTTCCGGTCATGAAAATCGCATTTCCCATGTTATCCCCCTACCCTTTGAGTCATGATGATCGGTCGGATGCGCGGCCATACGCGCGCCGCGATGACAGAACAAACGACGCAAAGCACAAGATCCCCCGGCACCGGAATTTTGATCAACCCGCCAACAGCCGTCAACGCCGCAAACAGTGCAGCCCAAATAAAGGAACGGATGCGCACGTTTCCCCTCCTCCCCAATATTTGTTTCTATTTTGCCTGATGATCCTGTTATTTGTCAACTTAATTTTTATAAAGGTTTACATATAACAAAAAATACGGAGTCCCCAAAACAGCGGGAACCCCTTTTGACATTGCTAGAGAAAAGCCTATAAGGATTCTGCCTCTTCCCACAACTAAAGTCGCAGGGTTCTTGCGTGCAAAAATCTAACGCTTCTAAAATTTCTTGTTCTGTCATTGCGATTTCCTCCAATTCGCGAACCATTTCTTCATCGCACACAATCTGAATACTAAACGCTGAACGTTCATTGCACAGGTAGTCGGAACTACACACTGCAACCGGCAAAATCGCTTGCGATCGTTCTTCATCAAACAACAAGAAGCCGCACCTTTCCGAAAGCTCCACCTCCACCCACTCACAAGTGGAACGGGTTCATCCGTTCGCCGTCCGTTTTCGGCATCACCGACGATCCGCTCTGTCCCTCTTGTTTTTCCAACAAAAACGACAATAAGCGCACCGCCTCCGCAATATGCCTTCCTTTGTTCAACATGATGCATTGCGCCTGCTTTCCAAGCGAGACGTCCGAGATTTCCGCGCGCGACGGAATTCCCTTTTTCGCCATTTGTTCAAGCACTTGCGTCGCCCAAATGACCGGAATGTGGGCCGCCCGGCATAGCGCCAAAATGTCGTTCTGTGCGGCAGCAAGATGTTCAAACCCGATCTCCAGCGCCAAATCACCGCGCGCAATCATCACGCCAAACGCCGGAAGCTTCAGTCCTTCAAGCAAAATGCGAATGAAGTTATGAAGCGCCGTCCGCGTTTCCATTTTCGCAATCACCGGGAGAGAGCCAGCCCCTTGTTCGGCAAGCAAATGATAAAGCTTTCGCAGGTCATGAGGGGCCTGAACAAACGACAGCCCGACGATATCCGCATGGCTCGCGATGAACGGAATCCATTCAAGGTCGCGGTCAGTGAGCGGTGGAACCGTCAAATGGAGAAACGAATCGGGAAGATGGATGCCTGTTCCTTGCTTAATCGCTTTCCGCTTTCCGCCATCGGCAACGACTTTAGCCTCCACATGCCGCTCGTGCACTTTGACGACCCGCGCTGCAATTTGGCCGTCGTTCAAATAAAGGCGATCTCCCGCCCGCACGTTGCGCCACGCTTTCGCCAACGTCGTCGTCATTTTCACACCGCAGCCATTCTGCGCCTCCGCAAACGCAGCGTCATCGAAATAAATATACAGCGGCGTACCGACGGTGACAAACGCTTTCATTGGAATGGACAAAACAGAAGAAAGGGTGAAAGAAGCCGACCTGCGCCGCAGTTTCATCCCTTTTTGCACATAGGCCGTCCGCGAAAGAAGAACTTTAAAACAAGACGGCGCGATTTGTTCAGTGACCCGCAGCTTTCGGTTTTTTCCGCGCACATCGGTAAACAGCAGTTCATCCCCTTCTTCGACGGTCGCTCCGTTCTCAACCGTCAACTGCCACAAGAATGAAACATTGCGGGGGAGCGGAGACGGCGGCGGGGAAGAAGAGAAGGAAATGATGCCGGCTAGCGGCTCCATTGGCTCTCCATATCGATTTTTCTTCACAGAGAGCTTCGTCGGCCCCGCGTTGACCGCCAAGCGGTCGACCCGGATTTTGGGCCCCGGCAGATCCATGTAAATGCGGCATCGCCTCCCCTGCAGCTGTTGCTCCAACTGCTTCTCGGCTTGACGAATGATGGCCACAAGCGCCTCCCACGTTTCCGGCGAACCGTAGGCGCAATTGATGCGGGCAATGTCCATGCCATAAAGAAGCAGCCGCTCGATCAACCCCGGCTCATCCACCCATGCCTCGTCCATCGTCACCATGATGCGCGTCGGCCGAACAGAACTCAGGCTTCCAAACACCGCATCGGCCCGTTTATGAAGCAACTGTTTCGCTTCCTTTCTTGTCACCTTTCGAAGCTCCCATCCGCCATCAACCGGCGTGCGCAAATAAGCCAACATTCGTTCGACCGCGTCGATGAGATGAGCCTCTTGCCCCTCAAGCCTCCATCCGCTTTCTTCGAGCGCTTCAAGCAAATCCGACGGCATGTGCCCCCTCATATATAAGTAAGCAAGCAACTGATCCCGGCTCTCTTCATGGGACGAAAGAGGGAAATACTTCTGCTTTTGTCCCACCCACTCCGCCATCCCTCGGTAAAAAGCGGCCAAGCGAGCACCCAAATCTTGTTTGTCGTGCATCAGCGGCACCAACCCTTATGAAAAATCCGGTTTTATTTTTATATATTCGCCGCCACCCCAAATGAGGACAGAAAAAAACCGGCGCCATTCGCCGGTTGAATACGACAGAAACAGGAAATCGTTTTTTAGCTATATGATTTTTGAACGACAATTTTCATCCCGCATTGGCAAAGCAATGAATGTTTCAGCCGCCGCAGCGGTTGGCCGCACTGTTCACAAACGATCGTTTTATTCACTCGTTTTCTCCCCTTTGTTGCGTGGTTGGTTTCTATTATACACCTATGATTATTTAAAGTAAATATAAAATGATAATAATTATAAATATCAAGCATATCATTTGGCCTCTGTTTCCATTTATGATAAGGTAATAATAGTGCCAATATTCAAAACAAGGAGGCTGTCACGATGTACGACATCGCCATCATCGGCGCTGGGCCGGCGGGAGCGAGCGCTGCGATCTTCGCCGCCAAAGCGGGGAAAAAAACGGTGTTGTTTGACAACGACAAAGGCATGACAAAACGCGCCTGGGTGGAAAATCATTACGGCGTTCCGGAAATCAGCGGCCCGGACTTGGTTGAAACAGGAAAACGGCAAGCGGCCAAATTCGGCGCGGAATTGGTTGAAACACAAGTGACGGACGTGCAAAAAACGGACAACGGCTTCCGCCTCGAAACGGAAAACGGCTCATTTGAGGCGAAACACGTCATTTTCGCCACCGGCGTCGCCACTGATCTGGCGGAAAAAGTCGGCCTGCGCACCAAACCAGGCACGGAGCCGCGCATTAAAACGGTGATTGACGTCGACGCCAGCGGCAAAACGAACATCGACGGCATTTGGGCGGCAGGGACGGTGGCCGGCGTCAGCGTTCATACGATCATCACGGCGGGCGACGGGGCGAAAGTCGCCATCAACGTCATCAGCGAGCTGAACGGCGAACGGTACGTTGACCATGACGTGCTGAAAAAATGACAAAAAGGTGTCCCAAACGAGACGGGACACCTTTTCTGATTGCCGTATAAACGGCCGGAACACGATATGGCGGGCTATGCTGAACGAAGAACCGCCTTTTGAGACAGCCTCTTTTCCACCCCCACATCGAAATGTCAGCCGACTGCCTCGCCAATCCCGGAGCGCTTACTGTCCGATGCTTCGGTATTGTCCTTCGAAAAACAAAAGCGGGTCGCCCGGTTCCTCTTTCATGAAAATGTCGGTGACTTCGCCAAAATACAACGTATGGTCGCCGGCAACGTACGAGCTATGGACATTGCATAAAATATTCGCCAACGCCTCCGGCAAAATCGGATGGCCGTTCACCCAATCAAACGGAACATGGCGTTCTTCTTTCAACTGGCCGGCAAACAAGCGCGACAACTCCTCTTGATCGCGCCGCAAAATGTTGACGGCAAATTTCCCCGTTTGCTTGACAATGTCATGCATTCGCGCTTTATGGCCGATGGAGACGACGACAAGCTTCGGCTCGAGCGAAACGGACATAAACGCGTTCGCCGTCATTCCTTTCGCTTCCCCTTGATATTCCGTTGTCACGACCGTCACGCCGGTCGCAAATTTCCCCATCGCTCTGCGAAATGTACGATCATCCATACGGTTCTCCCATCCTTCCCTTTTCGTCATCCAGCAGCCCTGCGCCTTCAGCTGGCGTGTAGGCGGCTTTCCTTCTTGATGTTTCCACAAGCCGGGCGATTCACCCGGCATCTTGCCTCTATGACCGAGACCCATTCATGCCGGAATGAGGGGCAAATCTACCCTCATCATAGCAGAAATAGGGGAAAGAAACAACGACGATATACGGCTGG